>NZ_JBJXVK010000007.1:0-176444 GCF_046159765.1 Pectobacterium artocarpous
AATGCGTGATCTGATCCTGAGATTGAGCAAAAGTTCGATTTATTCAACAAAGCCATGGAACCGTTCAGGTCAGAGGGGAGTTTAATATCGCTGATGGCACAGGGATGACTACAAAAAGATTATCTTTACAAAAAGATGGACAGCTTTGGGCATCTGGAAATATTACGAGTGATAAGACTGTTTCTGGTCAATACTTGCAGCCAACATCGACGGCAGTAGCTGGCGCGACTTGTACATCAAATGGATTAATCAGCAAAGATACAACAGGAAAAACATTGTCCTGCGTTAGCGGAAAATGGGCTGCGGGTTCTGGAATGGATGAAATTGCAAAGTCTTTAAGTTATGTTGATCAGAATAATAGCCATAATTATTGCCCTGACGGAACGGCAATTTTTGCTTATTATGGTACGGTGGGATATAAAGGCAGTTACAGAAGTGGGCGAAATTATTATAATGGTTGGGTGACGCCTGCACAGTTATCCCTCATCGATTCTGAGTCATGGGGCGATAGTGGAGGAGGAGAATGGCAGGTATATACAATCAGCAATGTTTCTAAAATAAAATGTGGTTGATTTTACGGCTACTGTTGACAGAATAAAAATTAAATTATACAACATGATCACGAAGTAAAGTTTCTCTCGCTTTATTAAATAAAGAGAGTCCTTGTTTTGGGGAGGCTGTAATGGCCTCCTTTTTATTTGGCGAAGAGAGGGTTAACTAAAGTTTAAGTTAAAAATGTATCCTTGCAATGCGAGTAGGCTAAAAATAGCAAAGGCTATTATTATTGTTCCCGATATCCTGATTCTGAAAAAACCAGTAAGCTTAAACATTGAAAACCAGAAGCCCGTCATAGCCGAGTTCGATAAAGAATATAAAAACTGCCTGATTGATATGAAATAATTAATTATTACGGACAGCGCAATTAAAATACTTGATACCAGCATTGATATGGATACGTTTTTCCCATGTTCGTTTAGCCCGCCCCAAAAATCCCACACAGATTTAGCTCTATATGAAAGATCTATAATGTCTTGAGGAGCCTGAACATTAAAAAATTCATTTAGAAGAAATATCGCACTACCTAATATCAACGACGATCCAGTCCGGAGAATGTCGTTTACTTCCATTTCATTGCGAAATACCAGTATTACTATAGATAAAATTGCCAGTAATGGAGATGTGATAGCACCGATTTTGAGTACTGAATAGATTTTTTCTAAGTTTGTAAACATGGTCCAGATGGCAAATAGTAGACCAAAAGAACCCGCTATTGCTATGGCACCAAGTCCAGATGGGTCTTGACCATTAGACGTATTATTATAGTTGTTATTGGTTGTTTTATTTACTATGGTTGTGTTCTGTACATTATTACCACCACTGTTTTTTTGATTTACATTGTTATTATTAGAATTATCACTACCTTTAACGTTAATATCTCTAAATTTACTCATTGTTGTATTCATCACCATTGCATAGTTATAGATGGTGAAAACTATCGCTGGGAGTGATTAAAAGTTCAATAAAAAAATCATGCTTGAGTTTGTTTCGGATTAATCATCTATTAATTGATGATGATTTGGTTTTTGTTTTCACTTTTTTTACTTAGTTTGATATGCGTTTCTTTAATAATGTGAAATATTCATAACAAAATAATAGCCTAAATATTAACAGTAAAGGTCATAGAGCACACAAATGTGTTGCAAGCACATATGGATTGAGCAGAGTGCTAACTATACACCCAAAACTCATCGTCAAGAAGAGACAGAAAACAATCATTATGCGTAATATGTATTTGCTCTTCATATGTGAAAATGACATATTTTCATCTACAGATTTCGTTAATTGCTTTGCTTTATTAATGTCATATTCCTCTCCATAAAACACTCTTGCCTTGTAGCACATGAGTAGAGCTATAACACCTGAAACAATACTTAATATATGAAAAATCGTGGCTAATACTGAATAAATGTTTATCATGCTTTCTCCTTTTTTAATAAACACTTAATCATCAAACATTTTCATTTTCAAATTTATTTTATTATTGCACATTAGGTATGCCGGTCATCAGGAATATAGAAGATATTTTCTGTTGTTCGTTGACTTGCTTTTCATTTGTTCTATCTCTTATTTAATTATTGAAATAAAAAGGAGATAATAAATGAAAACAACATTTTTAAGAAATAAAAATAAAAAAGGATTCTCACTTTTAGAGCTACTATTGGTGTTAGGTATTATTGCGGCATTGGTTGTCGGCGCTTTTATCGTTTATCCAAAAGTGCAGGCATCACAACGAGCCGAAGCGGAATCAAAAAATATTGCCACGATACAGGCAGGTGTTAAGGCGCTTTATACTTCGGCATCCAGTTATTCCGGTTTAACCAATACCGTGGCAACGAATGCGAAAATCTTCCCTGATAACATGTTGAATGGCACTTCTGTTATCAATGTGTTTAAAGGGAACGTAACGTTAGCTACGTCAACAGAAAGTCCCAGTGGTGTAGCTAACTCTGCATTTACCATTACCTATGCCAATATTCCTGCGGCTGAATGTACAAAAATAATCGCAGCGGCGGCAGGCAATTTCTATGTGGCGAAAGTCGGTACAACCACTGTTAAGGCAGCGGGAGCAACTCTTGATGTCGCTGCCACAACAACGGCTTGTGCCAGTGGTGCAAACAGTAACTCTTTGGTGCTGACTTCTTTATAATGAATAAGGGGCTGACAGCCCCTTTTGAATCTTATCCCTTCTGCGCAAACTCAAACGGCCTGACCATGCCTTCCCGGTTAGCATCCAGAAAATCAGCCCACCATTGCAGCATAAGCCTGCGCTCGTCCAGATGCTCGGCCTGATGGATATAGGCAGCACGAACATTATTGCGTTCCTGATGCCCCATCTGGCGTTCAACGGCGTCTTTTGACCATAAGCCAGACTCTATCAGGGCGCTACACGCCATTGTACGGAAGCCATGACCGCAGACGTCCTTCCGGGTGTCGTAGCCCATTGTGCGTAACGCCTTGTTGACCGTGTTTTCACTCATAGGCTTATCGGCATAGTGATCGCCAATGAAAACGAAGTCATGGTCGCCACTGATTTGCTGTATCTCTTTGAGAATGGCAACGGCCTGTTGACTGAGTGGCACCAAATGCCGGGTTTTCATTTTGGCTCCACGGTGTGAGTTTTTCACTCCTTTAACCGCTTCGCGCTCTTCCGGTATCGTCCATAACGATTTTTTAAAATCGATTTCTGACCAGCGGGCAAACCGAAGTTCGCTGGAACGGATAAAAATCAGCAGGGTAAGTTTCACCGCCAGTCGGGTGAGCAACCGGCCTTTATAACTGTCAACGCGTCCTAAAAACTCATGGTAGCGTTCAAACGGCAAAGCAGGACGATGTTGACGTTTACCCGTGTTAACGGCCCCTGACATTTCCTGTGCGGGGTTGTAGTCGATAATGCCCTGCTGAACGGCGTAACGCATGATAGCGGTAGTGCGTTGTTTCAGACGCATTGCCACTTCGTTATAACTCTTGTCTTCAACGGCCTTGATCGGCACCAGTAAATCACGAGTTTTCAGTTCAGCAACATGGCGTTTGCCAATAACAGGGAAGATATAGGTTTCAAAAGTGCGGAGAATTTTGGCCCCATAATCTGCTGACCACTTTTTATTGGTGCTGTGCCACTGTCGTGCGATGGTCTCAAAAGAGAACGCGCCACTGTTTTCCAGCTTGTCTTCCTGCTTTTTAGCAGAAGGGTCAATGCCAGCCGCTAACAGCTTTTTCGCTTCATCCCGGCGTTGCCTTGCATCAGCCAGTGAAACAGCAGGGTAGACACCAATGGAAAACACTTTCTGTTTCCCTTCAAAGCGATAGCCTAACTGCCAGTATTTTGAACCGTTGGGATGAACCAGCAGGTAGAGGCCGAACCCGTCAGTAAGCTTTACCGCCTTTTCTGACGGCTTAGCATTTTTTACTTTAGTATCAGTAAGTGACATGACGGCTCCCTCTGATTGCTGGTAAAAACGAAATCGAACCAGCTTTACCAGTATTTTTACCAGCAAAAGGGTATGGCTTCGAGTGTTTTTTGGTGAACGAGGGCGAACCTAAAGAAGGGGATAACCAATTGATAAAAAGCAAAAAAGCAGACGTCAGTGAACGTCTGCTTTCTCTAAATTGGCTCCTCTGACTGGACTCGAACCAGTGACATACGGATTAACAGTCCGCCGTTCTACCGACTGAACTACAGAGGAATCGTGTGAACGGGGCGCATGATAACGGCGTGTGCCGCGCATGTCAAAGGCGTAAACCACAAAATTGCACTGTTCGGTGAGAGAATGTGCAATCTGCCGATATTTTTGGCAAATACCGGCATTTTATCGTGTCCTGGCAGCGTTAGAGTGTATTCACCGGTGCTTTTTGTTTGTCGGAAAAGGCATATAACGATCCTTTTCCCGACAGCGTGAATAGGGATACCGCCGTGAAGGAGAGGGCAATGCCGCCTAAAATCAGGTAAGTGCCATGAAAACCGATGCTGTCATACATATTGCCAGCAAAGATGGACATGAAAATGATTGATATCTGTTTAAAGAAGCAGAAACACACCAGATAAATCGTCGCGGAAAAGCGGACTTCAAAGACCGTGGTGATGTATTTGAAGCAGCCGACAATCAGGAACGGCACTTCAAACATGTGCAGCGTTTTCAGCACAATGACTTCCAGTACGGAACTGGCAAAGGCGGAGCCAATGATGCGTACTGACATAATCGTCCCAGCGATGAGCAGGGCGTTTTTACCGCCGATACGGTTCACTATCAGCGGCGCAAAAAACATGATGGTGGCATTAAGCAATTCACCCAGCGTAGTGACGTAGCCAAATACTATTGTGCCTTCCTGCCGGGTTTCGAAAAACGAGGTGAAGAAGTTGGCAAACTGCTGATCGAACACATCATAGGTGCATGACACGCCGACGACATAGAGGGTCAGGAACCAGATCTTACGTTCTTTTAACAGCTCGGCTGCCATTTTCAGGCTAAAGGGTTTCTGGTTAGAGCCAACTTGATCGGCAACGAACGCGCTGGAAGAGACCTCCGGTTTCGCCAACAGTAGCAGGATGGCGAGGATGACGGCACACGCGGAACCAAGCCAGAAAACAAACTGGTTATTGATGGTAAACATAATCCCGACGATAGATGCGCAGAGCGCCCAACCGAGGCAGCCGAACAGACGTGCACGGCCAAATTCAAACTGGCTGCGGCGGCTGACTTTCTCGATATAGGCTTCAATGGCCGGTGCACCGCCGTTGTTGATAAAGCCCAGATAAATTCCGCCGACGATAGAACCTAACACGATATTGTATTTCAGTAATGGGCCAAAAACATAAATAAAGAACGGAGCAAAAAACACGAGCATAATGGTAATAATCCATAGCAGGTGTTTTCTCAATCCTAATTTATCGGATAGCAAGCCAAATATAGGTTGAAATAGCAGGGCAAAAAAGGAAATACAGGCGAAGATAATTCCCGTATCACTTTTACTTATTTGGTTGATATCGTGAAGCCAAATAGGAAAGAATGGAAAATAAGCCCCCATGATGAAGAAGTAGAAAAAGAAAAACAGGCCGAATATCCAGAAGTTCTTATTATGTAGGTAGTACATGATGCTATCCTCCGATAGGAATTATACCCGTCATACTTCAAGCCGCAGGTGTGTTGGCTACGCTCAAATACTCGGCCCGTCGTGGGCCTCGCCCTAAAGGGCCGCTGCTAGCAGCGTTCAAATCTGCTCCCGGCAGATTTGTCAGTCACCCGAATCACTTATTGATGTAAGCGCCTGAGAATGCGTTCGATTGTAGCCCGCATGTAACCTGGATTATTTAGGGTATATATCCGCGCTCTTTCGTTGTTTTTGAATACTGCTTGTTCATCTCAATATGGTTAGCTTTGCTGAAGTGCGATGCGATAGTGATAATGTGTCGCCGTGAGTAAGTCATCGCAATGAACGCTAGGGCTCCAGGAATCATCGCCGCCAATTCCCATATGGAAGCCATCCAGATTGAGCCAAACGCCTTTTTCCTTTTCTAATAAATGATGGTGAGTACACGTCATTAACTGCGTTAACCCATAGCGGCTTAACCCAAAGTGGAAATGTCCAGTGATTGTCCATTTGCCGTACGTCAGCGAGCGAGTGTTGCAACGCAGCCCGTTTTCTGACGGGAAAATGTAGGGCGTATGAAGGTCATCCAGCGGCAGGCTCCAGTGTCCATGCTGTGCAGCCAGCTGTCGGTCTGGGTAATTTTCATGTGGCCCAAGTCCGACCCAACTGACCTGAGGCGCTACGTCGGCTAACTGGCAGCTCAACCCCACTCTGGCTAATGACGGCAATACGGTGGCGGCATCCACGTTGACATCAACGGTCACGATGCCGTGAGAATCAATCCGCCAACGTTTTTTACTCTGTAGCAGGATCTGTCCGGCATGGCGGAATACGTGCTCGGTGACAATGTGCACGGCATCGGCGAGTTGGTCAGCCTGAATGGCGACACACTGCGTCTGTAATTGATAAAGCCCGGCGGATTTCCAGCGTTCGGCCCAGGCACGCGGGTCGATGCGATCCACTTCGCTGATGCCGATGTCGTTATCCAGCGGTGCCCGGACAAACTGATCTTGCAACGGGGTTAACAGTGCTGGCGTGTCGGCTGTCCACCACTGTTCCAGCCAGCCGCTCTGGCGGTTAAAGCGCCAGTGTTGTTCGCCCTGAACGATATCGAAGTACGCATCGGACGATCGCAGAACGGGGGCGTTCTTCTGCCCGGAACAGGAGGCATCGGGAAGATGAAGTGGTGCAGGAAGCTGCCATTGATCCCATGCGCAGCGGTGGTTTGCCTCTGACCAAGCGGTGGCTTTGGGCTGTACGATTTCAACATTGAGCCAAAGCTCCCCTGAACGTTCGACGGCGGGAAGCGCCTCCAGTAGCGTGAGAGTCTGGGTGGTCTGCGGCGCGAATGTCAGCGGTAGCGAACCTTCTGCGAGCGTTTTATCGCCCAGCGTGATGCTCCAGTTCAACTGCTCATTGTCCGTATGGCGAAACAGGTATTCGCTAGTGACGTGCAGCTCACACGGGGACTCTGCCTGCCAGGCGAATTGAATGGGCTGCTGTGCCCGTTGGGCTTCATACAGGCTGGGATGTGGAGTGCGATCGGGAAAAAGCAGGCCATTCAGGCAGAACTGGCGATCGTTAGGCGCGTCGCCAAAATCTCCGCCGTACGCCCAGTAGGGATCGCCTTGTTCGTCGTAGCGGGTCAATGCCTGATCGACCCAGTCCCAGATAAATCCGCCCTGCAACCGAGGATATTGACGGAATGCCTGCCAGTAGCGGGCGAACCCTCCCAGGCTGTTGCCCATCGCGTGCGCATATTCGCAGAGGATAAGTGGGCGATGTTCGTCCGGCAGGCTGATCCATTTGGTGATCGACCATTTGGGCACGCTGGGGAAGGGCTGATCTTCATCCACGCGGGCGTACATGGGGCACACAATATCGGTTGCACGACTGTTCGCGCCGCCGCCTTCGTAATGTACGGGACGCGTCGGATCGTGGTGTTTGATCCACTGATAGAGCGCATCATGGTTTGCGCCATAGCCGGATTCGTTACCCAATGACCAGATAATGATGCAGGGATGGTTGCGGTCGCGCTGTACCATTCTCGATACGCGTTCGCTGTAGGCTGGCAACCAGACAGGATCGTCAGACAGACGATTCATTGGCTGCATACCGTGTGTCTCAATGTTCGCTTCATCCATAACATACAGGCCGTAGCGATCGCACAACCGATACCAGAGCGGATGGTTGGGATAATGTGAGCAACGCACCGCATTAAAATTATGCTGCTTCATCAGCATAATATCGCGCCGCATCGTGTCTTCATCCATGACCTGACCGTGCTGCGGGTGATGTTCATGGCGGTTAACACCGCGGATCAGCAGCGGTTGACCGTTCAGCAACAGCAGACCGCTGCGGATTTCTACTTTTCTGAAACCGACATCATAGGCTTCCGCTTCGACTAGCCCGCCTTCCGATGTTTCCAATGAGATGACAGCACGATAGAGGTGCGGCAGTTCGGCGCTCCACAGGTCGGGTTGTGATACATCAATGCGGAGCGAAGCTTTGTCGTGGTAGACACCGCGTTCATCGATAATGTCATTGCCAAACGTCTGTCGCGTTTCGCCGATAAGGTGGTTGCCGCGCCAGAGTTGTGCGTGGACGCGATGGTTTTTGGCTTCAGCTTCGGGGAGTGTTGCCTTTACCTGAATATCCAGCGTACCGTGGCGGAAATCGGCACTGAGCGGCGTAGTCAGTTGGATATCGCTGAGGTGAACGGTCGGTTTATGGAGAAGCGTGACGCCGCGGAAAATACCGCTCATACGCCACATATCCTGATCTTCCAGGTAGCTGCCGTCAGACCAACGTAACACCATGACGGCCAGCCGATTCTCTCCGGTCGTCAGATAGCGGCCAATATCAAACTCCGCAGGCAGGCGGCTATCCTGTGAATACCCCACCCAGTGACCGTTACACCAGAGGTAAAACGCGGAGTTAACACCATCAAAGATAATCCGGATTTGCCCGCTGCTGATCCAGTCATGATTGACCTTGAAAGTGAGCGAGTAACAACCAGTGGGATTGTCTTTTGGCACATAAGGGGGATTGACAGGGATCGGATATTTTACGTTGGTATAAATCGGAGCGTCATAGCCCTGTAACTGCCAGTTCGAAGGAACCGGAATGGTAGCGGAACCAGGTAGATCCTGCTGTAGCCAGCTTTCCGGCACGGCTTCCGGGCGAGTGAAATAGCTAAACGTCCATTCGCCATTCAGGCGGCGAAGCCGCTGAGAAGGTTCATCCTGCTGTGCGGCAGCTACGCTGCGCCAGCTGTTAAACGGCGGATGCGCAGGAAGCCTCTGATAGTGAGTACAGGCTGGGTTTTCCCAATCGCGTCGGGCAAGGATGTCTTGCAGCGTGGCGCTATGGCGCACTGGATACGGTAAAACGGTATCGCTCATGATGGCTTGGCTCCTGAACGTTTTGAGTCTTTCACTGTGATGGTTTTTTTAATTGTTATTCGCTCACAATTTGTATTGCTCATAACATATCGACTCATCAAGGCGAGTAAAGTGGAACGTGGCAATAAAGTGGAAGCGATCACAAAGATCGTTTGTAAAAAGAATGAGAGAACATTGAGTTTGGAAAGCGCTACGCAATAAATCAACGAAGGATGATAAATAACTTATTGTTTATCATCTTATTTTGTTAGGGTTTGGCATCGACAGTGAAAAAGGAACTGTTGTGTAAAGGATTACAGCCTCTGGAGCTGGCGTGTAATGTCCAACAGATTTTTGGTGAGCTCTTGCAAGGAGGCATGTGTTGATGAATGCACCGCGGTGCTATGGCGTACGATCAGCTCGGTAGGCAACAGCAGTGACGTACCCTGAGTAGGATCGCGCAGCGTAGCGAGTAAGCGAGTGACGCCTTCTTTACCTAATTGTCTGAAATCCTGACGAATGGTTGTCAGTGGCGGGGTGTAATACGCGCTGTCCTGAGTATCGTCAAAGCCGATAACTGACATCTGCTCCGGCACGCGAAGGCCATATTCGTGCAGTGCGCGCAGAACGCCAAGCGCCATTTGATCGTTCGCCACAACAATGGCGGATACGCGCAAAGATTGCCCCAGCAGGGCCAGAGTCTGGTGGTAACCGGAAGCGGCGCTCCAATCTCCGTGCAGCACCGAAGCAGGGGCGAGTTGCTGTTTTTCCAGCTCAGCCAGCCAGCCTTCATAGCGCAGGCGAGCGGAAATCGAGGTCATTGGCCCTGTCAACAGGGCGATGTGCTGGTGCCCCAGTTGCACGAGATGCGAGATAGCCAAACGTGCGCCGTGATCGGGATCGAACATGACGTTGAGTATGTCGGTATGCGGATCGGCATCCATAAACAGGACGGGCGTATCGGCACAGGTCTGGCTAATATGGGCGACGTCATCCGATGAGAGCGGGACATTGACGATAACACCACTGACCCGCTGAGAAAGCAGGTCGTTAACGGCGTTATTGCAGGCGTTGACATCCGGGCAGCTCGGCATGGACATCACGATGTTAATACCTAACTGGCTGGCGGTACTTTTGATCGCTGCGGCAATTTGGGAAGGCGCGTGCAGTGAAAGATCGGAGGTAACGAGCCCCAGCGTGGTGATGGTTTTCCCTGCCAGTTGCTGTGCGACGCGGTTAGGCGTGTAGTTAAGCGCTGCCATCGCCTCTTCTACTTTACTGCGAGTGCGGGATGAAACATGAGGCGCCTGATTCAGCACGCGGGAAACCGTCTGATAGGAAACCCCTGCGTACTCGGCGACATCATTTAGTGTTATGGGTTTCTGTTTCATCGTGGCTATTCCGAGCGTGATTCCATGCGTGAAAGAGCATCATCATAACAAATCGCGTGGGTAATCCGTAACAGGCGTATGTATTCCGGCACAATCAAAAGCAGGCCGAAGAGAAGCTGACGTTTGTAGGCGTTTTTAGGTGTTTGTAAAAAGTAAAACCGGGAACAAGCGCTCCCGGTTTGTGGTGGATAATGAGTTATCCGATGTTTACTGCTCCGACAACACAAACATACCGTAAGGGTGGATTTGCAGATAGTAGCTGTCGCCCGGATTCGGCTGAAGCTGGGTCGCGTTAACCTGCAACAGCATCGACTGTCCGTGCCAGTCGACCTGTACTTCGTACTGCGGCCCCATGTAGGCGACCTGCGTGATCGTGCAGCGCTGGCTCTCTTCACCCTGATGGCTGAGCGTAATGGCTTCCGGGCGAATACCGACGGTCGATTCGCTTAATCCAGCTGCAAAGCCCTGCGGACGCGGAATGAGATAACCGTAGATGTTCACGCTGTCTGCCGTGAAGGTGGCAGGGAAGATATTGGCATCCCCCATAAAGCTGGCCATGAAGCGGGAAGCTGGGTGGCGGTAGAGCTCCTGCGGTGCGCCCAACTGCATGATTTTGCCTTTGTTCATGACCAGAACCATATCGGATACCGCAAAGGCTTCGCTCTGATCGTGCGTCACATACAGCGAAGTGATATTGAACTGCTGCTGAAGTTCGCGGATTTTCTCACGCATACTGCGGCGCAGGTTGGCGTCGAGGTTACTCAGTGGCTCATCGAACAGCAGGACTTTAGGTTTAAGGATCAGCGCACGTGCCAGCGCGACACGCTGTTGCTGTCCGCCGGAAATCTGGTCGACGTAGCGATCTTCAAACCCTTCCAGATCGACCAGTGCCAGTGCTTCTTTTACGCGCTGATTGATTTCTGCCTTTGGGCGACCGAGCATTTTCAGCCCGTAACCGATATTTTCCCCCAGCGACATGTGTGGGAAGAGGGCGTAAGACTGGAACACCATGCAGATATCGCGCTGCTGAATGGAGCGCTCGGTGACGTCTTCGCCATCGATAAAAATTTGTCCTTCTGTTGGTTTTTCCAAACCAGCAACCGCTCGGAGTACCGTGGTTTTACCGCAGCCAGACGGCCCCAGCAGCGTGACCATTTTTCCCTGTGGGATCGCCAGATTCAAATCATCAATGACGGTGTTGTTGCCGAAACGTTTAGTGACGTGCTTCAGTTCAACAAAGTTTTTTTCAGTATTCAAGGTAATCACTCCGCTTAGTCACTATTCTTGGCTTTTGAGCGGGAAACCCGCGCTTCACCGACCAGATAATCGAACAGGAAAATAATGGCCAGCATGACCACAATCAGGATGGAGCCGTAGGCAATCGCCATACCGTATTCACCGTCTTCCACGCGGTTAAGGATGTAAGACGTGGCGACGCGGGTGTCTGGCGTAACCAGGAAGATAATCGCGCTAACGGTGGTAATAGCGCGCACGAAGCTGTAAATCAGCGCGGACAAAATGGCCGGACGCAGCAGTGGAAGCAGAATATAGAACACCGTGCGCATCGAACCCGCGCGCAGACTGAGCGATGCCTCATCGAGCGATTTATCCAACTGCCCCAGCCCAGCAATACCCGCACGAATACCGACCGGCACGTTACGCATCACCATCGACATGATGACGATCACCGCCGTTCCCGTTAAGTAAACCGGCGCGCTGTTAAAGGCCAGAATATAAGACACACCAGCAACGGTGCCCGGTACCGCAAAGCACAGCATAGTGGTGAACTCGATAGCTTTCTTGCCGTAGAACTGTTGGCGTACCACGATGTAGGCGATAAGCAGCCCGAACAGTGCCGTAATCGGGGCGGCGATACCCGCGAACAGCAGCGTATCCAGCAGGGAAGGCCAGGCGCCGTCGCTAAAGCCTTGACCGAACAGCTTGCTGAAGTTGTCCAGCGTCAAGGTGTAATCCACACCCCAGTTAACGGTGAAGCTGCCGTAGAAAATGCTGCCGTACAGCAGAACGTTAAAGGCAATCCAGACATAGAGCAGAATGCTGACGATCCACACCAGCGAAACGGGCAGCGGCTGCACATCACCCCGGTAGGATTTACCGGAAATCGTGACGTAGGAGCGTTTACCGATCCACAGATACTGTACGCAGAACACGGCCAGTGAGAACAGCAGCAGGATAACGCCGAGCGTACTGGCTGACTGATAATCCAGCTGTGCACCGGTGATGTAGAAGTAAATCTGGGTGGCGAGTACGTCGAAGTTACCGCCCAGTACCAGCGGGTTACTGAAGTCGGCCAGCGATTGGACGATCACAATCAGGAACGAGTTGGCGAGCGCCGGTTTCAGTAACGGCAGGAAAACCCGCTGAAAGGTTTGATAACGGTTGGCACGCAGGGTGTATGAGGCTTCTTCCAGCGACGGATGAATCGTCTTCATCGCGCCTTCCAGAATCATAAACGACATGGGCGTGAAGGCGAGCACCTGCGCCAGCCAGATGCCGGTAAAACCGTACAGCCAGTTGGTGTTCGTCAGCCCGAACCAATCCACCATCAGCTCGGTGACATAACCGGAGCGACCCATCATCAGCGTTACACCTAACCCGACGACAAACGGCGGCGTAACGATAGGCAGAATGGAGAAAATACGGCCGATAATCGCGGAGCGGCGGGCGATGCGCGAGGTGTAGATCGCTAGCACCATACCGAAGAAAGTACAGCCGATACCCACGGCAACAGACAGCAGGAATGAGTTCCAGATCACCCGTAAAATGTGTGCCTGACCCAGAATCTGCATAAACGCCAGCGGCGCGAATTCACCGCTGTCGTTGGTGAACATCGGGATAAAGATGGCGATGCTGGGGTAAAGAATAAACACGCCAATCAGCGCGATGATGCTGATGAGCGAGCCGATGACGAAGCGATCGCCACCCAGCCAGTCAAGCCGCGACAGCGCCAGTGTAATAATCGCACTCAGCGCGACAAACAGGGCGATAGTGCCATAGCCCATTCCGCGTCCTTCCACCGTGGCACTGATGACCACGAAAAGCGCACAGAACAACGCGTAGGTGGCATCAAAACGGTGGCGACCACGCTGTTCCCGGCCGGGCGTAAGCAGTGGACGTGCCAGCAACCCTAACGGGAGCAGGAACCACAGCAGGCTGATATTCAGGCTCGACCAGCTGTAAGCTGCCAGCAGTTCATCGCGTGAGGCATCCAGCAGGCCGTAATCCAGGCTCCACGCTGGCAGCAGCAAAAAGGTTGCCGCAATCAGCGCCAGCCACAGGAAAACGGGATCCCGCTTAGGCGTCGGTGAAAGAGTGAGTGTGTGTGACATATGGTTCCCTGGTGCGTGCAAGTTTTATGAAGTTGTTTTATGAGATTGAATCGTCACAGGTATTGGTGGTGAATAATATTGAGTCATGGTCAATCAGCGATGCTGAGAACACGGCATTAAGTGACACGCAAATTAGCGTTGCTGCCGTGTTCCCGTCATTTTCTCAATGGATCAAGAACAAGGAATCAAGGGCAATAAATCGAGAGATTATTGGCCCATTTTGACTTCGTTAACCCACTTAGAAATCAGATCCTTACGCACATCTGCTGCGCCGTATTTGTCCATGTCGTAGTTGATCAGTTTCAGATCCTGCAATTTCAGCGACAGCGGAGACGCTTCGGCGGTAGTGTTGGTCAGAATCTGGTAGGACTGACCTTTCTTCCAGGAGAGTTCCTGAGCTTCTTTTGATAGCGCCCAGTCAACGAACAGCTTGGCGTTATCCATATTGCGCGCGCCTTTCAGGATGCTGACGCCGCCAATTTCATAGCCAGTGCCTTCACAGGGGGAGATCAGCGTCAGCGGCGCGCCTTTCTCTTTTTCCAGCG
The DNA here is from genome assembly GCF_046159765.1 of Pectobacterium artocarpous. Lineage (NCBI taxonomy): Bacteria > Pseudomonadati > Pseudomonadota > Gammaproteobacteria > Enterobacterales > Pectobacteriaceae > Pectobacterium > Pectobacterium artocarpous. The sequence goes on from NZ_JBJXVK010000007.1 coordinate 14,316, forward strand.
AGTAGTCATGCAGGAAGCCGATGCCGATAGCAGTTTCGCCACGTGCGGCGTTACGTGCTGGGGCAATACCGGATTTGGTGTACTGCGACACATTGGCATTCAGTTTCTTCAGGTAATCAAAGGCTTGATCCTGACCCCAAAGCTGGGAGAAGGTCGCCAGTGCGGTATAGGCCGTACCAGAGCTTTGTGGGTCGGCAATCTGAATTTCGCCTTTGTAAACCGGGTTGGTCAGATCTTTCCAGCACTGTGGAACGGGCAGGTTTTTCTCTTTCAGGCGATCGGTGTTGACGCCAAAGCCAAGAATGCCGACGTAAACAGCGGACGAGTAGTTGCCTTTACGTTTCGCGGGATCGCGGAATTGCGGCATGATCTGATCGAGGTTTTTAGACTGATAGGGCTCCAGCAGATCCATTTCGCCCGCTTGGGACTGCGGATCAAGTGTGCCGCCGTACCAGACGTCAGCCTGCGGGTTTTTCTTCTCCGCATCGACTTTCGCCAGCGTACTGCCGGAACCGTTGCGGATAAAGGAGGTTTTCACGTTGTGTTTTTCACCGAAGGCCTTGGCTTCTTCCTCGCAGAAGGCGTTGGTGGCGCTACAGTAAATGACTAGGCGTCCTTCGGCACGTGCTGTGGTGGTGGTAATGGCAGCAACGGTCAGTCCAGCGGCGATGAGGGTAGTTAAGGTACGCAGTTTCATGATGTTTTCCTTCTCTTATCTATTTATTGATTGTTATCGCTATTTTGATGTCATCAAACGTTCCCGGCGGCTGACACCTGCCATCAGCAGCGGTATCAGTAACAGTCCGATGCAGGCTGAAGCCAACGCCAGCAGAGTAAAAAATCCCGACCATCCGTAGTGTTGCAGAACCTGTGCCAGTGGCCAGCCCGCCAGCGCTGCCCCCAGATAGGCAAACAACGCCAGAAAACCCGTCACCGTACCTGCGGCATCCTTATGGCTGTATTCCGTCGCAGCCAGGCCGATCAACATCTGTGGTCCAAAAACAAAAAAACCGATACTGAAGAAACAGGCCGCGAGCAGTGAGTAGTGGTGAATCGGTGCCAGCCACAGCGCGGTCATGGTTAAAAACAGCCCGAGTGCAAACAGCAAAATCATCGGTGCGCGTTGACCACGAAACAGCAGGTCCGAACCCCAACCGGCAAACAGCGCCCCCAGCAATCCACCGAGTTCAAACAGCGACAGCGTGGCGTTCGCGCTCAGCAGGTTGAAACCGTGGCTCTCCGACAGCCAGATGTTCCCCCAGTCATTCAGTGCGATACGAATCAGGTACACCAGAATGTAGGAGAACCCGAGCAGCCAGATGGTACGGTTACGCAGAATCGCATCGCGCAGAATCTGGCGCATCGGCATCGGCGGACTCTGCTGCTCCTGACGAAGCTCCAGCGCATCGCGTCGCCACTGACCGACGCTCGGCAATCCCTGTTGCTGCGGCTTGTCGCACAGTTGCCAACACAGCCACAGCCCAATCACAATACCAATGATGCCCGGCACCAGCAGCGCGGCCTGCCATCCCCATTCGGAGGCCAGATAGCCTGCGAGCAGGGGAACCGCAGCGCCGCCAATATTGATCGACGTATTCCAGCATCCCCACCAGAGGCCGCGCTCATTGCGCGAATACCAACTGCTCAGCAGTCTGGCGCAAGGGGGCCAACCCCAGCCCTGAAAGAACCCGTTCAGCGCCCAGACAATCAGTAACCCCGTAAGCGACTGGCAGTACATGAACAGAATGTTCAGCACCCCGGTAATCATCAGCCCGACACCCATAAACCAGCGCACCTGACTGCGATCGCACACGATGCCGGAAATAAATTTGGACGCGCCGTAACAGAGATAAAACAGCGTCTCCAGCAGACCGATATCGCCTTTGCTTAACCCTAATTCCAACTGCATCACCGGCATGACGAAGTTGATGCTTTTGCGCGTCAGGTAAAACGTGGCGTACCCGATGACCATGGAAATCAGCAACCGCGTTCGCCAGTAGCGATAGCGCTGGCTGATCTGTGTGGGTGAAAGCTGTCCCGTTGAAACCTGTCCCGTAGAAAACATGGGTGCCTGCATGGGGTTCTCCGTCGCGTTGAGAGAAGAGTAGGGGGATGCGAATTAAAAAGGATGAGACAAGGTTTTAGGTGACTAGGAATAATTCCTAGCTAATCGTCTTTTTGTTTAAATTTTGTGGGCAGGTTAACAATTATGTGTGTGCCATTCGGCGTGGTGGATTCACCGCTGGTCGCGGTTTTCACCAGCCAGTGACCGCCCAGCGCCTGAACGCGTTCCTCGATACCCCGCAGGCCGAAGCCGCCGCTTGTGGGATTTGACCTGTCTTTTTGTGCAATGCCTACGCCATTATCAATGACGTCAAGCGTAATCAGGTTATCTTGCTGAGAAAGCCGAACCGTAATCTGCGTGGCACTGGCGTGTTTATTGATGTTATTCAGCAGTTCCTGCACCAGTCGATAGAGGGTGAAAACCACCACGTCATCGTGCGGAGGTGTGGGAAGCTGATAATCCAACTGAAACTGGATGCCGCGCGCGGCGAAGGCGAATTCATCCGCCAGATGATGCAGCGCTTTATCCAGCACCATCTCATCCAGCACCGGCGGGCGCAGTTGGCGCAAAAGCTGGCGCGTGGTGTGGTGGATGCGACGCGACAGCTCGCTGATTTGTGCGGCAGCATGCTGGGCGGCGTCAGCAGGCGCGCTGTGTTTTACCAGCATGGCCTGAATCTGAATGGCGGTGATATTTTGGCCGATGTCATCGTGCAGCTCGCGCGCGATATCTTTGCGCACGGCCTCTTCGGTATGGATGATGCGCTCCATGAGCCGCCGCCGGGTTTTCAGCTCCTGCTCCAACTGCTGACGATAGCGCAGGAGCCGCTGTGCCAGCTGTTGCTGGCGGCTGATGGCGATCCCCAGCCCAATACCGAGCAATGCCTGCGTGGACAGAAAGAGTTCCAGCTCGCGCAGATCGTCGAAGGCTCCGCTCAACTGCCGCGTGACGGCAATCATCAGGCTGCCGAGTACGGCGGAGAGCACGCCGCCTTGCCAGCCGAATTTATACGCCATCACCACGTTGGGCAGAAAAACGAAGATCAACAGCAGCCGTTCCATCTCAGGTGTGAACGCCATTTGCAGGCAAACGCCGATAGAAAAAAACAGCGAGCACCAAATCAGCAGCGAGGTACGCAGCGGCGGATCGGGGATCTCCTGCGCCAGCAGCGTCTGCAAGTGCTGCTGCTTGATGTATTCGTACAGCAGATAGATGAACGGAATCAGCAGGACGCCGCCGGTAAACGTGGCTAGCAGCGTCTGCGTCAGCTGCGAATGCAACCAGGGGCCAATGGCGATGCCGTGCAGAATCGTGTTGAGCGTCAGCGCTGACAGCAACAGCAGCAGGCGTTGCCAATAAAGCGTATAGCGATGCCAGATTTTATGCGTGATGATGGCCGGAATCAGGCTGAGGAACGGGGAAAGCAGTATCAGCGAACGCGTCATGAGCTGCTCGCTGATAAGCCAGCTCTGAATAGCGATTTCTGAGAGTAGCAAGGTCGGCCAGTATTTGCGCGGCAGCAAAATCATCAGCGCCAGCCGTAACCCTTGTGGTAACAGCAGCAGTGCCTGTTGGCCGTTGTTGCTCAAATAGAAACTGATGGTCCACAGCGCCAGCCAGGTCAGACTATAGAAAAAGGCCAGAAACAGCGTCATACCGATGACGTGCAGGCGACGCATAGTTTATTTCCCGGCCAGAAGTTGGTGCTGTAGTGCAAAGTGCACCAGTTCTACCGTAGATTCACATTGCAATTTGCTGAGAATATTGGCGCGGTGTACGTGGACGGTTTTATGGCTGAGTTCAAGCTGTTCAGCGATGCTTTTCACACTAATCCCGTTGATCAGCAGGCTGAATATCTCCCGCTCGCGTGGAGTCAGTGCCAGCAGCTCTTTCGGTGGCTGCTGCTGGTGGCGGATGGCGTGCAGGGCATCGGCACACAGATAAATACCGCCGCTGCTGACCACGCGAACTGCCTGTACTAACTCTTCCGGGCCGCAGCGCTTTGTGAGATAGCCGCCTGCGCCCGCGTCCAGCGCGCTTTGTACAAATGCGGTGGTATCGTAAATGCTCAGAATAATGGCGCGAAACTGAGGGCACTGCTGACGCAGGCGGGTTAATAACGATAGGCCGCTTTCATCCGGCATGGCGATATCAATCACGGCAACGTCAATCGGCTGTTTGAGTAGATGCGGCCACGCCTGTGCCGCCGAGGCATATTGTCCAACGACCTGAATGTCATTCTCTAATGCCAGAAGCTGTGCAAAGCCAGACCGTACAACGATGTGATCGTCAACCAAAGCCACATTAATCATGGTTTCGCCGTGTAAATCCAAAGTCATCAAAGCGTCATAATGCGGGGGAATCAAGAGGCGAGCAATAGCAGATAATTAAAATGGAATCGGCTTAACACATTCACCACACTCACTGACCGAATGATGAAAGGCATATTGATAGAACGCGGAGTTATTTGACTCGCGTAATCGAGAGACATACTGTTTTTTTCTTTAAATCAATATATTGAGAAATCAATGTATTTACGATATCAGGGAATCAGAGTGATGAAGACATGGCGTATAGCTTTGGTGGCGGGAATGGTCACGGCTGCGATGGTACTGACCGCATGCGATAACGCAAGCCATTCTGCCAACCACATTAAAGTGGGTGTGATTAATGGCGCGGAACAGGATGTTGCCGACGTTGCGAAGAAAGTGGCAAAAGAAAAATATGGCCTGGATGTCGAACTGGTTGGGTTTAGCGGTTCGCTATTGCCGAACGAAGCGACGGATAAAAGCGATCTGGACGCGAATGTCTTTCAACACCGCCCTTTTTTGGAACAGCAAAATCGCGAACACGGTTATAAGCTGGTGGCGGTAGGAAATACCTTCGTTTTCCCGATGGCGGGTTATTCGAAGAAAATTAAAAATATCAACGATCTGAAAGACGGTGACACCATCGCGATTCCTTTCGATCCGACTAATCTGGGGCGTGCGTTGCTATTACTGGATAAAACCGGATTAATTACCTTGAAACCTGATACAGGCTTATTGCCGACGGTGCTGGATATTACGACCAACACGCACAACCTACGTATTATGGAAGTAGAAGGGGCACAACTGCCACGTTTATTAGATGACCCGCAAGTGACGGTAGCCATCATTAGTACGACCTACATTCAGCAAACGGGCTTAACGCCAACGAAAGACGGTATTTTTATTGAGGATAAAGCGTCACCTTATGTGAATATTATTGTGACGCGTGAAAATAATAAAGATGCGGAAAACGTCAAAAAATTTATTCAGGCCTATCAGTCTGACGAGGTGGAACAGGCTGCTAACCGTATTTTTAATGGTGGCGCAGTAAAAGGCTGGTAATGATAATAATATGATGATGGCAGCGTATTAATTGGTTGTTGAATTATTCGCAAGGTTGATTTTTTATTAAACTCGATTAATAAGCTTAACGAAATTCTCTATATGCAATTTTTAATTGTCGGAGGCGCATTGTTTATTTCGATTAAATAATGCGACGAAAGACATCACTATTCACTAATTGTAAAGAGGGAAATTTACGGCTTATCCAACAACGAATCTTACTGGGATTATTGGTTTTGCAAAAGCGGCGAATGTTACCGGAGGAACGGGCGGTAAAGTTGTTACGGTAAATTCTCTGGCCGATTTTAAATCAGCCGTGAGCGGATCCGCAAAAACGATTGTGGTGCTGGGCGCATCGCTGAAAACATCCGCACTGACCAAAGTGGTATTTGGCAGCAATAACACCATCGTCGGTTCTTTCGGTGGGGCGGATGTGTTGACCAATATTCACCTGCGCGCTGATGCCAACTCTGCCAACGTCATTTTCCAGAGTCTGTTTTTTAAACATGATGTTGCGATCAAGGGCAATGATGATATTCAGCTGTATTTGAACTACGGTAAGGGGTATTGGGTCGATCACTGCTCATGGCCTGGGCATACGTGGAGCGATAACGATGGTAGCCTCGATAAACTGATTTATATCGGTGAAAAAGCGGATTACGTCACTATCAGTAACTGCGTATTCTCAAATCATAAATATGGCTGCATTTTCGGTCACCCGGCAGATGACAATAATAGCACTTACAATGGCTATCCGCGTTTGACTATCTGCCATAACTATTACGAAAATATTCAGGTTTGTGCACCTGGCCTGATGCGTTACGGTTATTTCCACGTATTCAATAACTACGTCAATAAATTCCAGTTGGTTTTTACGGTCGCGAAAAATGCCAATGTGCTTTCTGAGCGAAACGTATTTGGCACTGGTGCAGAAAAGAAAGGGATGGTTGATGATAAAGGCAATGGTTCAACCTTTACCGATAATGGCAGTTCACCGGCTGCGGTGGCAAGTAAATCACCTGCCGCTAAATGGACTACGTCATCTAACTATTCATACAGTTTGATGAGCACTTCAGCGGCGAAATCCTGGGGGGGTTCGAATGCGGGCGCGTAAAATAGCTCCCTGAAATTTCCATCATAATCACGGAGCATTTATTTACGTGTCTGTATAGGTCGTATTGGTGTTGATACTCATTACATAGTGGCTATATAACACTATGCCACTCGGCATGAATGTATCCGCCGAGTGGCATAATTATCGAAGCCTGTATATTGTATTAAATAGCATAAAATTGAATCAGGCGGCGATATCGTTTCTCGAACTGTGGGTAAAATACCACTCGACCGTTTTCTTAATTAACTCTTCCGTCGCATCGACATAATGCTGTGGTGATGTTCTGACTTCCTGCTCCAGAATCAGAGGAAGCTCGGTACAACCCAGAATAATTTTCTCGACGCCAGCCTGCAACAGGCGATCTTTTACCGGTGACAGCATGTTATAGGCGCCGACGATATCACCGGATTTATATGCGTAGATGCTTTCCATTACCTGGTGTTGCTCTGCATCATCCGGCGTGTAGCATTCAATATTACCGCTAATCAGGTTGTCCTGATAAATTCTCGCTTTGACCGTCGCCGTCGTCGCCAATAGGCCGACGCGTGTGGTGTTGGCGTTTTTAATCGCCTGGCAGGTCACATCAATAATGCTGATCATTTCCGCACGGCACTGCTGTTTTAATTCATTAAACCAATAGTGCGCGGTATTACATGGGATGATGATGCACTCAGCGCCTGCATTTTCGAGAATTTTCATATATTGCAGCATTTTTTCCAGCGGTGAGGCGCTGTGCTGAAGAATGCATTGTGTTCTGTCAGGGATATCAGGAATAGAAACCGCAATCATGGGGATATGATCCTGATCCCGATACGCTGGCGTGTTTTTGATCAGTTTTTGCATCGCATCGACGGTAGCACCCGGCCCCATACCGCCAAGAATTCCCACGAGACTGTTCATGCTGTTAACCCTGTAGCATTATGAAATTAAAAGGATAATCGCACACTGCCGGGCAATGTGAATTGCTAAATTCCCATCTGCTATGTATGATTTGCATAACTATTGGCATCCCTATGCTTTTATTGGTTTTAACGGCGTTCGGTGGGAAGCCGCTTTATTGGCGATGTAGGACGCTGGCAGAGACAGGACGTTGGCATAGGGAACGAAAACATGGCGCTGCGCGTTTTGAGTGAGGGGTGATGCTGAACAATATCGAAACCAAGTGGCTCTATGATTTTATCGTGCTGGAAGAGCACCGGAGTTTTACGCTGGCGGCTGAGAAGCGAAATATCTCTCAATCCTCATTTAGCCGGCGTATTCAGGCGTTGGAAGCGGCGGTTGGGTTTGATATTTTTGACCGTAGCGCGCTGCCGCTGCAACTCACCGAACAGGGCCGCGTGTTTCACGCCTATATCCGCAATACGCTGGATGATTTGGAGTATCAGCTCAATAAGCTGCACGGCGGGGATAATTACAAAAACAAGATCACCATTGCGGCGGCGCATTCGCTGTCGGTATTCATCATGCCGGAGCTGTTAAAAGACGTACCGGATCCGCAGGAAAAAATCTTCTATGTAGAGTCGATCGATGTGGATGAAGCGGTGCTGAATCTCAAAGAAGGGCGCAGCGACTTCATTTTCTCATTCTACAATGAGGATCTGATGGGGGAGCCCTTTATGCACGAGAAGATACTGGAATCCCGGCTTTATCCGGTCTGCGCGTGTGATAGCGCAGGGAGGCCACTGTTTGATGTAAGCGCCTCATCGGTGCCGTTACTCAACTATACCGAGACGAGCTATATGGGGCGTCAGGTCAGCCGTTATTTATCCAGCGTTGATAGCGATAAGTTTACGGTCAACTTCGTCTCTTCTATGAGTGACTTGCTTAAACGCATGACGAAAAAAGGCTACGGTATTGCCTGGCTGCCGGATTATTCCATTCAGGAAGAGCTGAAAAACAAAGAGCTGACAATTCTGAGCATGGAAAACGCGGTAATCCGCATGGGGGTTTATCTGTATCGCCTTGATGCACGGCTGAATGTAGCCTCTGAGAAATTCTGGCGCTACATGAAAGGGCTGTCATCGACGTCTGGGCTCTAAGCGTCGCGAGGCCATCGAGGTGCCGAGTCATGCAACCAACACACGGGTCGCTTGACGTATGACGATATAAAAAAATAGCGGCCCGAAAGCCGCTATGATGAAGCATTCACTCACTCAGTATTAGCTATTTTGCGTGGCTTGCTGAGGTTCCTGATAGGCGACGACTTCGTCGGTAGCCTCTTCCTCATCATCATGGACGTCTTTTTCCATACTGGCCACAACGGCAGTAGAGATACTGTTACCGATGACGTTAGTTGCAGTACGGCCCATATCCAGGAACTGGTCGATACCGATAATCAGCAGGATACCGGCTTCCGGCAGGCTGAACATTGGCAGCGTGGCTGCAACCACCACGATGGAAGCACGCGCTACACCGGCCATCCCTTTACTGGTGATCATCAGCGTCAGCAGAATCAGGATTTGCTGGGTAATGCTCAGATCGATGTTGTAAGCCTGTGCGATAAACAGAATCGCAAAGGACTGGTACATCATTGAACCGTCAAGGTTGAACGAATAACCGAGCGGCAGTACAAAGCTGGTGACTTTTTTCGGCACGCCGAATTTGGTCAGCGCTTCCATGGTTTTCGGGTAAGCAGATTCACTGCTCGCCGTGGCGAAAGCCAACATGGTCGGTTCACGAATCAGCTTCGCCAGCGTAACAATGGCTTTGCCCAGGAACAGGTAGCCAACCAGGAACAGAACGCCCCACAGCACGGCCAGGCCGAGGTAGAACTCACCGATCAGTTTACCGAAGTCGTAAAGCAGCCCCAGGCCTTGCGTGGTAATCGCGGAAGCGATTGCGGCAAAGACAGCAATAGGAGCCAGCGCCATCACGTAGTCGGTCACGCGGAACATCACTTTGGTCAGCTCTTCGATCATGGAAATGATCGTGGTCGCGTGCTTGTTTTTGCCTTTGACATAAGCCAGAGCAGAACCGAAGAACAGTGAGAACACCAGAATTTGCAGAATTTCATTGTTCGCCATCGCTTCTACGATACTTTTCGGGAAGATATGGCTGATGAAGCTCTTAAGCGTAAATCCGTCAGTGTTCAGACCCGTAGCAACCTGTTGTACAGGAATCGGCAGATTCATTCCTGCCCCCGGTTGGAACAGGTTTGCGAACACCATACCGATGAGCAGAGAGATGAACGATGCGCTGACAAACCAGATCATCGCTTTCATACCGATACGACCAACGGCAGAAGAATTTCCTCCCATGCTTGCCAGACCGGAAACCAGCGTAGCGAAGACCAGTGGCGCGATGATCATTTTAATCAGACGCAGGAAGATATCGGTAACCATGTTGAAATAAGACGCCACTTCTTTTGCTCGACTGCCGTCAAGATATTGATGGCAAGCCCAGCCGATTAATATTCCCAGGACGATAGCCAAGACTATCTGTACAAGTAACTTCTGCCTTTGCATATAAACCTCATGTTGATGAATTGATTCAGACAACACAATATTATTACCGCGTGGTGGCTGATGTTTCCCTGAATACACCAAACCCTCACCCGAATCTGTTATTGGGGTGTGTTGTGTCTGCCCGCCGATATTACAACGATTCTTGCTTTTTACATTTTTTTTCTGCGGATTGTTATGCAATTGTGATCTTTGTCATGCGAAAAATGCATGTCCATGCCGTATGTAATGATAAATGGGGATGTGGCACGCCGACCGCGTCAAACCAAGATATTTAATTAATTTTTATTAAACAATGGATTATGTTGTTTTATCGCGGGTGAGGGCAGGTGACATAAGGTGTTGAATTAGTGTTGCTAATGATATGTGGCTATACATCAATAAAACATATGGTGAATTACTTAAAGATTAAGTAAAAATAAAACAACAATTAACGAAAACTTTATATACCTGCCATTTACCTAAAAAATAATTTTTTAATTATTTAAATCGTGACTTTGTTTTCATGTCTCAGTCTTTATTTTTTTGTTGTTGATTGAAAGTTTAATGACTGCCCTACGTGTTTCTATTTGTAACCATTTGGGCGTTTAGGGTGTTTAAAATGGTGTTTTTTATTTTTTAAACATATGTTATCGATGATTTGGGACCTCGCTGTTGGTTATTTCAGCGGAAAAGTTCAATGCTTACTTTATCGTGGCAGGCTTTTTCCAAATGCTTCTTCATCGTGTCCGCTGCCGTTTCGCGTTCTCCCCGTTGCAAACAATCAAGAATTTCCAGATGCTCTGTAATCTGTTCCAGCCGCTTGGGGTTGAAGATTGGGCTGCTTTGTCGATATTCCACCAGACGTCGTAATTGGTTGACTCGTTGCAGACTATGGTGAGCGAAACGGTTGCCGCTACAAGCGAGCAACGTTTCATGAAAATGCGTATTGGCATCGAACATTTCATGGGGGGTGAGCGTTAGGTAGCCGCCATTGAGAATGTCTTCCTGCTGCTTACGGCACGCGTCCAGCGTTTGCTGATCGATATGAAACTGTGGCGACAATAGGCTGGCGGGCTCGACCAGCATCCGGAAGGTAAAACTTTCCTCATAGGCTGCGACGGAATCGATAATCGGCGTGGTTCGCCAGCCTTGTCCGGTGCGAAACTCCAGCCAGCCTTCCTGTTGAATCCGCATCAGAACGCTACGCAGCATAGTACGGGACACCTGAAATTCTCGCATCAGATCCACTTCTGAAAATTGATCCGGCAACCGACGAGTGAGGCGCATATCGACAATCTTCTGGTAGAGCGGATCTTCGCTACTAGTGGCTAATTCGGCGACCAGATGACCCAGTTCATGAGCAGGACGGTCAAGATAAAACCCCCGATTACGGTAGTAATGCAGCATGCCTTTTTCTGTCAGATACATCAGCGCAACCTTGACCGGCGTACGTGAGGCGTTCAAAACCTGTGCCAGCGACGATTCGATCAGATGTGCACCGGGAGGCAGTTGCTCACGGCGAATATAGGCGACAATTTGCCTGACAATCCTTGTCTGTAGGGGAGTTAAAGCCATTGCTATCCTGCTATGTCGTTTAGGGGGGACGGCGTCTCTTGATGCGTCTGTCAGCAGAACATGCTCCGGCTGAACCGGAGCAAGCCTGACTTACTGGTGATAGAACGGAAACGCGCCGAAAACAATACCACCGAGCAGCAGCGACAGGCTGACAAAAATCGCCCATTTAATGGCAAAGCGCTGGTGATCGCCGATGTCCACTTTTGCCAGACTGACCAACAGGTAGAGTGACGGCACCAGTGGGCTGAGCAGGTGGAATGGTTGACCGACAATCGACGCACGAGCGATCTCCTCTGGGGTGATACCATAGTTGACCGCCGTCTGAGCGATAACCGGTAAGATTCCGAAATAGAACGCGTCGTTGGACATCAAAAAAGTAAAGGGAAGACTAATAAGTGCGGTAAACACTGCAAGATACGGGCCGAAGCTCTCTGGTATCACCTGCAACAGGCTTTTCGCCATAGCATCCACCATTCCCGTACCGGATAAAATTCCAGTGAAAATCCCGGCGGCGAAAATGAGTGAGGTCACCGCTAACACATTAGCCGCGTGTGAGCCGATCCGCGCTTTCTGTTCCTCCAGTTTGGGATAGTTGAGCATGACAGCGATGGCGAAGCCGAGCATGAACAATACCTGAATCGGCAGAATGCCGATCACCAGAAACACCAGAAGCAGGGTGGTCAGGATAAAGTTAGGCCAGAACATCTTAGGACGGCGATTGGCGTCGCTTTCTTCGTCGCTACCGTTACCGAGGTTGATTGAGGTATTCTGGAAGTCGCTGATATCAATAATCCCCAACCGTTTACGCTCCTGTAGACCCAGAAATACCGCCACGCCGACCAGTGTCAGGCTGGCTAGAATAATCGCAGGCAGCATGGGGAGGAAAACGTCCAGCGCATCAACGCGCAATGCGGCAGCGGCGCGTGCCGTGGGGCCGCCCCAGGGGGAAAGGTTCATCACGCCGCTGGCGATGTTCACCAGGCAGGTTAGCCCAAGCACGCTCATACCCAACCGCTGATAGAGCGGCAAGAATGCAGCAATCGCGATCATGTAGGTCGTGGTACTGTCGCCATCCAACGCCACCATCAAGGTTAATACGGCAGTGCCGACCAACACCTTCAGCGGATCGCCTTTGACCAGGCGAAGGATAAAACGCACCAGCGGATCGAACAGCCCGGCATCGATCATGATACCAAAGTAGAGAATAGAGAACGTCAGCATAACGCCCGTCGGTGCCAGCGTTTTGATGCCATCCAGCATCATCGCTCCCAGCCCCTGATAAAAACCTGCCGCCAGCGCGAACAGCGTAGGGACAAGAATCAGCGCGATAAGGGCAGACATTCTTTTGGTCATGATCAGGTACATAAAACAGATGACCATAGAGAAACCGAGAATAGTGAGCACAGTGAATCTCCTGTTTTTTATTATTTTCCGAATAGCGTACTGCCTTTCTTTTCTGCGAATTTAGGATGAAAAAAGCCGGCAGTTTTTTATAAACGCATATCGAAAGGGAAAGAATTGGGTTATTTCCCGACGTCAGCGAGGCTCAGGGAAATACGGGTAAAGAAGGGTGTTAGCTTCCGGGGTCGATCCGAATAATAAACGACAGGTAATGATGGCGAGACAAGGGGACGGTAATCGGTAACATAAACGACCTCGATGCGAGCAATAATAATATTCCTTTTATCCCCACCAACTGATATCTAACCGATTGTTTAGTCTGGCGTTAAAGGACCAAGCACCACGGCTGACAGGGGGCTCTTTTTGTTAAAAACAAATTAAATCATTGTAAAATGAAACGCAAATTGCGCTAAATAGGAATAAAAAACAATTGAACGGAGGGAAGGACGGCGATGACCAACATAATTTTAAAAGATAAACAGCGGTGTAAAAATTTAATGGCCGTGTAGAAAATTATTATCGATTAACGGAAATTTATCCGCTTTCATTAATAAATTTTTACAAGATGGGGTAGGGAGTAAAGGTATTATCGGGATGGCAAGTTAAACGCGACCTAAACTGGCGTGTATTTTATGGAGTATATGCATTTTCTCAATTGTCCAGGTTCTGCGTATTTCCTAAACCGCCTACATTTGTACTCGACGGTTTAGGTGCGTGGTGGCTTAGGTAAAGGAAACTAGCTGACGTTTTCTGCGGTGGAACGTAGCCGATCTTTCAACTGGCTGTACTCCTGCTGTACGTAATTCTCCGCCGCATGCTGATCGTCAATGGCTTCCAGCTTAACGGCGCAGTGTTTGTATTCCGGCGTCTTAGAGACTGGATCGAGATGATCCAACGTCAGCTCATTGCAGGCGCCGATCCACCACTGGTAGGTCATGTAGACAGCTCCTTTATTGATGCGTTCGCTGACGGCAACGCGAGAGATAACCTTGCCACGTCGCGACGAGATCCAGACCAACTGCTGATCGCGAATGCCTAAACGTTCGGCGTCGTATGGGCTAACCTGCACGTAGCCGGGTTCATCCGCCAGCGTTTGTAGCGCTGTGCAGTTGCCTGTCATCGAACGGCAGGAATAGTGGCCGACTTCGCGCACGGTGCACAAGACCAGCGGGTAATCCTCATCCACCAGCTCCATAGGGGGGTGCCATTCTGCCGTCAGCAGCAGACCTTTCCCGCCGGGACGATCGAAGTGATTGCCTGCATACAACCACGGCGTTCCGGGGCTATCTTCTGTCGGGCATGGCCAGGGCACATAGCCCAACCCCGCCATTTTTTCGTAGGTTGCGCCGAAATACAGCGGGCAGAGTGCTCGCAGTTCATCCCAGATCTCTTGCGTGTTGTTATAGTGCATCGAATAACCGAGCGCGGTTGCCATCAGGCTGATAATCTCCCAGTCGGGTTTCACATCGCCTTGTGGTTCCACCGCTTTATAAAAACGCTGGAATCCCCGGTCAGCGGCGGTATACACGCCTTCGTGCTCGCCCCAGGAGGTCGCAGGTAAAATCACATCGGCAATCGCCGCGGTCTTGGTCATGAAGATGTCCTGCACGATCAGCAACTCCAGCTCGTTGAAAGCATCGCGCAGCATCGACAGGTCCGGCTCGGTTTGCAGCGGATCTTCGCCCATCACATAGTTGGCCCTGATTTTCCCTTCCTGAATTTTGTGCGGGAGATCGGTCAGCGAGTAGCCAACTTTGTCAGAGAGTTCGTGCACGCCCCAGGCGTCGGCAAATTTCGCCAGCACTGCTTTATCCGTGACTTTTTGATAACCGGGGAACATATTAGGCAGGGCACCCATATCGCACGCACCCTGCACATTGTTCTGTCCACGCACTGGCCCAACGCCGACATTCGGACGCCCCAGATTCCCCGTCAACAGCGCCAGACCGGACAGCCCTTTGACGACATCCACGCCTTGCCCCCATTGGGTCACGCCCATTCCCCATAGAATGGTGGCGGACGGCGCGGCGGCATACATCCGCATCGCATCTCGAATCAATTTCGGCGACAGGCCGGTGATGTCGGCAACATATTCTGGCGTATATTTCGCGACGGTCTGGCTGAATTCCTCGAAACCTTCAGTGTGGTGTGCGACGTAAGCCTTATCGTAGTAGCCTTCGTTAATCAGTACGTTGGCGAACGCGTTGACCAGCGCCATATTGGAGCCATTTTTCAACGGTAGCCACAGATCGGCGATGCGGGCGGTTTCAATATGGCGTGGATCGCACACGATAATTTTTGCCCCACGCGCTTTGGCTTTCAGGATCCGACGCGCCACGATGGGATGCGAGTCGGCGGCGTTGTAGCCGAAAATCAGGATGCAGTCGGTTTTTTCAATTTCGCAGATGGAATTACTCATTGCGCCGTTCCCCAGCGTAACCTGTAGTCCGGCGACCGACGGGCCGTGGCAGAGTCGGGCACAGCAGTCGACGTTATTATTCCCGGTGACAGCCCGGGCGAATTTCTGCATCACGTAATTGGTTTCATTGCCGGGGCCGCGTGACGATCCGGTGTGCATAATTGACTCGGCACCGTACTTCTCTTTAATGGCTTTTAGCCGCGAGCTGGCGAAGCTGATCGCTTCATCCCAGGATACGGCCTCAAAAGGGGCACCTTTCTGACGTCGAATCAGCGGTTGTTTTAAACGTGGCGTCAGAAGTTTCGTATCGTTGAGAAAATCCCAGCCGTAATAGCCTTTCAGACACAACTCACCTTCGTTGGTGACGCCGTTTGCCCCTTCTGCACCAACCACTTTGCCGTTCTCTACCAGCAGGTTAATTTTGCAGCCTGACCCGCAATATGGGCAGACGGTAAGCACTTTCTGCATGATTATTCTCCAAAGCCGAGTCTTGGATCGTAGGAACTGCATGCTTATGGCAGGCTGTTGATGCAGTCATCTAACCTTCGATAATCACCGATAAAGAAAATTAATTTACTGATCGTGGTCATGCTCAGCGCGATGAAAAAGCGGCCTAACACGTTGAGCGCCGCGACCTTTTTCCAGCGGGCATTTGTCTGGCAAATAACGTGATAGCGTATTCCTCCTCTTTATCCGTTAATGCCTATACTGTTTTTGACGATATAACATTTATATGCCACCGACAGGGCTGCGGTAGTGGCGTTTGTTGGCTGTTTAAAACAGTGGAGACGGGCATCTCAAGGAAGATAACGCATTCTATTTGTTAGCATTTAGCGTGACTTCCCATCTGATGGGTAATGAATCAGGGAATTCCAGAACGTCTGTTGGATCGCGTGGGATAAAGGGCGCGATACAACGGGCGGTACCGTCATGAGTAAAAAGTAAATACTTTTCCGGCAGGGTGTGCGGGCGGGAAATATTTGTTAATGTCGCGGAGTGCATTATGGAATTTCTAAAAAATGTCAGCATAAAAATAATGGTGCTGGCCATCGTGGCTTTCCTGCTAGTGGCGTGGGGAGTGGCATCAGGTTTTAGTCTTTACTCGCTTTATAAAGTCACTAATCTGCTTGATAAAAGTGAGATTCAGCGAAAAACGTATTCCCATCTGGTTTATGGTGCCGATCAATATTTTCGGGCTGTAACGCGTATGGAAAGAACCATGGACTATTTGCAGCGCAGTGAGCCAGAAAACGCCAGACAGACGTTGGAAATGGCACAGGTTGCAATCAAAAACACCAAGGATTCGCTGGAAAAATTCCAATCGGCGGAACACATTGGTGTCGATCCGACAACGGTTGAAGCAGTAAAACAGACTTGGAATACCCTGATATCCTCTTCTATCGATCCGATGAATTCAGCGTTGCAACGTAACGATCCTGATGCATTCCGGCAGATTTTCCGATCCGTTTACCCTCCCATCAGTCTGACATTTGGGGACGATATCAAACGTTATTCGGACGGCATTACCGCGTCATCATTGATTCCCAGTGTGAATGAACACAATGATAAAAACCGTAATGTACTCATTGTGGTTATGTTGATTGGGGTTATTGTGTTGATTTTCACTGAGTATTATCTGAGAAACTATCTGGTGATACCGATTGCCGTACTGAAATCTCACCTGTCGCAGCTGACCGCAGGTCGTTTAGGCTGTGAACTGGCGGAGTTCGGCAGGAACTGTGCGGGACGGTTGATTCCCGATATTAAGAATTTGCAGAAAAGTTTGCGCGACACGGTGACCGTCATCCGGCAAAGCACGACAGAAATCAATAACGGGACGTCGAACATTAAGGACGGCAATGATGATCTTTCCAGCCGCACGGAGCAGCAGGCTGCGGCATTGCAGCAGACGGCTGCGAGTATGGAAGAGATTAGTTCGACGGTGCGTCAAACCACCGATCACGTACATCAGGCACGTAAGCTGGCGCAGGATGCTGCCGACATGGCGAAAAAAGGCGGAGATATCAGCACCAACGTGATGACGACGATGGAAGGGATCAGTGCCAGTTCCCGGCAAATTTCTGATATCACCTCGGTGATTAATAGCATCGCGTTCCAGACCAATATTTTGGCGCTGAACGCGGCGGTTGAAGCCGCGCGTGCGGGTGAACAAGGACGAGGGTTTGCGGTGGTGGCGGGCGAGGTTCGCACCCTGGCGCAGCGCAGCGCGCAGGCGGCGAAAGAGATTGAAGCGCTGATTGCGGAATCGGTTTCGCGGGTAGAAACGGGCGCGGGACAGGTGAAACAATCCGGCGAAGCAATGACAGCAATTATCTCCGCGATTGCCCATGTGAACGATCTGATTAGCGAAATCGCTGCGGCAACGGATGAGCAAACGCGTGGTATTACGCAGATTAGCCAGGCCGTGCATGAAATGGATAGCGTCACGCAGCAAAATGCGCTGTTGGTGACCCAATCGGCGGAAGCGGCTGCCCGTCTGGATGAACAATCCAGCGAGTTGTCCGCCGTGGTGGATGTGTTCGATCTGGATTCAGAATGCGATCCGGGCATGACGTTTTCTCGTCCGGCGGCCGCTGCTCCGGTTCATCGTGCTGTCAGGCAGGGCACCACACCGCTGCTATCAACACAAGGGCGCAGCAGTGAAGGATGGGAAAAGTTCTGATCCTTGCGGGTTAAACACGACAATCGTGAGTATGCGGGCAGAAGCTGAAGACGCGATAAGCCATGAGGCTGGCGATGAACCGGGTGGAAAGGAGTCCGTCGGGTTCTGTTGGTCTCTGGCTATTGCCAGAATGCCACTGTGACTGAATGTGATGGTCAGTCGCCCAAAAAATGGCGGTGAAAAGCATTGCCAGTGACGCAGGTAATACCTTGGATTACTGAGGGAAAATGGCCTTCTTCTCTGTAAATTTGGCTGCGATACTGTAAAGAAATGCCATTTTAAGACGGTTATATCAGGGTTTTTTATGATGGTTTTTAATATTGGCATTATTTTTGCTATTCATTTTTTGAGGGGGTTTTGTGGTTATTTTGATCAAAAAATCCGCATTTTTTCAGAATTATAAAAATAAAATAGAAATGATAGGATTTAATTGATATTTGAAATTTTTATTTACAAATAAAAGTCTTTATTGCGAATGTTTTCGTGACCTAAATCAAGACAGATGGCGGCTTCAAAGTGATAATAAGAATAAATATCATTTGTGCTTCATCACACGCTTATGTCTATCTGGCAAAAAACGCTTCTGTTGTTGTGTTGGTTGTTTAGTTGTTCAGTGGCCGTTGCTGCGACCGATTACGCCTCATTCATTCAGGATATCGAAAACCGGCTGGATAAAACGGCTCAGCTCTATGAGCAGCAAAAGCCAGATGATGCCCGTACAGAAGTTCAAATGGCCTATTTTGAGGTGTTTGAAAACCTCGAAGGCCCCATTCGTATCAACATTTCCGCGCAAAAAAGCTATCAGCTAGAAGCGACCTTCGGTGAAATTCGCCGCATGATTGGCGAAGGTAAGCCGCAGGCCGAGGTACAGGCAAAAATTTCATGGCTGAAGGGCGAATTGGATGCCGTTCTGCCTGTGCTATCAGAAGGTCACAAGCTGGTTGCGCAGGAGCAGCATGGTGCCTATGACAACACGGATATTGCGCCGTATTGGCAGCAGAGTTTCAAAATCATCGATGACCAGCTCGCGCAGGCTGTGACGGAATATCAGGCTGGTGATTACAAAAAGGCCAGCCAGAGCGTGCAGCAGGCTCACTATCAGGGGTTTAAAAACTCTGAAATGGAGATGTCGGTCAGGCAGAATCGCTCGGCACAGCAGGCCGCTTCCATTAATCAACAATTTTCTGGCCTGATTACGCTAGCAAGCCAGCCCGACCAACTGACAGATGTCGCCTATCGGGTGACCACGCTGTTACAAGACATCGAGGATGTCTTACCGGGATTACCAACAACGCGCGACAGCCAACAGGCGACGGCGGCATCGGCTGTCAACGCGGATACCGATGCAGTACCAGATGCCAACTGGGCGAAAGTTGCCGACGGTATTAATCAGGCCATTGCTGCTGCGATTGCACAGTATCGTCAAGGTCAGGTTAAGCCTGCCATCATGGCGGTGCAGGACACCTATTTCGATCTGTTTGAAGCCACGGGCATGGAGAACAAAATTGGTTCTCGCGATGCGGCGTTCAAATCTACGCTGGAAGGCTATTTCACTCGTCTGGTGAGCCTCATGAATGCCAAACAGCCTGCGGAGCAACTGCAAGGGCAGGCTGAGGCGTTACAGCAGGAACTAGCGAAAGTGGTCACCATGCTGGGCGACGGCGGAGAAACGCACTGGAGTCTGTTGATCTACAGTCTGCTGATTATTGTGCGCGAAGGTTTGGAAGCCTTGCTGATTGTGGCGGCTATCGTGGCCTATCTGGTGAAAAATAATCAGCAGGACAAGCTGCCGCTGATTCGCCAGTCGGTTTACGTCGCGCTGTTGTGTAGCGTGATTACCGCTGTCCTCTTCCAGCTTCTATTCACCAATTCCGGTGCCAGCCGTGAGCTGCTGGAGGGCATTACGATGCTGATCGCCGTGGTGATGCTGTTCTTCATGAGCTACTGGTTGTTGTCCAAAGTCGAGGCGCGACACTGGAAGGCCTATCTGGAAGGCAAGCTGTCCCACTCGTTGAGCAGCGGTTCCATGATTGGCCTGTGGCTGACCAGCTTTCTGGCCGTATACCGCGAAGGTGCGGAGACGGTGTTGTTCTATTACGCACTGGTCGGCGATGCTAGCAACATGGCGGGGCATCTCTCTATTCTGGCTGGGTTTGCCATCGGTTGTGTGATCCTGCTGATCGCCTATCTCGTGATGCGCTACACCATTGTCAAACTGCCGCTTAAGCCGTTCTTCATGCTTACCGGCTGCTTTATGTACCTGATGGCGTTTGTCTTTGCGGGTAAGGGCGTGCTGGAACTGATCGAAGGCAAGCTGTTCGAGCCGACGTTGCTAACCGGCGTGCCGGAAATCAGCGGGCTGGGTATTTATCCGTATGTGGAAACGCTGATTCCGCAGGGTGTGCTGGTTGTTGCGGCATTCATCGCCCTGTGGGTAATGCAGCGCAGAGCGTCTGCTGTCTGATCAAGAAGGCCTCCGACGTTCACTGATACTGAAAGCAATAAGAGCAGCAAATAACCATAACAACCCCAACCGCTTCGTGAAGTATGACGGGGAGAGGTGAGGGGGAATGACTGAGATGAGGATGGGGTTGATGAATATGCAAAAAAGTCTGATTGCAGGTGCCATTATTGCCGGTATTTTCACCGCGCCAGCCGCGCTGGCGTTTAAAGAATATCCAGCGGGTGAGCCGGTTTCCATGAACGAAATGGAAATTGCCGCCGTTTATCTGCAACCTATCGATATGGAACCGCGCGGGATGGGTTTGCCAGCCGCGAAAGCGGATATCCATCTGGAAGCCGATATTCACGCCGCCGAAGGTAACAAAAATGGCTTTGGTGCTGGTGAGTGGATGCCGTTCCTGACCATTGCTTACACCCTAACCAACACGGATACCGGTGCGAAGCAGGAAGGCACCTTCATGCCGATGGTTGCCAGCGATGGTCCACACTACGGTGCGAACATCAAAATGATGGGCGTGGGTAACTACAAAGTGACGTACCACATCGAACCCCCATCAAAAGCCGGTATGCACCGTCACACCGATGCCGAAACGGGGGTCGGCCGCTGGTGGAAACCGTTTGATGTCAGCTTTGACTTCAAATACGTCGGCTTAGAATAAGGTCTTCTGTCCGCGATGCTCTGTCGCGGCCATGTTCACGCCTCTGCGGGTACATTATTGATCCTGTAGAGGCGTAGATTTTTCGGTCAGGGCACTGATGCCAGCAACCATCACGCTCAGCTAATGCACTTCTGGTCAGTGATTCGGGCGACTGACAAATCTGCCAGAGGCAGATTTGAACGCTGCTTGCAGCGGCCCCAAGGGGCGAGGCACACGTGAGTGCGCCGAGTAGCGCAACCAACGCACATGCAACTTGAAGTATGACGAGAATATGAGTTATTTCTTGATCACGACCCTTCAATCCTTCCTGCCGATAGCGCTATTGCTGGGGTTGAACTGGAGCCATCGTTCCACGCCGGAGATCAGACCACTGGTCTGGATCACGTTGCTGGCGTTCTTCATCGGTACGTTTATTGGCGTGCATTTTCCTAACGGACAGGCATTTCTGCTGGGGTTTACGGCGTTTCAGACGCTTGTCTTGATCCTGTTTCTGGTCTGTCAGTGTTTTTCCCACTCACGATTTGGCTATCTGTGGCAAGCGCTGCTGGTGGCAGGGGCGGCGGTGCATTGGAGCGGCGATCCCAATCTGACCGCGCTGACGACGACCCATGTGGTGAATACCGATCTACTGCTGAATTTCAGCGCCGTGGTGCTGGCGTTTGGCTGGCTGGTGTTTAGTGCTGTGCTGTGCGGCATGATTGTGCGCCGTATTCGTCTGTTTCGCTGGCCGTTACTGGCGCTGATGGTGGCACTTCTGCTATTGCCGATAAGCGGCAATTTTCTGCTGTTGTTGATGAAATTACAGGTACTGGGGCTGACCAAGCCGCGCCTGAGCTACGTGGCACACGTCACCAACAGCGCATATTTATTAAATTACCTCAGCGCGTTGTTCATGGTGGTGTTGGCCGCCGGGCTGGTTTGGCCGTTGCTGCGTGCGCGCCGTGAGATACATGCTGAACATAAAGCGATTGAAAAACGTAAAGCGACGGCGGCCTATCACACGGTGCGTCGCACGCTGCTGTCAACCGTCACGGCGCTGGTGGTAGTGGTGGTGGCACAACTCTATTGGGACAAGGTTGCGTCACAGCCGCCTCGTTTGTCGGAGGCACAGCCTGTGACGCTGGCAGCCGATGGCAACGTGCATATTCCGATTGAACCGGTGCGTGATGGCAAGTTGCACCGCTTCGTGTGGATTGCCGATGACGGTAAGGCCGTGCGCTTTTTCGTTATTAACCGCTATCCCGATCGTTTGCGCTTGGGTGTGGTGTTTGATGCCTGCCTGCTGTGCGGCGATCAGGGCTATGTGATGGAAGGCAATCAGGTGATTTGTGTCGCCTGCGGCGTGCATATTTTCATTCCTTCTATCGGGAAGGCGGGCGGCTGTAATCCGGTACCGATTGAAGGATGGAGTAACGATGATAATGAGTTAGTGATTGGAAGAGCTTCACTGGCGGCAGGCACGAATTACTTCTCGACGGTGGTGTCGATGGACGTTATCGATCCGGTTGATGGTTCCAAACTGACCAATGTGAACGCGGAACATAAATATCGCTACGGTGGTAAAACGTACTTCTTCTCGTCGGAGGTCAACTATAACCGCTTCCGTGAAAGTCCCGCGAAATTCGCCACCGCCAAAGCGGTGGCTGACGAGTGGGCTGAGGGGGAATAATCATGCTGTGGCGACTGTTACGTCAGTCCTGGCGCAGAAATATCCGGCGTAAATCGCTGGCGGTGCTGACCGTGTTTTTGGCGGCGGGGCTGATCTCCGCGCTGCTGGCGGTATCCATTGATATCGGCGACAAAATGGCGCGCGAACTGAAGTCCTACGGCGCGAATATTTTGATTGAGCCAGCAGGGCAAGCGGCGCTACCCGCGCTGTTTGGCGAACGTAGTAATCCACTGGAAGGGCAGGATTTCCTCGATGAGGCCGAATTGCCGAACATCAAAGATATCTTCTGGCGCAATAACATTGTCGGTTTTGCGCCGCTGTTGAGCGGTGATGTTGAAATCAATGGTCAGCCCGTTGCCGTGTTGGGTACCTTCTTTTCTCAGCCTGTTGCGGTGCCGGATGAAGAAGACTATCGCACGGGACAAATGACCGTTAGCCCATACTGGCAGGTGGCCGGGCAGTGGCCGCAGGAACCCGTAACGACGGAAAATGTGGCGCAGACTCTGGTGGGAAAACAGCTGGCGGCGCAAACGGGCTGGAGAGTGGGCGATAAACTCACGCTGCACGGCGCAAAAGGGGTCGCAACGGTAGAGGTGAGCGGCATGTTGAGCAGCGGTGGTGATGAAGAAAGCCGTCTGGTCATGCCGCTGGCAACGGTGCAATCGCTGCTGGGGCTGACGGGTAAAATTCAGGCCATTCGCGTGTCGGCGCTAACGGTACCGGAAAATGAGTTGTCACGTCGGGCACGGGAAAATCTGGAGGCGCTGAATGCCGAAGAGTATGACCTCTGGTACTGTACCGCGTATGTCTCTTCGATTGCGCACCAGTTGGAAGAAGCTATCTCCGGCTCGGTAGTGCGCCCTATCTGGCAGGTGGCCGCCTCGGAAGGGGTGGTGATCGATAAAATCCAACTGTTATTGGCGGTGGTGACCTTCGCGGCGCTGGTGGCTTCCGCGATGGGGATTGCCTCTCTGATGACCAGTACCATCATGGAACGCGCCAAAGAGATCGGGCTGATGAAAGCGTTGGGTGCCCGCCAATGGCAGATCATGCTGCTGTTTTATCTTGAAGCGGCGCTGAGTGGGTTGGCTGGTGGTATTGCGGGCTGTGTCGCTGGCTGGGGGCTGGCGAAAGCCATTGGCCTGATGCTGTTCGGCGTACCGTTGAGCTTCGCGTGGATCGTGATTCCCTGCGTACTGATGATCTCGGTGTTGATTGCCATCATCGGAACGTGGTTCCCGGCGCGGCGGATTGCCAAACTGTATCCGGTGGAGGTGCTGTATGGGCGCTAATGGCTGGATGAATAGTATGTTCTGGCGGCTGGTGTTCCGCGCGCTACGACTCCGTATGCAGCGCGTCAGCGTGGTGTTTGCGGCGCTGATGGTCGGGGCGGCGATTGTGACGGCGATGTCCGCCGTCTATTTCGATATCAACGCCAAGATGAGTCAGGAATTGCGCACCTTCGGCGCGAATTTTTACATTGGCCCGGCGCGGGGCAATACGATTCCACTGAGTACGTTTCAGCCGATTATCGACAACGCGCCATCTGGGTTAATCAATGCATCCAGCCCTTATCTGTACGGCATGGCACGTACAGAGCTGGAGAAAGTGGTGCTGATGGGCGTGTGGTTTGAATCACTGCGCCAGTTAGCACCTTATTGGCAGGTCACCGGTAACTGGATTGGCGTGAGCTTCGACGATCGTAATGCCATGATCGGGGTGAAACTGGCGGAGCGGTTGAACGTTAAAGTTGGCGACAACATCACGCTGGTAGACGACCGCGGGAAACAGCGCTTGCAGATTAAAGGTATCGTGGAATCCGGCGATGCGACGGACAACATGCTGCTCGTGAATCTGGAGCTTGCGCAAAAGTGGCTGGATAAAGAAGGCGCGATCAGTAATGCCTTGCTGAGTGTCAGTAACGATCTGGGGCAGGTCGATCGCTTTGCCGCACAGCTCCAGCAGCAGTATCCGCAACT
Source organism: Pectobacterium artocarpous (assembly GCF_046159765.1). NCBI lineage: Bacteria > Pseudomonadati > Pseudomonadota > Gammaproteobacteria > Enterobacterales > Pectobacteriaceae > Pectobacterium > Pectobacterium artocarpous. The sequence goes on from NZ_JBJXVK010000007.1 coordinate 39,157, forward strand.
GGAGATCCGCCCGATCCTGAAAGTGTCGGCGTCGGAAGGTCAGGTGCTGAATAAAATCAAAGGGCTGATGGGGTTAGTATCGGCGGTGATTCTGGTGCTGTCTTCGCTGTGTGTAAACACCACGCTGATGGCGATAGTCGGGGAACGCGCGCGCGAGTTTGCGCTACAGAAAGCGCTGGGCGCGAGTGGACGAGACATCATTCGGCAGATGCTGGCCGAAACCGGCATCATCGCGCTGGCGGCCGTGATGTGCGGTTCGCTGCTGGGCTATCTGCTGGCGCAGGTGCTGGGGATGGCAGTATTCAACGCGACGATTTCGCTGCGTTTGCCGGTGTTCCCGCTCACGCTGGGGCTATCGTTGCTGGTTGCTGCGGTAGCGGCGGTGGTTCCCACCCGGCGGGCGATTTATGTTGAACCGGCCAACGTCTTGAAAGGAGAGTAGGTCGATGTCTGTAGAGGTGAACGCGCAGGAAAAAGCGCAGGCAGCGGAGGCGGTGATTGAAACTCGCCAACTCTATAAACGCTTTGGTCAGGTTACCGCGCTGGAAAACATCAATATCCGTATTGCGCGCGGTGAGTTTGTTGCCATCATGGGGGCGTCGGGTTCCGGCAAAACCACGTTGATGAATATTCTCACCTGTCTGGATACGGTGAGCGAAGGGCAGGTATTACTGGATGGCGTGGACGCTGCGGCGCTCGACGAGGAAGGGCGACGCCGGTTCCGTGCCGATAAGATTGGGCTGGTATTTCAGCAGTTTCACCTGATTCCGTTTTTGACCGCGCTGGAGAATGTCATGCTGGCGCAGCATTACCACAGCGTGGTGGATGAAGCGGCGGCACAGCGTGTACTTGAGCAGGTTGGGCTGGCACATCGCGTGGATCACTTACCAAGCCAGCTTTCCGGCGGTGAGCAGCAGCGCGTGTGTATCGCCCGTGCATTGGTCAATGAACCTCCCGTGATTTTCGCCGATGAACCGACGGGAAATCTGGATGAAGAGAACGAACGGCGGGTGCTGGATCTGCTGCAAGATCTGCATCGGCAGGGGCGCACTATCGTGATGGTGACGCACAATCCTGAGCTGGGTCGGTTTGCTGACCGCATTATCCGCCTGCAACACGGTAAGTATTTTGGTGAAGAGGTGAATCATCATGAGATGGCGTAACGGTATTACCGCACTTTGCCTGCTGTGGGCACTGGCGCTGAGCGGTTGTAAGGAAGAGCAGGTGAGCGTCGGGGCGCAGGCGCCTGCGCTGGCAGCCTACGATCTGGCGGGTCAGCGGGTGGATTTGTCGCGCTGGCAGGGAAAAAGCGTGTACCTGAATTTCTGGTCGTCTGGCTGTGGCGGCTGCATGGTTGAAATGGGCGCGTTGGAAAAATTGAGCCAACAGTACGGCGATAAGGTCGTAGTCGTAGCCGTTAACACCGATCCTGACGGCGTGGATATCACCTCAATGCTGGCGCACCATAACGTGACCTATCCGGTGGTGCGTGACCAGTTGGGCATCACCAAAGAACGCTATGAGGTCAGCGGCACGCCGACCTCATTTATTATTGATGCCAACGGCAAGGTGACCGAACAGCATCAGGGGGCGAGGGATGAAGCGCAACTCACCGCGCTGTTTCAGAAGTTGGCAGGCCGGACATAAAGGCTGGCTTATTTCCACAGCATGTCAGGCGTGCGTTTACTCTATCCGTGAAATCGGCACCTGAACTTCCACCACGACAGGTTCTGGTTTCACCCGCATGGCGTAGATCACACCGACAATCAGGCAGGTGATACCGCAGAGCGTCAGCAGCGGTGGCCAGGATTGGCGGATAATGAAGGCATAGGTCAGCCCCGCCAGCGTTTCAAACACGATCAGCGGACCCACGAGTACCGTTGGCAGGCGCTGGCTGGCTTCATTCCAGAACAGTGTGCCGATCCACGAACAGAACAGCCCAATCGCAATCATCAGCGGAATAAAGACCTCGGGCCGTGGGCCGAACGGTTGCCTAAACGACGCCTCTGTCAGCGCCAAATGGCCGCACACCAGCATATAACCCAACAGCGCCAGCGGTAGCGTGACCAGACCTTGTGCTGTGGCCCAGGTGGTTGGCGTATTGCCTTTGTGGTCGCGCAGCCAGCGGGCGTTACGTAGTGGATACCAGGTCCAGCAAATGACCGCGCAAAACGCCATCGCAATGCCGCTAGCGTAACGCCATAAATCGAATTCAACGATGGTTCCTTTCAGCTCGGCAATATTGACGCAGACCAGTCCGGCGGCAATCAGCAATAGCGAGGGCAGCAGCCGGCGCCAGGCTATGCGGCCATCATGTTTGCTGTACAACACATTTGCGGTGACAGAAATCACCACGGGCAGGGTGCCGATAATCATCGTCGAGATTGGTGCGCCCGTGCGCTGAATCGCGCTGGCGAGCAGAAAATAGTACAGCAGATTACCGGTGATCGTGAGCTTCGTGGCTTCCAGCCAGTCGCTGCGGGTTAACTGGCGCAGGCGGCGGCGATCGAGCCACGCCAGCGGTAAGGCAATCAATCCAAAAGCCAGGTAACGTCCAGTAGATTGCAAAGCGGCAGAGTAGTCCGGTACAAGCAGCGGCCCAACAAAAATCAGCCCCCACATCAGTCCGGCGGCAAGTGCAAATAAAACACCAATCAGCATGATAGACCCGTTTGTTCACAATAATGCATCGCGCCAGTCTAGGGAGAGTTGGCGAGGAATTATTGTAGGATATTGCTGTTTATCATGAGCGTGGAAGATGAAAGGACTCATGCGGAAACCATTAGCGCTTAACGGGATACACCTGCTTTTGATAGCGAATCGGTGTGACGCCATAGCGCTGGGCGAAGGTGCGAGTCAGATGTGCCTGATCGGTCAACCCGACGGCGACGGCGACATGGGCGGCCGCCATACCGAGCGTCAGCCTCTGTTTAGCTTCATATAGCCGAATTGCCATCAGCATCTGGTGTGGCGTGACGTGAAATTGGGCTTTGAACTGGCGCAAAAAGTGATAGGGACTGAGGGAAACCAGCGCCGCCAGCTCTTTTAGGGTAATCGTATGGGCAAAGTTCTCCCGCAGATAGGCTTTCACCACATCAAAGCGATGCATCGGTTCAACCATCTGACGCTGCGCAATACGTGCATGCGGGCGGAAAAGTGCAATCAGCGACAGCAGCAGGCTCTCACTCGCTAAGGGATCGGTCGTCTGCCACATCGCAGCCAGCGTTGCAGCTAACTGGCGGGCCGTCGCGGGATCGTGGCGCACCACATCGGTAAACCACCAGCCTTTCTCACCAGAAACACTCTCCAGCACATCGGACGGGATGTAGATCATGCGATAACGCCAGCCGTCTTCCGTCGCGGATTCCCCGGTGTGCAGCTCATCCGGGTTCATTAACACTAACGAATCGACAGGCGCAATATGTTTGGCACCACGATAGCGGAATCGCTCCGCCCCAGCGTCGATGGTGCCGATGCCAAACGCCTCATGCGTGTGTGGCTCAAAGGCATAACGGCAGATGTGCGCATGGTAAAGCTCAATGCCGGGCAGCGTCGGCAGATGCCGGAACTGGGCATAGTCTCTCTCATCAGTAAAGTGTTCCGGTACGCCTTGCATGCTGCCATCTCGTCTCTGATCCTAACCGCCATCATAGCAGCGATAGCACGTCAGCTTGAAGTGGTGCGTCTTATTTAGCGAGTACGGAAAACGTGAAAGCAGGGAATAAAAACGCAGGGATAAATAGATCAGAAAGGTATAAATCATAGCGAAATGGTTGATTGATGGCATACGCGTGACAAAAACGATTTCATCTAACTATTTGATTTTGAAATTTATGTCTATTCTTTGTTAGGTAATATAGCGCGGCAGACATACCGTTAGTATAAAAAAATATAATCAACTCCATTTGCTTATTTGTTCTGGCTCTCATTACTTGCATCAATATTACTATCTGTAATAAAGGACAAGGGAGTGAAAGGTGAACTTTCAGCAACTGAAGATTATTCGTGAATCAGCACGGTGCAATTACAACCTGACCGAGGTGGCGAATACGCTGTTTACCTCTCAATCCGGCGTGAGCCGCCACATTCGCGAGCTGGAAGAAGAGCTGGGGATCGAAATTTTCATCCGGCGTGGCAAACGTCTGCTAGGCATGACTGAACCGGGGAAAGAGCTGCTGGTGGTGGCGGAGCGCATTCTGAATGACGCCAGCAATATCCGGCGACTGGCGAATGTTTTCACCAATAACGATACCGGGCAGTTGGTAATTGCGACCACGCATACGCAGGCGCGCTACAGTCTGCCGCCGGTGATTAAAGCCTTTCGTTCGCTGTATCCGCAGGTGCGTCTGGTGCTGAATCAGGGCACGCCGGATGAGATCGTGGCAATGCTCCATTCCGGTGAAGCCGATATCGGTATTGCCAGTGAGCAGTTGATTAACGATCCTTCGCTGGCGGCGTTCTCCTACTATCGCTGGCACCATTCCGTCATTGTGCCGGAGCACCACCCACTGACGCAGGAGCCGGTGATTACGTTGGAGATGCTGAATGCGGAGCCGCTGATTACCTATCGTCACGGCATTACCGGGCGTTCTCGCTTGGATCGTGCATTTCAGGCGGTGGGGATGTCGCCGGATATTACGCTGAGTGCACAGGATTCGGATGTGATTAAAACCTATGTCGAACTGGGGCTCGGAGTGGGGATTGTGGCCGATATGTCATACGATCCCGTGCGCGATAAAGGACTGGTGCGCTTGAATGCCGAGCACCTGTTTGAAGCTAACACGGTCTGGCTGGGGTTAAAAAAGGGACAGTTACAGCGTAACTATGCCTGGAAATTTATTCAGCTGTGTAACACTGAACTGTCATTAGATGACATTAAGGATAAGGTGTTCTCGGATAACGATGAAGCGGTAATTGATTACCAAATCTGATTAATGACACGTTTTCCTAACCCGATGCCCAGCCAGCATTTTTTCTGACTGGGCAGGGCTTTTCCCTTCGATGTCGTTGCGATTTCTTGTACCGCATCGCCCGTCTTCTTCTGTGCTCAATTAAGCATAAATATGGTTTATCGTGTCAACAATCTGCTTGATCTGATCGTTCTGCAATAGTAGCATCCCTGCCATAACAACAACTTATGCCTGAGTTTTTATTCGGTGATACAAATACTTGTGCGTTTTTATTGAATAATTATGTTCACGATTTTTGTGTCGCAGTAGAAAAATAACGGTAGTCATCCATCAGACATCCTTCTCACTAGTCAGTCACCTCCACGTTGATTTTTCGGTTCGCATTGCGCCGGAGTCGCGCTAGCGCCATGTTTGTGATGGCGGGGAGTTTAAAACGGAAAATGACGATGAAAACACAAAAAATCAGCCTTGCCTGGCAAATCCTTATCGCATTGGTTCTGGGTATTGCACTTGGTGCTGTGCTGCATGAACAGCAAGAAAGCCGTCAGTGGCTCATCAGCAATATTCTTAGCCCCGCGGGCGACATCTTTATCCGCCTGATTAAAATGATCGTTGTCCCGATCGTGATCGCCACGTTGATTGTCGGGATCGCAGGCGTAGGGGATGCCAAAAAGCTCGGACGCATCGGCTTCAAAACCATCCTCTATTTTGAAATCATCACGACAGTGGCGATTATCCTTGGCATCACGCTGGCTAATGTCTTCGAGCCGGGTCACGGCATTGATATGTCGACGCTGACCGCCGTTGATATTTCGCAGTATCAAAAGACCACCGAGCAGGTGCAGAGCGGTTCGCACAGTCTGGTAGGGACGGTGCTGTCGCTGATCCCGCCGAATATTTTTGCGGCGATGGCACACGGCGAAATGCTGCCGATTATCTTCTTCTCTGTGCTGTTTGGTCTGGGGCTCTCTTCATTGCCGAAAGATCATCGCGAGCCACTGCTGAACGTCTTCCGCGGCGTGTCGGAAACCATGTTCAAAGTGACGCACATGATCATGCGTTACGCACCCGTTGGGGTGTTTGCGCTGATTTCCGTCACGGTTGCTAACTTCGGTTTTGCGTCGCTGTGGCCGTTAGCCAAGCTGGTTATGCTGGTTTATGCCGCGATTTTCTTCTTTGGGCTGGTGGTGCTCGGTATTGTCGCGCGCCTGTGTAAGCTGCGTATCACCATCTTGATCCGTATCCTCAAAGATGAACTGATCCTCGCGTACTCCACCGCCAGTTCCGAAACCGTGCTGCCGCGTATCATCGAAAAAATGGAAGCCTATGGCGCACCGAAGTCGATTACCAGCTTCGTGGTACCGACCGGTTACTCCTTTAACCTCGATGGCTCTACGCTGTACCAGAGTATTGCGGCGATCTTCATCGCACAGCTCTACGGCATCGAACTGTCGATTGGGCAGGAAATCGTGCTGGTGTTAACGCTGATGCTGACGTCTAAAGGCATTGCCGGCGTACCCGGCGTGTCGTTTGTCGTGCTGCTGGCGACGCTAGGCAGCGTCGGTATTCCGCTGGAAGGTCTGGCGTTCATTGCGGGCGTCGACCGTATCCTCGACATGGCGCGCACGGCGTTGAACGTGGTGGGGAATGCGCTGGCAGTGCTGGTCATTGCCAAGTGGGAAAACCAGTTCGATGAACAGAAAGCGTTGGCCTATGAACGTGAACTGAAAGGGATAAGTACGCAACCTGCCCAGCAGGGATAATTCCCGCCATAGTAAAGTTCATAAGCAACGGGCGCGTCGAGTGATCGAGGCGCCCGTTTTTTCTTGCTCTGCTTTGACTAGGCTGCGTGGCTATTTATCACCTTGGTTTCTAACGTTTGTGTGCGCCACAGCGCCTGTTCAATACGTTCGGCATCCGTTGCAAAAGGCAGGCGGGCGGCAATTTTCGGTGCGATTTTGACGTTCTGCGCGATACTTTCAACCAGCTGTGGGCGTTCGTTCAGGCCGAGGGCACTTAGCGTGATCGGGCTTCCGTAGCGGCGCAACTGAGCGAACAGCTCTTCGCGGTCGGCGTCGTTATCGTGTTCCAGAAATGCCTGTGTCGCTAGCCCAAATCCCACTTTCTCGCCGTGTAGCCAGTCATGCAGTTCTGGCAGGCGCGTCATGCTGTTGTGAATCGCATGAGCGACGCCAATGCGTGGCACCTCATCCTTCATGCTGTTCGCCAGACCGGCTAATGCGATAACGGCGTCAATCACGCTGCGCAGAGCCGGCGTGACTAAACGTTGTTCATTATCTGCGATGGCCTGTTCGCCATAGGTATTGAATGTCTCTACGGCCAGCCGTGCGGCCTGCGCTTTAAGCGCCAATGCCAATCCGCTATCGCCGTGACGCAGATAGGGTTGAAATTCGTACCATTTCGCCAGGGCATCCACGATACCGGCTTTGAGATAGCGTGAAGGGCTGTGGGCGATGATCTCACTGTCTACCAGCACCCACACGGGTAAGCGCGTTAGCGGAAAAGCGCCGTTGTGTGCACCGCTCTCGCTGTATATCACGCTGATCGGTGACCACGCAGCGCAGGTTGCGGCAATGGTGGGAACGGCGATGACGGGTAACTGCCCCAGAATATCACCGACGGCTTTAGCGACATCCAGCACGCGCCCGCCGCCAATGCCTAAAATCAGTTCTGCGCCGAATGCTCGTGCCTGTGCCGTCAGCGCTTCTATTGCCGGTTTGGTGCAATCACCCGGCAAAAATTCGACCTGATACCGCAAGCCGTATTCACTGAGGCTGCGTTCGACGGCATCCGACGTCGTTTTCCACGCCTGTGGGCTGGTAATAATCAATACAGTGCTGGCGTAGGGCGCTGCATATTCGCCGACAGAACGAATGACGCCATCACGATTCAGATAGGTTTGTGGCGCTTGTATTGCAATCATGTTCGCGATCTCTCATCTCTGTGGGAAAAGATAAATCAGTTGTAGCAGCGATGCCGAACGCCGCAAAAGAACAATTCTGGCTATGAATGGGCAGATTTTGCATAACCAGAATGATGGCTAGCGCTGCATTCCCCAGCGTTTCACCGTGACCTTTTCGATGGTGGAAAACACCAGCCCTTCAACCAGCAGCCCGATGATGATGACGGAAGCCAGCCCGGCGAAAACGCGGTCGGTGTAAAGCTCATTACGGTTCTGGAAGATATACCAGCCCAAACCGCCGTTGCCGCTGGATGCGCCAAACACCAGTTCAGCGGCGATCAGGGTGCGCCAGGCAAACGCCCAGCCGATCTTCAGGCCGGAGATAATCGACGGTAGCGCGGCAGGAATTAGGATGGCATTGATGTAGCGAAAGCCAGTCAGGCCGTAGTTGCGGCCTGCCATACGCAGCGTTTCCGAAACGCCGAGAAAGCCGGAGTAGGTGTTCAGCGCCATCGGCCACATCACGGAATGGACGAGCACGAAGACCAGACTTTTCTCTCCCAGCCCAAACCACAGCAGCGCCAATGGCAATAACGCAATCGCGGGCAGTGGGTTGAACATGGACGTTAATGTGCCTAAGAGATCGCGTCCGAAACGGGTGGAAACCGCCAACGCGCTAAGGGCGAGTGCCAGCAGGCTGCCAATGACATAGCCTTTCAACAGCGTACCGAGTGAAACCACCATTTTCTGCGGCAGTTCGCCGCTGGCGAGATCGTCGCGAAAGGCCTGAAAGGTTTGCAAGAAGCTCGGCAGCATCAGGTCATTGTTTTGCCAGCGCGCGGCGAATTCCCACAGGATAAGTAGCCCAGCCAGCAGCACCAGCTTACGCAGCCAGGTCTGGTTCCACAGGCGCATCGTCAGCGGCAGAGGCTGGGTGAGGGTAAAATCTTTCAGCGGCGTGAGTTCACGCTGATACTCGGGCCGCACGGGGGGCTGAATGCTCATAGGGTTTACCTTGCGTGGATGTGACGGGTGAAGGTACGTCGACATCGGTTGGAAAAAGAAGATGGTGAATACGCTGTGCGGTGGTTTGAAAGGCTTCGCTGCCCTGATCGCTCAACGCAAATTGATGGCAGTTGATTTCTGCTCGCACGCGACCCGGATGCGGTGAGAGCAGCAAAATCCGGCTGCCGACGATCAGCGCTTCCTCAATCGAGTGGGTGACAAACAGCAGCGTGAAGCGAACTTCTTCCCACAGCGCCAGCAATTCTTCCTGCATTTTGCGGCGGGTCAGCGCATCCAGTGCGGCAAAAGGCTCATCCATCAGCAGCACTTTCGGCTGCATGGTCAGCGCCCGAGCGATGGCGACGCGTTGCTTCATCCCGCCAGATAACGTATGCGGATAGGCATCGGCAAATTTCGCCAGACCGACCTTATTGAGAAAATAGCGGGCGCGTTCTTCTGCTTCGGCTCGCGTTGCCTGACGGCTGGCCACCAGCGGAAACAGCGTATTCTCCAGCACGGTTTTCCACGGCGGCAACTGGTCAAATTCCTGAAAGACCATGATGCGATCCGGCCCCGGTTTGGTGACGCGCTGGCCGTCGAGGCGGATTTCACCGTCTACCGGCGACAGAAAGCCGCCGATGGATTTAAGCAAGCTGGATTTGCCACAGCCGGACGGCCCCAATAGCACAAAGCGCTCGGCGGGAAAGACGTCAAAACTCACATCATGGGTGGCGCGTACCAGACTGCGGCGCGTTCGGTATTCCAGCCCGACGCCGTCAACCTGCAACAGCGGCTGGTCAATCGTGTCGTGAGTGTGGTGTGTCATGCTTGTTCTCCTGCGTAGCGACGAGATTTTCGTCGAATGAGCGCGACGCTGAGCATTTAGCTGCCCGGCTGTTCGTGAATTTCTGCAAAGAAATAGTCTTTCCAGGAGGCGGCTTTGTTTTTCAGTACGCCAAGCTGGTGCAGTTTTTCGGCATAAACGTAGGTGCGTTCAGGGGTGATCGTGAAGTCGATCTCGGGATCGGCGACGATGCGTTTCACCAGTTCAGGATCCAGCTTCGATTTCTCTACCCGGATATAAGTGTCGGCCGCTGCGGCTTTATCTGCTTTGATGATCTGCGAGGCTTCCTTCAGTGCGTCGTAGAAGGCTCGGTAGGTTTTTGGGTTCTCATCATGGAATTTCTGCGTGGTATAGAGCACATTGAACGTTGCCTGACCGCCCAGCACGTCATAAGAACTCAGAATTTTGTGCACATTGGCATGTTCTAACGCCTGATATTGGAAAGGTGGGCTGGAAAAGTGGGCATTGATCTCGGAACCGCCGGCGATAAGTGCCGCGCTGGCATCAGGATGCGGCAGGCTGACGGAAATTTTGTCGAAGCGTTTGAAATTTTCCGCGCCGTAGAGCTTCGCGGTTTCGATTTGCAGCGTGCGTGACTGGAAGCCAACGCCAGCCGCAGGCACGGCGATACGATCTTTATCGCTCAGGTCACGGACAGATTTCACCGCCGGGTTATTGCTGAGCAAATAGTTGGGCATGGAGCCAAGTGAGGCGATGGCTTTCACATTTTGGCGACCCTGTGTGCGGTCCCACACGGTCAACATTGGTGGAACACCGGCGGAGGCCACATCCAGCGCACCGGACAGCAGCGCTTCATTGATTGCCGTCGCACCAGAAAGCGTGCGCCAGTCTACCTTGATATCCAGACCTTGCTGCTTACCGTGCTTCTCTATCAGATTCTGGTCGCGCACCACATCCAGAATCAGGTAGCCAATGCCAAACTGCTGCGCGATGCTGATGGTGCCTTCCGCATTCGCGCTAAATGCCGTTAACGTCAGGCCAATCATGGCGGCAAGGCGTGTAAAACGCGTCGATTTTTTCGTGGGTAGTGAGGGATTCATTATCGTTGTCTCATAATTAATAGTAATAGGGTTCGCAATAAAATTAGAAAAGAACCACAAGGTATTATTTCAATAAATTATTCGTCGTAAATAATGTATTAAAGAAGGCATCCTATTTTCTTAGCGCGTTGCAGCTAAAGTGTTTTTTGGAATAAGTTAGAATAAATGAGATTTTAAATAGCCATGCGTGCGATAAAACAAGTAAATAACCGCTTTAGCTAAATATTCGCTATGGATAGTCTTATTTGTCAGTTATGGATAAAGATCTGCGCGTTATAGTGGGTATATATAAATGTCTATTGTGGTATACAGAGAAAATATGCCTGTTTTTACTCATGATTATTTACGCGATTATTTACGCGATCGGCTGACAGAGAATGACGTGGACGCATCAATTGCAGAGATTGTGGCGGATAACCTCGTCGAATCCAGCCTGAAAGGGCATGACTCGCACGGTGTGAGCATGCTGCCGCGCTATATCGATGCGATTCGGGAAGGTGGACTTTCGCCCCACGCGCAGGCGGAAAAAACGCTGGATTTTGGCCCGCTGATTTCGTTCGACGGCCAGCAGGGCTTTGGTCAGGTGGTGGCAAAACAGGCAGTCGCAGAAGGTATTGCGCGTGCGCAAACGCATGGTCTGGCGGTGGTGAGTTTAGCGAATGCTCACCATCTGGGACGTATCGGCGCGTGGGCAGAACAGGCGGCGGAGGTTGGGCTGGTGTCACTGCATTTTGCCAACGTGTATACCAAACCGGTGGTGCTACCGTGGCAGGGCCAGCAGGCGCGTTTCGGGACGAATCCATTCTGCGCCGGTATTCCGGTTGAGCATGACGAGCCGGTAATTCTGGATTTTGCTACCAGCGTAATTGCCGGTAACAAAGCCCGTATTGCATGGAATGAGGGTAAACCGGTCGCACCCGGCTGTATCGTCGATAATCAGGGTAACCCAACGGTGGATCCCCGCTGGCTGATGGAACAACCTCTGGGGGCGCTACTGCCGTTTGGCGAACATAAGGGATCGGGACTGTCGTTGGTTTGTTCGTTGCTTGGCGCGGCGCTGACCGGTGGGAAAACCGAGCGCACGGCGAAAGGCGAGGGTAAGCAGATTATTAACAGTATGCTGTCGATTTTAATCGATCCGCAGAAATTAGGCGGTGCGGCAACCTATCAGCAGGAAATTCCGGCCTTATTAGAATGGGTGCGCCAATCCCGTGATGACGACGCGTTATTACTGCCCGGCGATAAAGAAAAGCAAACTTATCGTCAACGGCTGGAGAACGGTATTTTTGTCGATGATGTCAGTTGGGGGCAGCTATCTTATTTAAATAACAAAGTGGCTTGAAGGATTAATTAATAATTTATTAACTTATTTAACTGGTTTTTTTATTTATCACCATAGGGTAAAACGATGAGAAATATATTGAGTGCAGTGGGTGTCGGTGGGTTGTTATTAATGACGACATCCGTGCTGGCGGCGGAAAAACATCCTGATGAAGTTCGTGTGGCCTACAGCGGCGGCTCACAGGTATTGGTATTAGCTAAAGCCGACGGTTCGCTACAAAAAGCACTGGGCGCGCCGGTAAAGTGGGTGCAGTTTGCTTCCGGTGCTGATGCGCTGAATTATTTCGCCAGTAATGCGATAGATATCGCCAACTTTGGTTCCAGCCCGGCGACAGCTGGTATTGTCAGAAAACTTCCGGTGGAGATTGTTGGCGTATCTGGCGTGATCGCTACTTATGAGCGGCTGATTGCCAAATCTGGCATCACCACGCTAAAAGATATCGAAGGTAAGCGCGTCGCTTATCCGCCAAATTCAACGGCGCAGTACGCGCTGGAAGCGGCCATCGCGGTGAATAAACTCGACCGCAGCAAAATTACCCTCATTCCGCTACGTCCGGCTGAGATGGTGGCCGCATGGAAGCGCGGTGATATCGATGCAGGCTACGTTTGGGCACCGTTCGCACAAGAGCTGGAAGCTTCCGCTGGACACGCTATTTTTGCGACCAAAGATCTGCAAAAAGATGGCTACCTGATTTACAACAACTATGTGGTCAGAAAGGCCTTTGCCCAACAGTATCCAGAAACGGTGGCGCGCTTCCTGCGGGTACACCAGCAGAAAGTTGATGAGTTCCGTCAGAACCCGGAAAAAGCAGCGGCGATTGTGGCAAAAGAGGTGGGAGCGCCGGTCACAACAGCGACCAATACGCTGTCAGGGCTGGAATACCCGACGCTGGAACAGCAGGCGACGGCGCAATGGCTGGGTGATGGTAATCACACGGATCAGAGCGGCATCGGTCAGGCCGTCGCTAAAACGGCGTATTTCCTGGAGAGTATCGGCGAAGTTCGCCAGCGTGATATTCCCGCTTCGTTCGCCGACTCCATTAATTCCTCCTATTTGAAGCAGGCGGCGAAAGGGAATTAACGGGTCGTGAAAAGAACGTCTTATGTGTTATTGAGCATCACGTCCGTGGCGGTGGTGCTCGCCTTGTGGCAGTGGGCGGGGGCGCAGCAGTGGGTGGATCCGCTGCTGCTACCGCCGCTGTCGGATATCATCTTGACCGCCGGAGAGCTGGCGCAGGACGGCTATCGGCAGGTGTCGCTGTGGGAACATATTGCCGTCAGTGTCGCTCGGGCGCTGAGCGCCTTCAGCGTCGCGATTATCCTTGGTGTCCCGCTTGGCCTGTTGATGGGGTTATCGCCTCCGATTGCTGCCGTTTTTAATCCTTTCGTTCAGTTTCTACGGCCGTTGCCTAAAATCGCACTCATCCCGCTGGCGGTAGTCTGGCTGGGAATTGGTGAGGCATCCAAATTCTTCCTGATCTTTATCGCGACTTTTCTCAGCGTCGTGGTTGGTGCCTGTGCCGCCGTTGAGCGCGTGGAACGTTCCCGTATCCGTGTCGCACAAACGCTCGGAGCCAGCCGTCGACAGATTTTTTTCCATGTCGTGTTGCCCGATACGCTGCCGGAGCTGTTTACCACGGTGCGACTGGCTATTGGTATCGGTTGGACATCCCTGATTGCGGCGGAAATGGTCGCTGCCACCTCGGGCATCGGCTGGATGGTGATGAATGCCAGCGCCTACCTGCGTACCGATATTGTGATGTTGGGCATCTTATTATTAGGCGGCATTGGCTATGTGCTCGATCTGCTGTTGGTCGGCGCACAGCGAGTCTTCGTGCCGTGGGCGGGAAAATCATCATGACCGAACATTCTCAGCCTGATGCGCCACACATTGTCGTTGAGCGCGTGAGCCTCACATTTCCGTCAAAAACCGGTTCTCTAACGGTGCTGGATGACGTTTCTCTCCAGATTGCTAAAGGCGAATTTGTGGTGTTGCTGGGCCCTTCCGGCTGCGGCAAATCGACCATTCTCAACATGATTGCTGGTTTTGAATCCGCCGATAAGGGGCGCGTGCTGTGCGGTGGGGAGCCTGTTCGTCGTCCGGGGCCCTCGCGCGGCATGGTATTTCAGCAGGCCAATTTATTCCCGTGGCTCACCGTGCTGGAAAACGTGACGTTTGGCCCACGAATGCAGGGCGCGAATAAAGCCCAGCTTCAGCGTGACGCGGAAAACTATCTTGCCTTGGTTGGGCTGGAAGGGTTCCAGCAGCACTATCCCTGGCAGCTCTCTGGTGGGATGAAACAGCGGGTGGCACTGGCGCGCGCCTGGCTGCCGAACCCCGAGGTGCTGCTGATGGACGAACCGTTTGGTGCGTTGGATGCCCAAACCCGTTTGATGATGCAGGAACTGCTGCTATCTGCCTGGCAGAAAACCGGCACCACGCTGTTATTTGTCACGCATGACGTGGACGAAGCGCTGTTTTTAGCCGACCGGGTACTGGTGATGTCCGCACGTCCCGGTCGTATTGCGGAGACGATCCCGCTGCCGTTTGGTCGCGAGAGAGAAATTGAAACCTTGGCACAGCATCCTGACTACGCCGCACTGAAGCAGCGTATTTTACATCGCGTTCGTGAAGAAGCGCGTCGTCACCTCAATCTGTAATTCGTATTTCAGGAGAATATTATGCACCTTGCCCGATTCCCCCGTTTATCACTGGGCCATTTTCCCACGCCGCTGGAGGCGTTACCGAACCTGTCCGCCTATCTGGGTGGGCCGACGATTTACATCAAACGTGACGACGCCACAGGGTTGGCGACCGGCGGCAATAAAACCCGCAAGCTGGAGTTCCTGCTTGCGGATGCGCAGCAGCAGGGCGCGGATGTCATCATCACGCAGGGCGCGACGCAGTCTAACCATGTGCGACAAACTATTGCGGCGGCGGCAAAGCTGGGGCTGAAAACCAAGGTACTGCTGGAAAAGCGCGTGGAGGACTACGGTGAAGATTATCAGCGTTCCGGTAACGTGCTGCTGGATAACCTGCTTGGCGGTGAAATTATCGATCATCTGCCTGCGGGTACGGATATGCAGCAGGCGATGGAAACGTTAGCAGAATCACTGCGCAAAGAAGGATTGAAGCCTTATGTCATCCCCGGCGGCGGCTCCAGCCCGGTAGGCGCGTTGGGCTATGCTGCCTGTGCGGAAGAGCTGTTATTTCAGTCCAGCCAGCAGCGTCTGCGTATCGATCATATTGTCCACGCGACGGGCAGCACCGGCACGCAGGCTGGATTGGTGACCGGGCTGGTGGCGACGAACAGCCAGATCCCACTATTAGGCATCAGCGTCAGAGCACCGAAAGCGAAGCAGGAAGAGAATGTTTACGCGTTAGTACAGCGTACCTGGCAACTGCTGGGGATTCCGGGCGAACTGCTGCGCAGCGCGGTGCAGGTGAACAGCGACTATGTCGGCAAAGGGTACGGTATTCCAACCGAAGGAACGCTGGAGGCGCTCAGGCTATTGGCACAGTTGGAAGGAATTTTGCTCGATCCGGTCTATTCCGGCAAAGGAATGGCGGGGCTGATCGATCTGATTCGCCAAGGGCATTTTCGCGCCGATGAAAACATTGTTTTCATCCATACCGGCGGTTCGGCGGGGTTGTTTGGCTATCGTCAACTGTTCGAACAAACGGCCGCGCAATGAGTACACCGCTGATTGGCGTGCTGGGCGGGATGGGGCCGCTGGCGACGGTCGATCTGTTGCATAAAATTGTTGAAGAAACGCCCGCCAGTCGCGATCAGGATCATGTGCCGGTGGTGGCCTGGAACGTACCGCAGATTCCCGATCGCCAACAGGCGCTGGCAGGTACTGGTGAATCGCCGCTGCCGACGCTGTTGCATGCTATCCGGCAGCTTAATCGCCTGTCGGTCAGCCACATTGTGGTGCCATGCAATACGGCGCACCATTGGTTTGACGCGTTGACGGAAGCAAGTGATGCACCGCTGCTGCATATTGCCGATGCCACGCTGCACGCGCTGACACAGGCAGATAAGGCAAAGGCATCACCGCGTAAAATCGGGCTGATTGCGACTCACGGGACGCTCAATGCCGGATGGTACCAGCAGCGTTTTGCCACGCAGTTAGGTGCGGAAACCGTGGTGCCGAACGAACAGGAAATGACAACGCTCTTCGTGCCGGGGTGCTATGCGGTAAAACGTGGAGAATTACAGCACGGTGGACGGTTGCTGGATCAGTTAGCGGTACAGCTGGTGGAACGGGGAGCCGAACGTCTGGTGCTGGCCTGCACGGAAGTCCCGCCTGCACTGGACGCCGTGTCGTCACGCTGGCGGGGCATCAGTATCGATCCGACACGCGCGCTGGCGCAGGCCTGCGTTCGTATCTGGCAACAGAAATGAAAGCCGCCCATTGCTGGACGGCGATATTGTAGATAACTCTATTTACAGAATGAAAACGGTGATAATGGAATAGAAGAGTAAAGCGTTTGTGCCAGGGATGGCACAATCCGAGCGTACAGGGATGTATTTATAGCGTCTTTACGATCTATCCATTATCACCGCCCCACGGTTTTTGTCAGTCGCCTAGCCGCCCATTGCTGGGCGGTTTTTCGGAAGATTACAGGAAGCCGTACATGGCGGCGAACACCCAGCCAAAGATACAGGATGTGGTTACGCCAATGAGTCCTGGCAGGATGAAGCTGTGGTTGATAACGAAACGGCCAATCTTGGTGGTGCCGGAACGATCAAATTGGATGGCCGCCAGATCGCTTGGGTAGGTCGGCAGAATGTAGTAACCATAGCAGGCTGGTGCGGATGCCACGATGTACGCCGGATCCACGCCGATAGCCAGCGCGACGGGGACAATGGCCGCCAGCGCCGCTGCCTGCGAGTTTACGAACTTCGATACAATCAGCAGGATAATCGCGTAAGCCCAGGGATAAACTTT
Source organism: Pectobacterium artocarpous (assembly GCF_046159765.1). Lineage (NCBI taxonomy): Bacteria > Pseudomonadati > Pseudomonadota > Gammaproteobacteria > Enterobacterales > Pectobacteriaceae > Pectobacterium > Pectobacterium artocarpous. The sequence goes on from NZ_JBJXVK010000007.1 coordinate 56,197, forward strand.
CACCCACGAACCCAGCGTCGCTTTGATCTCTTCCAGATGCGCGCCGAACATGGTTTCCGCCATCCAGGCGATACCGTATACCGCGACGATGGCAATCATCCCTGAACGGAACACTTCATTCTTCGAGATCGATGACGGATTGGTTTTGGTCGCAATGATGATGACGGCACCAGAAAGCAGCATAAACATCTGAATAACGAGCACCATCGACAGCGGCTTCCCGCCAAAGGCTGGACGTAGCCCTTCAACGGCACCCAGAATCGCTACCGCCGCGATGGTTGCCAGAAAGATCCACATGGCGACCCAGTTACTGCGTGGCAGTTTTCTGTCCAGCAATGTGGCGGTATCACCATACACATACTGCTTGTTTTCAGGTTCGGCGATGAATTTCTGGAAATCTTCATCCTTGTCCAGTTCCTTGCCGCGGAACCAACTGAAAATCCCAATCGCCAGAATACCCAACAGAGTCGAAGGAATGGTGATGGACAGCAGGTCGAGGAATCCCAAATGTTTGCCCTGGAAGGTGAAATTAGCCAGCATGGCGACCAGAGACACTACCGCAACAGAGACTGGACTGGCGATAATCCCCATCTGTGCACCGATGGAACTGGCTGCCATCGGTCTTTCAGGGCGGATATTATTCTTGATGGCGACATCATAAATAATCGGCAGAATGGTATATACCACATGGCCTGTACCGCACAGGATCGTCAGAATACAAGTGACGAACGGCGCAATAATCGAAACGTATTTCGGGTTACGCCGTAGCATACGTTCCGCGATTTGCAGCATGACATCCAGCCCGCCGGATGCCTGAAGCGTTGCCGATGCGGCCACCACGGCAATAATGACCAGCATGACATCAACAGGTGGTTTACCTGGTTGCAGTTTAAAAATAAAGACCAGAATAACAAGTCCAATCCCGCCTAATAAACCCAGCGCGATCCCGCCTTTTCTTGCCCCGTAAAAAAGGCAGATCAGGACAATGACTAATTGAATGATGAAATCCATAGTAGCCCCATTGCATTGCTTTATAAGATGAAATGATTAGTTAGAATTAAAATAAGTGAGTTTTTACTGTGGGTACTATATGGACGGGTTGTTATTTGTTTTCTTGATCTAAATCTAATAATTTTTATCTTTGTCTTCTTTCCTGAAAATAAAAGATCTCGCTCGCAATAATTATGTCTTTGTGATTTATTTAGTTATTTAAATGTAAATTTAATTTATTAATGTGGGGTGGTGCTGTTTTTTACTCTCTTTGTTATTAATTTGTTTGTTTTTATTGATGAGTGATTAACTGTGTGTTCTTGTCTTGTTGGTTTTTGTTTGTGTTATTTTTTATTTCTGGTTAATTTTATTGAGGTAATCATGCCTTATTAGAAATAAAAAATTAATTATAAAGTAATCATTCTCGGTATTGTGTTGTTTTTAAATGATTAGTTTGAAAACGAAAAAATTAACAGCGCATTCGTCGCAAAAGTCAATTGATGTCCACGAAATAGGGTTAGCGATGGTGCATATCTGAATACGCTATCAAATTTGTAGCGCAATTGGTTATTAATATAAATATTTTATAAATGATAAGAATATATCGTTATCGTTCACCTTTACGTATGCACGAAATAGGCCGCTAACTGACGTAGCGTTTGTTCGTCGAGCGTACCGGCGTAGTAACGCAACTGTAGCCAGGCTGTCAGCCAGGTATAACGCGCTTCGGTCAGATCGCGCCGTGCGCCGTAGAGCTGCTGTTCGGCATTTAGCACGTCAAGATTTACGCGCTCCCCGCCCTGAACGCTTTTCTGTGTGGCGGTGACGAGCGCCAGCGCCGACTTTTCTGCCAGTTCATAGGCGCGGATTTTCGCCTGACTGCTGGTGACCAAATTAAACTGACGGCGCAGTTCCGTCTGGATTGTCGCCGTCTGTTCATCTTTTTCTCGCGCGGTTTGCTGATAGCGCTCCTTTGCCTGACGCGTTGCCGCCGAGACGCCGCCGCCAGCAAAGATCGGCACGCTGACGCGGATACCAATCGATCGCGTGTCGTATTTCTGGTTGTAGCTATTTTCGGTGTCTGACTGCGTGTTGCGCGTGCTGGCGACCAGCGTGACCTGTGGCAGGTGACCCGCCCGGTTACGCTCAATACCGTATTTCGCCACGGCCAGCGATTGGTTTAGCGCCAATAGCTGCGCGTTGTGGCGGAGCGCCAGAGATTGCCAGTGCTGATAGCTCGCAGGCTGAAGCGGCTGCGGCGTAAAGCGTGGCGTTAACGCCGCGAGCTGCTCTACGCCAACGGGTATCCCCAACAGCGTTTCCAGTTCGCGCAGGCTGATATCAAGGTTGTCCTGTGCCTCAATAAGCTGTGCTTCCGTCAGGTTGACGCGCGCTTCGGTTTCCAGCATATCGGTGCGCGTGCCTTCTCCCTGCTGGAAGAGGCGTTGATTCAGCTGATATTGCTCGCGATATGCGCGCTGTTGTGCCTGAACCAAGGCGATCTGCTCACGGCTAAACAGTACATTGGTGTAGGCCTGGAACAGACGCACGAGCAGTTGCTGGCTGGCATCGCGCAGTTGTTCGTCTGCCAGCACGGCGCTAGCTTCGCCCTGCTGATAGCGTGACCATGCCGCGTAGTCGATCAGCGGTTGTTGTAGAGAAAAACTGGAGGCGTGGCTGGTGTAATCTCGATTCGTTTGTTGGCCACCTGCGGTCACTGTGGAATCGTTGCGGGACTGGCTATAGTCATAGGTGACTTTTGGCAGCAACCCCGCACGTCCGATGTTCTTCTCTTCGCTATCGGCGTTACGCGCGTGTACGGCGGCCTGAAAGGTCGGATCGTGCGTCAGCGCCTGCTGCCAGGCTTCCATTAAACCCAGAGCCTGGCCCGGTATGCTGTAGGCCAGCGCGAGAAAAAACGCGACGGCACAGGTCGCCGCGCGATAAACGGATGAAAGGCGCAGCATGCTTACTCCTCGGTCAGCGCCAGATGCAGGCGATCGGAAAGCGGTTTGAACAGGTAATTGAGCAGAGAGCGTTCACCGGTACGGATAAAGGCTTCCACCGGCATGCCGGGGCGGACGTCGAGCCCAGACAGCGGTTGTTTACCCTGTCCATCAACCTGAATACGCAGTGCGTAATAGGGTTTTCCTGTTTGTTGATCGACGAGTTGATCGGCGCCGATGAGTGCGACGACGCCGGAAATACGCGGTGTGGTGCTTTGGTTGAACGCAGAAAACAGCAGTTCGACCGGCAACCCGTTATTGACTCTGTCCACCAGTTCAATAGGCAGCTGTGCGTCAATTAATAACGGTTGCCCATCGGGAACGATCTCCATCAGTATCTGTCCGCTATTCACTACGCCGCCTTCGGTATGCAGCGCCAGCCCGACCACTGTGCCGCTGGCGGGTGCGCGAATATGCGTGTGCTGAAGCTCATATTCCGCCGTTTTCAGCCGCTGGGTGAGATCCTGAATGGAGCGCTGGATATCGGCGAGCTGGGCGCGTACCTCTTTTTGGTATTCGTTCTGGCGTTGCTGAATATTTTGCTCCAGCTCGGCGACCTGCTGCTGAAGCTGTACCTGATTATTCCGTTCCTGCGCAATTGCGCCCGCCAGTTGGGCAGCCTGCCGTTCGACGTCCAGCAGGCGGTTACGGGCGATATAGCCTTCCTGCGCCAGCGGACGCAGCCCGCGTAGTTGCTCATTAATAATCTGGAATTGCGTTTGGCTACTGGCAAGCAGCGCCTGTGAACCCTGAGACTGCGCTTTTACCCCGATAATGGCGGCCTGCATCGCGGCACGTTCCTGTTGCAGCGCCGCACGACGGCTGATGAAGAGCTGCTGGTGGGCTATCTGGATCTGCTGCGTGACGGTGCTGGGTGGCACGGTGGAGGCAGGGAAGGAGAGCGTACTGAGATCGTCGCGTTCCGCCAGCAGGCGCGCTTCGCCTGCGTGCGCTTCCTGAAGCTGCGTTGCCAGGTTATCACGCTGTGCCTGAGCAGGTGTTTGATCCAGCGTGGCAAGAATTTGTCCGGCCTGCACGCGGTCACCATCCCGCACGTTGAGGGAAGCGATGCGTCCACTGCTAACGGGCTGTACAACCTTTCGGTTATCCGCGACAACGACTCGACCGGACACCGCGACCCCTTTATCTAATGGCGCCATGCCCGCCCACAGCAGTAGACCACCAAAGCCGAACAGAATCAGCCAGAGTCCATGCTTCAAATAGCGACTAGCATCGGTATGTAACGGCATCGCCGCAACGTTATCCTCCACTCGAGGCAGAGGGGCGGTTGGCTGTGATGTGACCTCGCGTAACGCGGACATGATTATCCTCTTCTTTCCATGATGCTTTTCTGACGGCAGGCGTTCGTTATCAATGCGCTAACCCCTCATTTATCCAGTGCGGCACGAGGCGGCATCGGCGCGCTGTACACCATACTCAGCGCGGAGGAACCGGGCACTTTTGGGGTAAAGGCAATTGCGGCGTCAACTGTGTTAACCGGTACAGGTTTGGCGCTGGTGGGCTTCGTCATCGGTTTGGTCAGAGAAGCATTGGCGGGCTTGGCGCGCTGTAGTTCTTTCAGTACCTGTTCTGTTGCGCCGAAATACTGAATCTGCCCGGCGCACAGGACTAACAGCTTATTGGCGCAGGACAGCAGGGCGGGCTTATGTGTGATCAGTACCTGCGTACTTTTGGCTTCCTGCTGGGCGGCAATCGCGGCCAATAAGGCTTTCTCGCCGTCGTCATCCAGGCTGGCATTGGGCTCGTCCATCACAATCAGACGCGGCTGGTTATAAATGGCTCTGGCAAGTGCGACACGCTGTTTTTGACCACCGGACAGCCCGGCACCACCTTCACCCAGTTGTGTATCGTAGCCCTGCGGCAGTCGCAGAATCATTTCGTGTACGCCTGCCGTGACGGCGGCAGCAACGATCTTTTCTGCATCCGGCTGAGTGAAGCGGGCGATGTTTTCGGCAATCGTCCCGCTGAAAAGCTGAACATCCTGCGGCAGATAGCCGACGAAGCGGCCCAAATCGCCTTTGTCCCACTGGTGCATGTCTGCGCCGTCCAGCCTGACTTTGCCGCCGAGAGCGGGCATGGCGGCAACCAACAGACGGGCGAGGGTGGATTTACCTGAACCAGAAGGACCCAGCACGCCGAGCACATCGCCGGGAGCCAGTTCGAACGTGATGTTGGTGAGTATGGGAGTTCGCGTGTTAGGGGCGTTAGCGCTGAGCTGTTCCACCTGAAGTTTACCTTCTGGTGCAGGCAGCGCCATGCCAGCGGGACGTTCCGGGTGATTATCAAGCAAGAGATTGACCCGTTGCCAAGCGAGACGCGCCTGCATCCACTGTTTCCAGACGCCAATGATCTGATCGATCGGACTGAGCACGCGGCTCACCAGTATGGAACCTGCGATCATCATGCCGGGTGTAATATCCCCGTTGACGGCCAGCAACGCGCCCAGACCCAGCATCAGCGACTGAAGCGCCAGTCGGGTACTCTTTGTCAGCGAGGTAATGTTGGCACTTTTTTCGCTGGCTACGTTCTGATAATAGAGGAACGCTTTATGCTGCGTCAGCCAGCGTTCACGCATGGCGGGGAGCATACCCATGGCTTCGATCGCATCGGCGTTGCGCAGGTTAGCGTTAGCCTGCTGTGTCGCCTGAACGGTATTTTTTGCGGCTAAGGCCAAAGGCTCGCGTGTGAGTTTTTGATTCAGCAAGGCCAGCACAATCAGTATGATCGCCCCTACCAGCGCCATAACGCCCAGCCAGGGATGAAGTAAGAAGATCACCAGCAGATAAACCGGAAACCACGGCGCATCAAAGAAGGCGAACAGCGCATTCCCGGTGGCGAACTGGCGCAGGGCGGTCAGATCGTTTAAGGCTTGCCCGGCTCCCGCCGTGCCGTTTCTGAGATTGCTTTCAAATGCCGCATTGTAGATGCGCTGATTCAGGCGCATATCCATCTGCGTACCGAGGCGGATCACCACGGCGCTACGTATCCATTCCAGTAATCCCATCAATAAAAACAGGCCCAGCATAATGAGCGTCAGCATTGCCAGCGTCATGGTGCTGCTGGAAGGCAATACGCGGTCATAAACCTGGAGCATATAAATCGCCGGTGCCAGCATCAGCAGGTTGATGACGGCGCTGAACAGGCCAATTCCCCAAAATCCCTGACGGTAGGCGGCCAGCGCGTCGATAATTTCCCTGCCTGATGAAGCCGGATGGGATGCGGGCATGGGATGTTCCTTCTGCAATAAAGTGCCATCGTTCTCACCGTGGTGTACCCACAAGGTGGAAAAGCGGTTAGCCGTACCGCTATTGACGTGGTTTGCCAACGGTTATTACACTCAATAGACCGCCGCGGTGCCGTGCCCATCATGCTTCACGCTGCATCCCTGCAACGCGAAGGATGACGAGTATCACTACTCTCTCCGTACCGCGACGGTGTTCACTCAAACGGCTAAAAGCGTCATCTTTTAGCCGTTTTCTTATGCCGCCAGCAGATCGGCGGTTTCGGCGACGCCAACGACGTCAACTACCGTGTCGGCTGACAGCGCCGCATCGGACGTTGCTGTCGCGAAGCTCAGGCTATCCAGGCTCGCGTTGATGTCGATGCCGACATTGGTCAGCGCATCCAACAGCGGCTGAACCTCACCGCTCATCAGACCGTAAACCACTTCATGCACCACGCCTTCACTGCCGCTATCCACGGTGCTGGAGAGATCCAGACCGCTAAAGGTAACCTGGGGTTCTTGAATGGCGTATTCAGTGCTGGTGCCGCCGCTCAGACCGTCGCCAAAGGTCAGTGAATCCAGTTGGCCGTACAGAACGTGGTTAGAGAATTGATACGTCAGGTTGCCTTCGGCAACGAAGGCGGAGGTGTCGTTATTCGGGCTGACCAGAGAGTATTGTGTCCCGTTATTCCAAGAGGTGCCACCGTAGAAACCTCCTGAGTTGCTGTCGGTAACGTTACCGTTGGTGTGGTTAGCATCGCCGAATAAAGAGGACCACTCGGTCAGATACTGGGAGATAGAATAACTGGAAAACTCGGTGTCATACTGAATACTTAAACTCATGTTTTATTCCTCATTAATACTCTATCTGATAAACGGAGGTGTTTTGTACCTCCTCTGACAAACCGCGTATCGTGATGATTCTCGGTTGATTCACACGCAGGCAGTCCCTGCGAAGAATGTTTAAAAGCGATATTCAATTCCGCCCTGGATGGTTCTTCCTCTCCCCAGTGTGTATGAAATAGAATCGCCATAGCTAACGATGTACGCACGATTAGTGACGTTTTCTATCGCCCCGCTGACCTTTAAATTACTCGTGATTTGATAGCTGGCGTAGAGATCGAATAGGGTATATTTGGGCCAGTCGGCGACGTAGAAATTGCCAGTACCTCCCGCCTGATTCACCGCCGAGCGATCCTGATAGCCTCGGTTGTAGCGAATCACCGTGCCGACATCTAATTTACGATCAAATGCTCTGGCGCCAATCGTGAGACTGCCCCGATCGCTCGGCATATAGGATGACGAGCTAAAAACGGTGCTGTAGTTGCATTGCACGTAGTTGTTCACGTCATCATAGGGCGTGGCGTAGTAATTATTTCGTCCGCCTTCGCGTATGACAACGCCGCCAAGCCAGGCCGTGTTTGAGCAAAAGTCATTTTTGCCAATCATTCGGGTGTAGGTCAGATCGGCATAAAATCGGCCTGTGTCGTAATTCAATTGATATTCAATGCCGCGGAAACGGGTTTTTGCCAGATTATTGACATAGGCTGCGTTACCAGAACCTGCGCCAGTGTAGACACCGGGTTTAACTCGCCCGATCTCCATATTGATGTAGTTGCTTATCTTGGTATCGAAATATGCCACCTTGGCAACCAGACGATCGGATTCTGTAAGCAGCTCACTGGCCTTAATATTGAACCCTGTTTCCCACGCGGTTGACCGTTCCGACCCCAAATAGGGGTTGGGATATTGCGTTGATGAAGAGTGCGCACTGCCGGTGGTCAATGTTTCCGTAATGGCGGGGGGGCGCCATGATTTCCCATAATTGCTGAACAGTTCCAGCCAGTCTATTCCCGGCTTAACGGCAATAGCTGCGGTGGGAGAGAGCTTTCCGGTTTCGCTATCTACCTTCCAGAAGTGAGTGTTTCTGACGGTCGGGCAGAGTGTGAGACGATTTGCCGTACAGGGGCTATCCACCGTATACGGGAACTCGGTGATCTCCATGCCCGTTGTACCACGCAGCCGATAGCGGTCATAACGCAGGCCGCCTTGTAACGTGAGGAAATCATCATAGCCGTAGGTCAGGTTGGCAAACAGGCTGGCGAGGGAACGATTGCCATCTGGCGTGACGCCTGCCATAGATTCACGTGTGGATTCACTACTGGCCTTATCGTAGAAAACGTCAAGGCCATAGTTGGCGCTTAGCTCATGCCGTGCGGGTAAACTGAAGCGTGAGGTATTCTGTGCTTGCACGCCATAAGTGCGCATGCGGCTGCGCGTCCAATAGCTATTATCGATGACGCTGGTACTGTAAGTGTCTGATTTATCTGTCGTGTCGACATAATAGAGCTTGGCGCTAAAATCAAGCCAATCGCGATCGTCCGGGTTCAGGTGGTAATCCAGCGCGCTGCTACGCGACATGATGTTGCTAAACCCGCTTTTTTCCCAACCCAGTTCGGGAAACGTGGTGTTCGTTAACATGCTGGGATTGGGCGTGTCTGTCTGCGTCTGCAAATAACTGAACTGGATACGTTGGTTGGCGGGAAGATTCCAGCCTACTTTAGCCAGCCGGGAGCGCATCGTGTGGCCTGAGTCAGTCACTTTGCCATGTTTCAGCGAATCGCTGGCGCGAAGCGTGTTCTCATCGCTTCCCGATGCGGTGCGAATATCGCCGATTTTACCTTTGTTTCCCGGCCAGTAATCGCCCAGATGGCGCTCGCTGGCGGCGACCAGAATGTCGCCGCTTTCGTTACCCAGCGCGAGAATTCCGCTGCCGATAAAATGCGTTCCATTATCGCCCGTGCTGGCATGCAGTTTTCCTCCTAGCGCTTTCCCCGGAGCCAGAAAATCACTGGCGCTGACGGTGTGAAACGTGGCGATGCCACCAAATGCCCCGGCGCCGCCCATGCCGCTCGTGGCACCTTTCTCAATCGTGGCGCCAGAGAGCAGTTCTGAATCGATATACATCTGGCCATTGCGCTGCCCGTGACCGCTTTTCTGAAAATTCTGCCGCATACCATCAATGTTCATATTGACGCGGCCGTAATCCTGTATGCCACGAATATTCACCGAGAGTGCGGGGTCCTGCTGGCTCACGCTGGAGTAAACACCAGCGGATTGTTCGAGCATATCTGCGGCGTGGCGGGCAGGGCGATTGTCCATCTGCTCGCGTGAGATGACGCTGATGGCTCGCGGTTGTGCGTAGATCCAGTCACCTGGATTAGCGACGGTGAACGCGCGCACCGTCATCACATCGTCTATTTTTGCCATATCGACGTTGGTTGAACGAGGTCGCAAGGTAATCACGCCATTGCTGCCGATCTGGAAATCGATCGGGTTGGCACCGATCAACTGGCGCAGTCCTTGCTCTGGCGCGAAACGACCCTGAAGCGCGGTGGCCTGCATGTTTTCCAGTTTGATGTCAGTAAAAAAGACCTGTAACCCGGCTTGTTCAGCAAAGCGGAGCAACGCGCTGCTCAGCGGTTGCGAACGGATAGAAAAGGTGACGTTTTGTCGAGCCGCTTCCTGAACGCGGGTTATCTGGGTCTCTGCCTGCGCAGAATGGAATGCACCAGGCAGCGAAAGCGCGATGCCGACGGCAAGAGAAAGTGGATTAAGTTGTAACAAGCGGCTGTGTTGCTGTTGTGTTTTTTTAAACATTTTTCGCCTGATCTTCTATCCGTTAAATCATTAATAGGTATTAATAAACAAAGGGATACTTAGCTCTGTTTTTATTAATGAAAATGATAATAAAAATCATTACCTAAATATGAAGACGGCTGAGATGACAGAACCCGTAAAAAAATATTTAAAATTTTTTCTTCGATGCGTTGCACCCTTGTGAATGTAACGGGAATTGATGAGAAATTGCCACGCCTGGGCGGCATGGCAGGCGTGGAAAAGGGATGGGCGATAAGGGGATCAGTACAGAACGGTGACGCCGGGTAGTGAAACCGTTTTGGCACCCAGTTCGGTAGTGATGGTTTGCAACGCGCCATCCAGCTCATTCAACGAAAAAATGCCACTGACCTGACGCTGGCGCAACGTTGAACTGGGAATGACGATCGTACCCGTTCGATATTGATTGATACGGGCGATCACGCTCGCCAGCGGTTGTTGATCAAAAATTAGTAGGCCGCGTCGCCAGTCGCCGCGCGCGCGACTATTCCAGTCCAGAAGCCGAGTCATCCCTTGTTCTGTATAGCGTGCCGCCTGCTGCTCATCAAGCCGTAGCGTTTGCCCGTTTGCCGTCACCTGAACGCTGTGTTCCACCACGCCGACGGTTGTTGTCTGTGATGAATTCTGCACGATGAACTGCGTCCCCAGCGCCTGTGTTGTACCTGATGCGGCATCGACCAGAAAAGGCCGTTTTTCCTGTGTGTTTGTCGGTGCGACGGTAAACCAGACGGTGCCTTGCAGCAGCGTGACGCGCCGCTCTTGTGGTGAATAGTCGAGAGCAATGGCGCTACCCGCATCCATATCGACCTGGCTGCCGTCCGGTAATGTAACCTGTTTGACCTGATGGTCTGCACGATAATCCGAGTGCAGTATAAGGATACCGTCGGAAAGCCACGTTGTGCCGATACTGAAACCCAGCAGCAATAAGGCTGCAATTTTCCACTGCGTCGCACGATTGACGCGTCGGCTGGGCAATGTTGCTGGCGGCTGTGGTTGCAGTACCTGCCGCTGCTCGACGCTGAGCGATCCGAGCCCATGCCAGAGCCTCTCAGCCTGTTCCAATGCGTGGCGATGGCGCGGATCCTGTGCCAGCCAGCACTGGAATGTCAGCTCCTGTTCATCGTCCAGCGGCGCTTCGGCCAAACGTATGGCCCATCGTGCTGCCTGCTGATGGATTTCAGGGGGGTAGTCGTTCATGTTGTAGGCCTGGAGTAGGTAGGGTCTCTAAATAAGTAGACGTCTGACGGCAATAAACCCGTAAATAATTTGTGATTATTTCATGGTGGTCGATGTTTTTCATGATAATGATCGCTTCACGAGGAGCGACTCGTCATCATCGCATGCAGCGTCATGGCAAGGTGTTTCTCAACCGTGCTAAGAGAAACCTCCAACTGCTGAGCAATTTGCGCCTGCGTCATGCGTTCAAATCGGTGCAGATGAAATATCAGTTGCGTGCGTTCTGGCAGCGTCGCCAGTACGTTTGCCAGACGTTCCAGTTCCTGTTGAGCGATGGCTGTTTGATCGAGCTGAGGCGCGGCATCCGGCAGGTATTCCAGCGTCGCTTCCACGTCGTCGACAGACGTCGCCATCTGCCAGCGCTGCTGGTGGCGAACATGGTCGAGCAGCAAATTATTTGCTGTCTTATAGAGATACGCTTTTTTGTCGTCTACATCATCCTGCTGTTCCAGTCGTTGCGCCAACCGTAAAAAACTCTCTTGCACCAGATCTGCCGCTGCCTGAGGGTCACGCAGTTTATGATTGAGATAGCGTTCTAACCGTTCTGCATAATGGTTGAACAGCATTCTGAGTTCAGACTCTGACATGCCAACGTCCCGTCAGGTGACCTTCCCGCCGCCTTTGCGGCAACAGAACCCCTTTCCCTTGTCGCGGCGCGATCTCTCATAGTGCGCGGCACTGTCCGCTGACGTCGACGGGGCAAGGCCCTGAATAATAAATATGATGTAATTGATAATTATTATCACATATGACGAACGGGAAAGCAGAGTTAAATCTTCTTCAGATTGGCGGATTTTCGCCGTCGACTACACTTATCTTTGTTGACGTATTATTTTTTGAGAGGAATGACGATGGCGACGAAGGACGATCCTAAAGACGTGACGGTCAGCGAAGGACTGGCAAAGGTGCATGAGGCGTCAGATCAACTGACGGAAGAAGAAATTGAGGCGCTGGCGGAGGAGGCTCGACAGGCCGCGACGCAGACGAAGAAAGCGTCTGACAACAGGCCCTAGCGGGATATCGCCTGTGAGGGAACCTGTGGGTTATCAAACATAAAGTGGCAGGTTTTTTGCACAGACATTTTGCAGATAGCGATGATGAACACGATCGGTTTCTCTCTGTAAGGAAAATGTATGCATGACAAATTACTGATAGAAGGCAAGCTGGTAGCGGGGAAAGGCGAAGCGTTGCCAGTATTCAATCCCGCAACGGGAGAGCAAATCGCCGCCATTGCGCAGGCTGATCTGCACCAGGTTGATGCAGCCGTTCTGGCTGCGGAGTCTGCCTTTGCACACTGGAGACAGACTACGCCGAAAACGCGCGCGACGCTGCTGCTACAGATTGCCGATGCCATTGAAGAAAACGCCGAGACGTTCGCCGAGCTTGAATCGCTGAACTGCGGTAAACCCTATTATGCGGCGCTGAATGATGAAGTGCCAGCGGTCGCCGATGTGTTTCGTTTTTTTGCCGGTGCGGCGCGCTGCCTGAGTGGTTCAGCAGCAGGAGAGTATCTCGACGGGCACACGTCCATGATCCGGCGCGATCCAGTTGGGGTTGTAGCCTCTATCGCTCCGTGGAATTATCCACTGATGATGGCGTCGTGGAAGCTGGCTCCGGCGCTGGCCGCAGGAAACTGTGTGGTGCTGAAACCGGCGGAGCAAACCCCACTGACCACATTCTATCTCGCGCATTTGCTGGCGGAGATCCTGCCTGCGGGCGTGGTGAATATCCTGTTCGGGCGCGGGGCGGATATCGGCGATGCGCTGACAGGGCATGAGAAAGTGAACATGGTATCGCTGACCGGTTCGATTGCGACCGGCGCGCATATTCTGTCGCATACCGCCGCGAGCGTAAAACGGACGCATATGGAGCTGGGTGGCAAGGCTCCAGTGATTGTTTTCGATGATGCGGATATCGATCAGGTTGTTGATGGTATCCGCAGTTTCGGATTCTACAATGCGGGTCAGGACTGTACCGCAGCCTGTCGGCTGTATGTGCAGCGTGCGGTCTACGATGAGGTTGTGGAAGCATTAGGCAAAGCGGTAGCGACGCTGAAAATGGGCGATCCGCAGGATGAAACAACCGAACTGGGACCGTTGATCACCGAACCGCAGCTTGAGCGCGTTATCGGTTTTGTCGAACGCGCCAAAGCGCTGTCGCATATTACGGTGGTGACGGGTGGCGAGCGGGTGAAAGGGCAGGGATACTACTTCCAGCCTACGGTATTGGCGGGGGCGAAACAGGAAGATGAAATCGTACAGAAAGAGGTGTTTGGCCCGGTGATCTCTATTACACCATTCGACGATGAGGCGCAGGTGATTGGGTGGGCGAACGCCTCGAATTATGGATTGGCCTCGTCAGTCTGGACGCATGATATTGGTCGGGCGCACCGTCTGGCCGCCTGCCTACAATACGGCTGCACCTGGGTGAACACCCATTTCATGCTAGTCAGCGAAATGCCACACGGCGGGCAAAAGCTGTCCGGCTACGGCAAGGATATGTCGATGTACGGTCTGGAAGATTACACCATTGTGCGCCATATCATGATCCGCCACTGAGGTTACTCACATCGTCTCAGGGGCAGCTTGTCTTGAGAAAGACGTCAGGTGCTGAAATAGCGCGTTTGTCCAGCCTCGGCGTGCCCCAAAACAGGGCAGACTGGGCACTCGCGGGGCATCATGGGATTTCCCCCTTACCTTCACTCTGACATTCACTATTCGGGTTGGTCATTAATTTCGAATACTCGAAATTAGTTCAAATTATCTGCTTGTTTTTTGGTTTAGATCGCGTTTTTGTATTTTATTCGGATTTGAGGCGGGCGACTGGCGTGTTATGTGCATTAATTAAATTGGCATCACGTGATGTCCGTTTTCAAGGAGCGCATTTTGTCCAGATCACACGCCCACCTTACCCCGCTAGAGTGTACTCAGCAGGCGCTACATTGGATTCATAGTGACACGCTATCCCACGATGACATGGCGGCACTGAATCGAGAAGTTTTGAGTTGTTTTCGCGAATACGTCAACCCAGGTTTTCTGGAGTACAGAAAATCTGTCACTAGCGACGGCGATTACGGTGCAGTCGAATGGCGCGCCAGCGGCCCGAATACGCTGATTGATACCCAAGGGAATGAATATCTGGACTGCCTCGGCGGTTACGGTATTTTTAACGTCGGGCATCGCAATCCTAACGTTATTGCCGCCGTTGAACGCCAGCTTGCCAGACAACCGCTGCACAGTCAGGAGTTGCTCGATCCGCTACGGGGGCTGTTAGCGAAAACGCTGGCAGCGCTGACGCCGGGCAATTTGAAATACAGCTTCTTCTGCAATAGCGGAACGGAATCGGTTGAAGCGGCGTTGAAGCTGGCGAAAGCGTATCAGTCGCCGCGCGGCAAATATACCTTTATTGCGGCGACCGGCGCGTTCCACGGGAAGTCGCTAGGGGCGCTTTCTGCCACCGCCAAGTCTGCGTTTCGTCGTCCTTTCATGCCGCTGTTACCCGGCTTCCATCATGTTCCTTTTGGCGATATTAGCGCCATGCGCAAGCAGGTTCAGCAATGCCAGAAGACCGGCGATGACGTGGCAGCCATCATCCTTGAGCCTATTCAGGGGGAAGGTGGCGTGATTGTACCACCGGAAAATTACTTGCCTGCGGTCAGAGCATTATGCGATGAGGTTGGGGCATTGCTGATTCTGGATGAGGTACAAACCGGCATGGGGCGCACGGGCAAGATGTTTGCCTGTGAGCATTACGGTGTGCAGCCCGACATTCTGTGTCTGGCGAAGGCGTTGGGCGGTGGCGTAATGCCGATTGGCGCCACAGTGGCGACGGAAGAGGTGTTCTCTGTGCTGTTTGAAAACCCGTTCCTGCATACCACCACGTTCGGCGGCAATCCGCTGGCCTGTGCGGCGGCGCTGGCGACCATCAATGAATTGCTGACACAGCATCTGCCGGAACAGGCGGCGACACAAGGGGAATTTTTGTTACGGGGCTTACAACAGTTGGCGGCCGAGTATCCTCAACTGATTATCGAAGCACGAGGAATGGGGCTGTTGCAGGCTATCGAGTTCAGGAAAAACGAGCTCGGGTATGCCTTCGCAAAAGAGCTGTTCCAGCGTAATGTTCTGGTCGCGGGTACGTTAAATAATGCCAAATCGGTCAGGATAGAGCCACCGCTTACCATCACGCGCGAGCAATGTGCCCGCGTACTAAAGGAAGCGAAGGATGTACTCAAGAAGCTCAGTGGCACGATGCCTGACGAAAATAGAATGAAGGAATATGCGGTAGAGTGAAAAACGAGACGGAAACACGCAGCACCCTATTATGTTCATCCCGAAAGCCAGTCAGCTCTCACTGACTGGCTTTTTGCATTCAGGGGGCTGTTTACATTCAGGGAAGCATGCCCTACGAATGGGCGGTTATTGGTGTTTACGGGCGATCAGCACATTTAACGGTGCCATGGGAAACGCTTGATGACGCCGGGTTTCTACCGAGTTAAACCCTGCCTCCAGCAGCCACTGTGCCAGTTGGCCTTCCCGCGTAACGTGGCGTCCACTCATTTGCATGGGCAGATAGAACGGCAGTATGGGGGCTGCATCGTTGGCGTCTTCCGCGATTTCTGCCTGCGCCAGCACCAACGTTCCTTTTGACGTCAGGGCGTGGCGGAGCGTAACCAGCATGCCGGGAATGTCCTCGACAAAATGCAGGAAAGAAGAACTCCAAATCAGATCGTATTTTTCGTCAGGAAACGCGCCACTGTGTGCCGACAGTCGTGTTGATAATCCGGTGGCATCGATATTGCGCTGCGCCACGGCGGCGGTTTGCGGCAGGTCATAGACCGTGCCGGAGATCTGTGCGTGGCGCAGTGCCAGCGTAATCGCCACCCAGCCGGGGCCACCGCCCAGATCGAGAACATGTCTGATTTGTGGGAAATCTGGCAGGCTGGAGAGCAAGCGATTGGCAAGGTCTGCCGTTATCGAACGCTGCTCCTGAGCAATCTGTTGCTCTGCCGCATTGGCCCATGCTGTGTCACGCGGTAACTCGCTTAACTGTGTTGGCAGTGGCTGGTGCATTCCATCCCCGAGCCCTTGACCAAATTGGCGCAGGCTGGTGAGGCGAAAACGCCAGGCATCCCCCAAAAAACGTGAACGGCTGCGGCAGAGCACGGCAGCGCAGGCGGGGGCGGTGCGATAGCCATCATGATGGCGCGTCAAAAATTGCATACTCCACAGAATCTCGAGCAGAAATCCGGTTTTCTCCGGCTGCCAGCCCAGCATTTCCGCCAGTTTTTCCGGTGTGGTGATCGCCTCCAACCGGTCGAAAATCTGTTGCTCCAGCGCCAAATGTAAGGCATCGGCTTGCACGCTGCTGGCGGCAAGCTGCCATAACGTCCCTAATGGATTCATAAGCGGTCTGTCTCATTGATGGTCAGTCGATAGGGAATATGCTATCTATAAATGAGAATCGTTATTATGTTCATTGTTATGCGAGACGGCGTTTTTCCTATGCGAAACGGCGGGGGAAGAGGATGCAAAGGCTACAAGGGCAACGTGAAAAATCAGCAGGCGATCGGTGCGGTGCTAGCGAGGCGAGTATCTCAGGCTCTCGACGTTTCTTGCCGGACAATGTCGGTGAATGTTGGTCGGATTTCAGCCGTATTGATACCGATCTGTCGCTGGTCCGTTCGCAATACCGCCCGCGCCGCGCGTTAGTGGAAGAAACACAGAACCCACATTCACAGCCCATGCTGGTAATGACGTTTGCGCTGGCAGGGGAATCCGCCTATTGCGATGGCGGTGGTTCTCAGGTCTGGTTTCGTCAGCAGCATGTCACTATCACGACGTTTGCGGCCAGTATGGGCGAACGCCATTATCAGGCTCAGCAACAGGTCGATCAGCTACGACTGCTGGTGGGGAGAGCGGCGGCGGTGCGTTATTTTGGCGCAGACTGTGCGGAACCGTTGTTCAGTGGTTATGGGGTGCAGCAGCGCGCATTTACCTCTATCTCTGCGGCCAGCCAGATGCATGTAAATGCGCTGTGTGGCGACGCCGATCCGCTGAATCGCCATATTCACGCCTTAAGCCTGTTGTCGCAGTATCGACACCTCCTGCAACCGGAGGAGAGGCGCAGCGGTATTCATCCACAGGAACGACAGCAATTGGAACAGGTATGCCGGTGGATGCGGGAACATCTGGCTGAGCCGCTGACGCTGGCCTGCATTGCAGCTCAGGCGGGGATGAGCGAATCCAGACTCAAACTCGGGTTTCATCGCTGCTTTGTGACCACGCCAGGTCAGATGCTATTGCAGATGCGGATGGAACGGGCGTATCAGTTGCTGGAGCAGGGATTTCAGGTGGCGCAGACGGCCTGGCAAGTCGGCTATCGACACCCGACTAATTTCAGTCTGGCATTTACGCGCTATTTTAACCGTAATCCGAAAATGATTGCGGCACGTAAGTAACGTGTTCACTGAAGAGAATATGAGCACATTGTCATAACCTTTTACCGTTATTTTCCTTTCATTATATTCCCGTGCGTTATTTAGGCATCCGGTGTCATTCTCAGGCGTGAAGCCAAGCCTTTGTCTAAATTCTTCTATACTCCATTCAGCAGCATCAACCTGTGATGAATATTGCGACCAATAAGCTGTTTATTTTTCAGTATGCAGCCGTATGGTTCCCTGTGCATGAAAGAGGGAATTTTATTTTTAATAAATGGTCGTTTTTTAAGCAAAGGAAAAAAGGATGAGATTAAAAAAGCAAAAAATTGAACCGATGAAAATTCAGGACATTACCATTATTGATAATGCCAGACTCAAAAAGGCCATTACTGCCGCTGCATTGGGTAATGCGATGGAATGGTTTGATTTTGGCGTATACGGCTTTGTGGCGTATGCGCTCGGACAGGTTTTTTTCCCCGGAGCCGACCCCGGCGTACAAATGATTGCCGCGCTGGCAACGTTCTCGGTTCCCTTTTTAGTGCGACCACTCGGCGGGATATTCTTTGGGGCGATGGGCGATAAATTTGGTCGCCAGAAAGTCTTGTCGGTCACCATTATTATCATGTCGGTGAGCACATTCTGCATCGGCTTGATTCCGTCCTATGAGTCGATCGGTATTTGGGCACCGATATTACTGCTGTTGGCGAAACTGGCGCAGGGTTTCTCCGTTGGCGGGGAATATACCGGCGCGGCGATTTTCGTTGCCGAATATTCCCCGGACAGACGACGCGGATTTTTAGGGAGCTGGCTGGATTTCGGCTCTATCGCCGGGTTCGTGATGGGGGCGGGTGTTGTGGTGTTGATTTCCTCCATCGTGGGGGAAGAAAGTTTTCTCGACTGGGGATGGCGTATTCCGTTCTTTATTGCCGCGCCGCTCGGATTAATTGGGATTTATTTACGTCATGCGTTAGAAGAAACGCCAACATTCCAGCAGCACGTTGACAATATTGATAAAGAATCAAAAGACAGTATCCAATCCCCGCCGAAGATCTCGCTGCGTGAAATTGTGACCAAGCAATGGAAAGGCCTGCTGATCTGTATCGGGATGGTGATTACCACCAATGTCACCTATTACATGCTGTTGACTTATATGCCGAGCTACCTTTCACACAGCCTGAATTATTCGGAGGATCATGGGGTGATGATTATTATCGCTGTCATGATCGGGATGCTGTTTGTCCAGCCGGTTATGGGACTGATGAGTGACCGCTACGGGCGTAAACCGTTTATTATTTGCGGCAGTATTGGCCTGTTGTTACTGTCTGTGCCGAGTTTCATTTTGATCAATAGTGATGTGATTGGGCTGATCTTCTGTGGATTGCTGATGTTGGCGGTACTGCTGAATTCCTTCACGGGGGTGATGGCCTCAACGCTTCCCGCGCTGTTCCCCACGCATATCCGTTATAGCGCGTTAGCGACGTCATTTAACGTGTCCGTGTTGGTTGCAGGCTTTACGCCGACAGCAGCGGCCTGGCTGGTGGAGTCTAGCGGTAATCTGTATATGCCCGCATATTACCTGATGGTGATTGGGCTGATCGGCTTGATTACCGGGATGTCGATGCGAGAAACCGCTAACAAGCCGCTGAAAGGCGCGACGCCTGCGGCATCGGACCGGACGGAGGCCAAAGAGCTGTTGCAGGAGCAATACGACAATATTGAACAGAAAATAGAAGATATTGATGAGCAAATTGCCGAACTGGAGAAGAAAAGAAAACGGCTGACCGAACAGCATCCTGAAATTAACTAGCTTCAATTTTTTACTGTAGTCAGCGAGCGCCACAAATGTGGCGCTTTTGCTATGCGTCTTCCTGTGCGATTCTGGTATCTTTATTTGTTATGTTATAACATAACTTAAAATCACAATAACATCACGGAGAGAAAGATGCAGAAAACGACAATCGCAGCGGCTCTGGCGCTGTTGATGGGGACGGGAAGTGCGAGCGTTCAGGCGCACGAACACGAGGTATTACGCGGACGATTAATTTTTTCCGATCACCAGAAACCGACGCTCAGCGTGCTGGATCTGGATACCTTCAAGGTCACACATACCTTTGATGTGGGTCGAGCGAATGCCTCGCTGGTGCCTACCGAAGATGGCCGATTCACAATCGTTAATCTTTACGATGACGCAGGCACTATCGCTTTTCTTGATACCGGTCTGACCTATGAATCTCATGACGATCACATGGACGTGCATAAAGGTGAACCGCGCCTTCTGCCGTTACGGGTGACAGGCGACAAGCCGTCGCATATCACCTCGGAGAATGGCTGGGTCGCCTGGTCCTACGATGGCTTACGTCCGTGGGACGGCCCCAGCCAGCCGGAGTCGGTCATGATTCGTTTGTCGGCGCTGGATAGTGCGAATCCCGTGGTGGAGAAGCGTAAGAGCCCGGCACCGCAGCACGGTATTACCGCACCGCTGGGGAACAATCAGTGGCTGATTTCCATGCCGAAAGCCGCCTATGCCAAAGGTGATGATAAAACGGTGACCTCACGGCCTAACGGTTTCGTCGTTTATCAGCAGGATAAGAACTGGAAAGCGATAGCGAACTTTAATCAGGAGCAGGATCCCCAACGTTCTTGTAAAGAGTTTCATGGTCACAGCTCGCTGAACCACGTCCACGTTTTTGGCTGTAATGCGAAGCTAACGGAAGGGGATGCGAAAAGTGATGGCGGTGTATTAATCGTAAAACAGCATGGCGGGAAATGGGTATCGCACAAGCTGGCTTACCCTGACGATCGCCGCACCAGCACGCTGAAATCCGGCCTGCAAGGCCGCTATGTGATAGGTAATTACGGTGGACTAGGCGGGCAGCCGTTTAACGCACTGATTCGCATTGATCCTCAGGCTAAAAAGCTCACGGCGCAGGATACATTCTCGATCCCGGACGGTCAGGCGGTGTGCAAATTTGTGGTGTCTGCCGATGGTAAGCGGGTCGCCAATCTGACGCCGGATGGTAAGCTGCGTTTGTATGACGTCGCGCCAGACTGGAAGCCAATCGCCAGTTTTGATGCAGTTGAGGCGTTCGATTGTGCTTATGGTGCAAAAACGCCAACGCCGTCGCTCGCGATTGTCGGCGGCAGCGTGTACGTCAGCGATCCGGTCAACCAGCGCATTCGTGAGTTTTACCTGAACAGCGCGAAACAAGGGCTAGATATTAAAATTGATGGCGCACCTACCGAACTGGCGGGTAAGCGCTGAAACACCGATTGGGACAGAAGCACGACGCGTGCAGGGATGCCCGCACTATCTCGACCTGTGGCCGTGGCGTTTAGCGACCAATGAGCCGCAACTGCGTACAAAATGGGCAACCGCAGCCGTTAACGGAAGTCGCATCGCACTGACCGGGATGAATGGTCTGTAGCCCCATCGGCGTGAAGCCGGAAAAGGGGCGTCTGGCCTCATCGGTATTACGTAACCCAGCATCATCTGGCTGGGCTATTTTCGCCTGAAAGGCAGAAGCTTGCGTCGCGACCAGGGAAAGAAACAGAACCGACAGACCTTTTTTCATTGGGCACATCCTCTATGGTGTTTTTACTGTTATAACATAACAAATTTGGGCGTGCTATCGTGGAGGACGTTATGCCAACTCGGAAACCAAAAGAAGAAGTGAGAATCCTCGCTATGCCTGAAGCTGATTACATGAATCCGGCACAATTGGCCTTTTTCACGCAGCGCTTACAAACGGAGCGCCTGACGCTTCTGCAACATATTGAGGAACTGAAAGGCAGTATTCAACTGAGCGAGCAGAGTGGTGATGAAGGCGATAAGGCGATGCGCGAAGAAGAGCTGAGAATGCTGTTTCGGCAAATTGATCGAGAAAGCCGACTGTTACCTAAAATCGATGCCGCGTTACAGCGTATCCGCAGCGGTGAGTACGGTTATTGTCTGGAAACCGGCGAGCCGATAGGGCTTCGGCGGCTGTTACTAAGGCCAACGGCGGAATTAAGTATTGATGCCAAGCAAACGCAGGAAATTAAAGAGCAGCACCGTCGTCATTAGTGCCGGGGTGAAGACCGTGCGCTGGCGTTGCATCGGGCAACCGCATGTCTGTCGTTGCCCGTTTGAACACACGTTATTCAATCAGCGGAACGGTGGCTCATTAAAGGTACGGAGCTTGCGCGAATGTAGCTTGTCGCCTTCCGCCCGCAGCAGATCGATGGCGCAGATGCCAATCTGCAAATGCTCCGATATGGCCCCTTCATAGAAACGGTTAGCCTGTCCCGGCAGTTTGATCTCACCGTGTAGTGGTTTATCCGATACGCACAGCAGCGTGCCGTAAGGGACACGGAAACGATACCCCTGCGCGGCAATGGTTGCGCTTTCCATATCTACCGCAACGGCGCGACTGAGATTAAACCGCAGCGCGGAAGCCGCATAGCGCAATTCCCAGTTGCGATCATCGGTGGTCACCACCGTGCCGGTACGCAGGCGCTGTTTAACCTCTTCCCCAGGCATACCGCTGACCATTTTGGTCGCGTCGTACAGCGCGCGCTGGACTTCGGCGATGCTAGGGATCGGAATATCCGGTGGTAGAACGGCGTCCAGTACGTGATCGTCACGCAGGTACGCGTGTGCCAGCACATAATCGCCAATGGACTGACTCTCGCGCAAGCCGCCGCAGTGACCAATCATCAGCCAGGCGTGCGGGCGCATGACGGCGAGGTGATCGCAGATGGTTTTGGCGTTGGATGGCCCGACACCGATATTGACCATCGTAATCCCTTTCCCCTGATGAGGAATCAGATGATAGGCGGGCATCTGGTGGTTCTTCCATGCCAGATCGGACACCGTTTGCTCGGGGTTAGGCGTGTTGGCCGTGATGTAGATGCCGCCTGCGCAGGATAGCGCCTCATAAGGACTGTCAGGATCGGCGATCTGCGCACAGGCCCAGCGCACAAATTCATCGACATAGCGCGTGTAGTTAGTGAAGAGGATGAATGGTTGAATATGTTCCACCGGCGTGCCGGTATAGTGGCGAAGCCGTGCCAGCGAGAAATCGGTGCGCAGCGCGTCGAAGTGTGACAGCGGCGACGTGGCGGTGGCGTGGAACAGGCCATCTGCCGTCTCGTCCCCAATCTGCGACAGTTCCGTCGTGGGGAAATGCTTGGCGATGCCGGCACTCATGGAACGATCAAGAATCAGATCGGAGCCGTCGAGCACATAGGGAAACGGAATTTCCTGCTGAGACGGGCTGACCTCAATGGTGACATCATAATCCCCCTCCAACAGCGTGAGCTGTTCTGCCAGATAAGCGCGCAGAAAGGCCGGGCGGGTGACCGTGGTGGAGTAGCTGCCAGGATGGGTAAAACGTCCATAGGCGCGATGGCGGGGATGTCCGGTCGCATTGCCGCTCCAACTGACACGCAGAGCCGGGTAGGAAAACAATCCCGCCGCGCGCGCGTTGACATCAGGCAGGGTGCCATCATTGATGAAGTCTCCGATGGCGTCGCGCAGCGCTGAGACGGCGTCATCATACAGCGCTTCCAGTTTATCCAGAGTCTGAGTGACGGTAAGACTGACGTGGGATCCGCTGTTATGCATATTCTCTCCTTTAATCACGCTCTGCACTATACCCGTCATACTTCACGTTGCATGTGCGTTGGCTACGTTCAAATACTCGGCCCGTCGTGGGCCTCGCCTAAAGGGCTAACGCTTCACGTTGTTTAAAACGTTGACGTTTTGTCCTGAAACTCGAATTATTCAGGGTATATCAATTCTGTACTTCGGCAGAGATTAGCTCACAGCGTAACTGAAGATGCACAGACCCGCCATTGTGAAATCTGGCGGGGTAGCGATCGTGAAGAGAAGCGGGCGCGTAAGCGATGTGCCGAGATAGCGTTGTCCCGCGATAGATTAATGTT
The DNA here is from genome assembly GCF_046159765.1 of Pectobacterium artocarpous. Lineage (NCBI taxonomy): Bacteria > Pseudomonadati > Pseudomonadota > Gammaproteobacteria > Enterobacterales > Pectobacteriaceae > Pectobacterium > Pectobacterium artocarpous. The sequence continues at coordinate 79,715 of NZ_JBJXVK010000007.1, forward strand.
TGTGGCGACCGGAAAGGTTGGCCGCGCTTACCGCCAGTATCGACAGTACGCCGAGTGCGGCAGCCGGTACCAGCACGCCCCAGAAAGCGCGTTCGATGTACGGCATCCCTTCTGCCAGCACGCGTCCCCATTCCGGCGTCGGCGGTGACGCCCCCAGTCCTAAAAAGCCGAGTGATGCCAGCGCCAGCGCGATACCTGGCAATCGCAGCATCGCATGGCGAAAGAGTGGGCCAACCAGTGCAGGCAACACATAGAACAGGCTGCGGCGTATCGGTCCCACGCCGAGTATCGGCAGCATCCGAATATAAGGTCGTGCATTGATTTCGGCGACCAGTGCCGCTGTGTGGGCAGCTAATGGTGCCCAGCTCACTGCAATCACTGCAATCGCCGCGCCTGTTGCCGTTGGACCATTGGTTGCAGCAACCAGCAGCCCAGCAATCACTGGTGGCAGAGCGTTCGTCACTTCGATGGGGCCGGTGAGCAGACGCGGGAACAGGCCAACCAATAGGCCGATTGCCAGACAGGCCAGCGATACCACCAGCGCCAGCAGACAGGTATTTAGCGTGCCGTGTGCGACGCGCGCCAATAAATCACGCCCCATTGCGTCCGCGCCAAAAGGCAGCAGCAATGACGGCGGTTGCAGACGCAGAAAAGCGGAAGTATAGGGATCGCGTGGTAAACCCGCCAACAGCAATAGCGCTAACAACAGCATGCAGATAATCGGCAGCCACACAGCATGGCGAGACACCGGACTACCGCGTTCTTCCGGTACTGGCATTGCGCCGCTCCGCAATGCGCGGCCGAGAATGAGTAGCCGTACACCGCTGGCGGCCATGCCAGCCAGCGAGGCGATGAGTAATAAAATCAGTACACCGGCCTGCAACGCGGGGAGATCCTGCGCGGCGGCGGCACCCAGCGTGGCGCGACCCAGACCGGGAATTGCAAATACTTTTTCGACGGCAATGGCACCGCCGGTTAATGAGACCAGCACCAGCCCGACCAGCGGCATCACGCTAGGCAGTGTGCGTTTCAGCACCGCCAGGGCGATATGGCGGCGGCTGACGTCTGCCACGCTCCAGGTCGTTAGCCAGTTTTCGCTAAAAGTGGCGGAGAGTGCATCGGCGATAATCCGGCCAAGGTAACCGCCAGCCGGAATACCGAGCGCCAGCGACGGCAGCACTACGTAATGCAGCCCCAGCCAGCCATAGGGCGGGAACCACTGTAGCCAGACGGCACCGACGATCAGCAGAAATGACGCCAGCAGAAACTCGGGCAGTGCGGTAAATAAGGCGGCAAACAAGCCGCCTGAACGATGAACCTGACCGCGTAACCCCTGCCGAAAGGTCGGGGCGCACAGCACGGCAGCCAGCGTGAAGGCGACCATCGCCGAGGAAGCCATCAGTGTGAGCGAGACCCCCGCCGCCTGCAACATTCCTGGGAGCACTGGGCGACCTGAAACCCAGGAGTTGCCTGCATCGCCGTGCAGCAACCCCGTCAGCCAGTTCCACAGTAAACGCAGCGGCCCCTGATCCAATCCGAGAGAGTGGCGAATCGCGTTTAGCGTTTCCGCTGTCGCTTCCTGCTCGCCGGAGCGGGCGCGTAGCAGTGCCAGCGCTGGATCCTGACCGGATAGCCACGGCAGCATACCAATCAGTACCACAATCCCCGCCAGCGTCAGCAACCGTGAAAACAGTGGGATTAGTATGCCGTAGCGCGGGCGTGGCGTTTGGTTGATGGTTGCACAGGTGCGGCAATATAGCGATTCGCTCATAAACTCGTCATCTTTCTGGTTACTGGGGCGTGTTATCCGTTATTTTGCGCCAGTGGCAATATGTGTGGTGGCGTTAATCAGGGTGCGTTCACGCGGATCGCGTAGCGCATCTTTTACCTGTGCACTTTCCCCTTGAATCACGCGCTCATGCAGCATTGGGATCGCAGCATCGCTGGCAAGGATTAGATTTTCTGCCTGCATGATGGCCTGACGGCGTGTTTCACCAGCAGGGATCGCCGCCGCGTTTTGCAGCGCTTGATCGATTTCCGGACGGCATAGCTGAGCAATGTTGAATGACCCTTCGCAGGCAAAATCGCTGTACAGGTAAGCCACCGGATCGCCGGAATCCAGCACGGTGGCGCGGGATAAAATAAAGGCGTCAAACTTGCCGGCCAGCGCGTCGGACTCGATCTGCGCATATTCGCGCACAACCTGTTTCACCGTAAATCCGGCGGCGGTGAGTTGCTGTGCCAGATAGACCGCCACTTCAGGCAGCTCGGCGCGGTCGCTGAAGGTTGCCAGCGTGATCGTCGCACCCGCAGGCGTACCGGCCTTAACCGGATTCGACACGGGCTGGCGCAGTTCCGCGGCCCACGGCAGCGCCGGGCCTAACAGACCCTGCGCGACATCAGCACGTTTTTCATACACGTTATCCACCAGTTGTTGACGGTTGATCGCATCACGCACGGCGGCACGCATGGCGGGGTCTTGCATCACGCCGTGGCGCGTATTGAGATACAGCGTGTTGGTGCGCGGCATCGGGACCTCATGCACCAGCGATTGATCCAGCAGCGGTGCCTGAGAAACCGGAATGGCTTCAACAATGTCTGCCGTGCCGGTACGTAATGCCGCTGCACGCGCTGCGCCGTCGGACACAAAGCTGACGTCGATACCGCTGGCCTGGGCTTTCTCACCCCAGTAACCGTCGAAGCGATCTAATACCGCGCTGCTGGTGCCGGTGACGGTGCGTAGAACGAACGGCCCACTTCCCGTATTGATCGGATTGACGACGCCATTTTTACCGTATGCCGTGGTGGAGAGAATAGCCAACTGCGGACTGGATAAACGCTGAGGTAGCAGTGGATCCGCTTTAGCGGTGGAGACAATCACGGCGTTATCGCCATCGGCTTTTACCGTTAACTGCACGCCGTCCAGAATGCGCGGCTTGGGAGCCGCGGTGGACGCTACGGTGAGTGCGTTAACCACCGTGGCGGCGTTCAACGTGGTGTTATCGTGAAAATGGACGTTGGGGCGCAGTTCAAAACGCCAGGATTTATCATCGATCTGCTGCCATTTTGTCGCCAGCGCGGGCTGGGCCTCGCCGAGTTTGTCGAGCACCACCAGCGTTTCTGCCGTGCTCCAGCGTGAGAGCTTAAAGGCATCGTCGCTCAGCGGCGTCAGGCCGGAGCGTGGCGGTTGAAGCATTGCCAGTTTGATTCGACCGTCATGATGCGAGGTGTGCTTTTCCTCCGGTTCGTTGAAGCAGCCTGAAAGCAGCAGCGTGGCTGAGAGCAGGCCGGAAACGGGCCACTGGAAATTACGCATATTCATCAGTCTGTCCTTATTCATTCACGGTTGATGCGGATTTAAACGGGCGGCAGATGACCATCATCGCCAGCGAACTGCACAGCGGTACCGCGGCGAGCAACACCCACGGAATGGCGGCCTGTGGCGACGGCGTCAGTGCGCGATCGAGCTGGCTACCGAGCACAAAGTTGCCGACCAGCACAGTGATGCCGCCCATCGACGCCAGTGCACCATAGTGTGCCCCTAAATTCTTGTTGTTGGCAAAACGAGGAATGAGGTCCATGCCAACGGGGACGATCAACATTTGCCCCAGCGTCAGCAGAGTAATCAAGGAGATCGCCGGGAGCAGGCGCTGCCAGCCTTCTGGCGGTGTGCTGGAGGCAAACAACGCGACGCTCAGGAACGAGGCGGCCAGGAACGCAAAGCCCAACGGCAACATGCGTGCTGCTCCAATGCGGCGAGCAAAACGCGCCAGCGGAAGCTGTAACCCGATCACCAGCAGTGAAGCCAGGACAAACAGCGGACCGAGATCTTTCTCACTGCTGCCGGAGCGGTGCAGTTCAACCGGCAACGCCAGATAGAGCTGGTTGTAGCTGAACAGATAAGCGCTGTAGGCGATAATGAACGCGACGAAACGGCGCTGACGAAAAGTTTCCCACCAGGGGGCAATATGCAATTCCCCTTGCTTCCGCTGTGTCGGCGGCAGGCTGAAAAACAGGACGATGAGAGCGATAACAAAGACGGCTGCGCCCGCGAGCGCCACGCGCTGGAATCCGAACCCAGCCAGAACGGAACCGAGTAGTGGCCCCAGCACCGCGCCCAATTCGCCGCAAATCGCAAACAGGGCGAACCACTCAGAACGCGAGCGTTTTCCCTCTTTTTCACTTTGCGTACCGGCCTGTGCCATTAATGCCTCAATGGCAGGGGAGAACAGCGCACCGCCGACGCCGGTCAGGCAGGCGCCCAAAATAATCGGCCATAGCGAGTCGCCTAACGCGAGCAGTAAATAGCCGCTAATACGCACAACGCAGCCACATAGGATGATCACGCGAGCGCCGAAGCGGTCAGCTAGCGCTCCACCGACCAGAAACATTCCCTGTTGCGAGAAGGTGCGTAAACCGATCACCAGCCCGATGGCCCAGCCAGAAAGCAGCATGTCGTCGCGCAAGAAAATAGCGAGGAACGGTACGACGGCATAAAAACCAATATTGAAAACAAGCTGGCTGCCCAGAAGCAGTGGTGGGTAAGGTTGCGGAGTACGGTTGGCGGCAAGGTCTGACATTCAATCATCCGTTATAAAAAAGCCCGTTATGGGGGAATGGGTTATCAACGTGATATTTTATTGTAAAAAGCAGCGCCTTTTCGGCGAGCTAATAGCCGGAGGTCGATAGCGCGGGCACGGCCTGCAACAGACGGGCGGTGTGCGCCTGTTGTGGTGAGGCCAGCACGTCAACTGTAGGGCGATCTTCGATGATGCGACCGTTATCCATGACCAGCATTCTGTCGCACAGCCCGGCGAGCATGGAAATATCGTGCGAGACCATCAGCAATCCCATTTTGTTTTGTTCGGTGACCTGCTGAAGCAGGGCTTTAATCTGTTCACGCAGAGGCAGATCCAGACCGCTGACGGGCTCGTCCGCGAGTAAAAATTCGGGCCGAACCATCAGTGCTCGCGCCAGTGCGACGCGCTGCGCTTGCCCGCCAGAAAGTTGCCCGGCAACCTTGTCCAGAAGGACAGTACTTAGCCCCACCTGATCCATCACGTCACGCAGGCGAGCCGCGTTTTTCTCACTAGAATGTGTGTTCTCAGTAGGGCGTAGACGTTTCAGCGGTTCAATGAGGAGATCGGCGACGCGCTGGCGTGGCGCAAGGGAACCTGCCGGATCCTGCGGAATGTATTGAACGCGGCGGCGATACCACAGCAGCGAACGGACAGAGCCGGGCTTAATCAGGTTACCGTCGCAGTACACCGCGCCACTCTCAGGGGCTTCAAGCGCGAGCAGGGTTTTCAGCAGCGTGGATTTTCCACAGCCGGAAGCGCCAACCAGACCGACGCGTTCGTGCTGTTGCAGGTTCAGCGACAGGTCGTGAAAAATTGCGCTAGCAGGATTGGTTTTTTGCCAGGGTAAACGTGGTGTCTGACGATAGCGGCTGACGTGTTCAAGGCGTAAAAATGGTGAGGGCACCGCATGCAGGTGGTGATTCATCCGGCAAGCGCTCCGGCAACGGGTAACCGACTGTCGGATACAAAATGATCAGATAAAAGCGTGTCAGCGCGACGTGCGGCGGCGACCAGGCTGCGGGTATACGGCTGCTGGGGTGCATTCAGGAGCTGCTGCATGCTGCCCGATTCAATGACCCGACCGTTCTCCATCACCAGACCGCGCTGGCAGAGTTGCGCGGCAACGGCAATGTCGTGCGTAATAAACAGCAGGGCGGGCGCATTCGACTGCATGCTACGTTCCTGCAAGACTTGCAATACCTGCTGCTGGGTCATGACATCCAGTGCGGTAGTGGGCTCGTCCGCCACCAGCAGGCGCGTTTTGCCCAGCAGTGCAAGGGTAATACAAATGCGTTGACGCTGACCGCCGGACAACTCGGCAGGATAACGTTGAAACAGGTTGGGAATATCATCCAACTGCATGGCGCTAAGTAGGGCAGAAAGCTCAGTTGAAGAGGTGGTTTTCAACGCCAGTGACAGCTGTTTTCCTAACGGCATGAGGGGATTGAGCGCCGTTGCCGAATCCTGGAACACGGCAGAGACACGGCTGGACTGCGGACGTGCCAGCGCTTTTAACCGAGCGATCTCCTCACCATTGATTCGAATGCTGCCGCGAATCTGGCAACCCACCGGCGGTGTGCCGATGACCGCTTTGGCGGTGAGAGATTTACCGGAACCGGATGCGCCGATCAGACAGACTCGTTCGCCCGCAGACAGCGTAAAGCTGATATCGCTGACTTTGGTTTCGCCGCCAATAGACAGGCTAAGGTTCTCTACCTGAAGAATAGCGTCTGTGTGTCTGTCCCAATTGATCATGGCTACGTATACGGTTAGCGTGAATGGATATGTAATAACATAACAAATTGCAATGAAGTGATGCAAAGGAAATGTGATCTAACGCGTATAAATTCGCGTCGCAACGCAGTCTTAGCTGCCCGCGTCTGTATACTCTTCGCGATCACTCATTCGGTGAATCAGCGAGCGCAGCACAGTTCCTCTGTGCTCAATTGAGTAATCTGGCTGGTCCTGAGCAGGCTCCATGCCGCTACGCGGTGCCATCAGTGTTCATGACCGCTAATCGAGCTGGCCGGTGTATGACGCCAGTGGTAACCCGGTGAAATAATCATGCCGGCGCCAGTGCGCGCAGCTTGTCCTGCACCAGTATGGTTTCGATCATCAGTTCTGCCAGCGGCGGCAGCGTTCTCTGTAAACAGGTGACAATGCCGAAGCGGGTTTGCATGTTTCCCCATTCCGGCGGCGTACCCGTCAGCAGAATTTCTACCAGTTGATGGCTTAATCGCCCCAGCGCAAAGCCATCTTCGCTGGCGAAGCTGATCGCCTGCGTATGTCGCAGGAGGCTGAAGACGGAATAGATATGGTCACACTGGATTTGCGGCCGATAATCAGGCTGGTGTGTTAAGGTGGCCAGCACCTTGCGCATGCCGACGGGCATAAAAGGGGAGGCGAGCGGAAAGCGTAGCAGATCGTCTGGCGTCACGGTTGCCTGCTGTGCCAATGGGTGAGAGGAGTGGCAGATAAAGAAGCAGCGTTGCTGGCTTAAGGGTTGCACGTGGAGATGGGTTTCCATCTCGGCCTGCCAGGTATCTGCGACGATGAAAGGCCATTCGTCGGCCAACAGTCGCTCACGCAGGGATTGCCAGTTATCTACGCGGTAGGTCACTCTGGCGCGCGGGCGTAGCGCATGGAAATGCGCCACCGCTTTGGGGATTAGCGAGGTAGACGGCGCAGGGCCGCAGCCAAACGTGAGTTCACCTTCCTGCGCCTCGCTGATCTGCCGCATGTCTGCCATCAGTTCCCAGGATAGTTCCTGCATGCGCCGCGCAAAGGGCAGCAGCGTATTGCCCTGCCATGTTAGCGCGAAGCGGCGACTCTGACGATCGATAAGCGGATGCCCCATCGTTTGTTCCAGCGCCTGAATGCTGCGGCTGAATGCCGATTGCGACAGACAGACGGCTTCTGCGGCTTGCACAAAACTCCCATGTTCGGCCAATGCAAGAAAATTGCGTAATTGCCGTAAATCCAGATGCATATTGCAGCTACCTACCCTATCGATTTTTTCCCCACTTTTTAGGCGGAGGTCGACAGGCAACGCAATGAACAAAACGTTATAAGTTATAGCGAATTGATTGCTATCGACCTTCAGTCCTCCGTCTGGCGCGGTTAGCGGCTATTTTGCCAACGTACAGGAAAAATCCTGAATTTCTTCCACAGAACCGAGGCTCATATTGAACACGTCAAGGCTGCTGGCAAGCAGCACCTTTTCGCCCGTTGGCGTAGAGACCATCGCAAGGCCGTATTTACCGATCGATTCATTCCGCTGCTGGGCGTAACGATCTAACGTTTTAAACGGATCGCTGTGCGCCCATTCGTTTGGGGTGAGCGTTTTTGCCAGATAGACATGCCCGTTAATTTTCACGGGCAGCGGTTTCCAGTCAGCAGAAAGCGTCGGAAACTGTTGGTTCAACGTTTGATAAATCTCCGGGCGCAGACAGGCGATGTGGATATGCAGTTGGTTTTGCGTGCGGCCATAGCGTGAGTTAATCGCCAGCGAGAGGTAATCCTCTCTGATCGGTTTACCTGCTTCGTGTGATAGATGATCGCGGCGTGCCCATGCCTGTTCGAAGAAATTGGGCGTGCCTTGCTGCAAAAGTTCAGGACTTTCGATACCGCTGATTTTATCGGTTGGGAGCAACAGATCGTGATAGGGGCCGTTTCTGTCGTCAAAAAGGACATAGCCGTCCGCCAGATTGACTTCCAGGCAGGGTGCGGGATTACCGCTGTGCTGCTGATTAGGCACGCACTGTTCGCTGATGATTTCCCACAGAGCATCGCTGTTTCCTCGCCCGAATGACCACCATAGTACGGCGATCAGGAAGACAACAACGGGAATCAGAAGGAGGAAGCGTTTATTACGCGTCATGATGGATCTCCGGCAGAATGCAGCTGGCGCAAAACATCAGGATAATGGAGCATGAGAAAGTCACGACGGTCAGTATGGGGCAGGAGCGATGTCATTAATATGACCCAGCGGCAAAGGTAAAAGCGTAATCGGTAACGGATTGAGCCTATCGGTAACGGATTGTAAGAGGGATAAGCGGCAAGGGGAATATGTACAGGGGCTTGCCGTCCTGAGAACCCGCTGTCAGCAGGATAAGTGCACATCGGCGCTGCGTCAGCGTTTTCAGCATCTACAGCAGATACAGACGTCGGCTCACCGTCGCGGAGCCAAACCCGGCGCGGTGGCTGCCAGCGTTGTGGAGTTGGGCCTTCAGGGCGTGCTGATTCTGGGTATCAGCGGGTTCGAACAGGTTGGTGTCCGCTATGTGGATGAGGCTGCACTGGTGTTTGATGGGTGAACATCATACTGCCGGAGAAGGGGATGACGGCGTTGGTCGGGCCGTCTGGCTCGGGGAAAACGACGATAACGTGACTGCTGATGCGTCATGCGGATCCGCAATGTGGGCGCGCGCGTATCGGCGGTGTGGATATTCGCCACATTCCAACGCGTGAATTGAATCGGCTGATTTCCGTGGTGTTTCAGGATGTCTATCTGTTTGATGATTCTGTGCTGGCAAACATTCGGATGGCGCGCCCGGATGCCAGCGACGCAGAGGTTGAACGGGCTGCGGAAGCTGCCCAGTGTCTGGAATTTATTCAACGGCTGCTGAAGGGATGGCAAACGCGGCTGGGCGATATCGGCGGCCGATTATCCGGCGGTGAGCGGCAGCGTATTTCAATCGCACGGGCATTATTGAAGGATGCGCCATAGTGATTTTGGACGAACCAGTGATTTTGGACGAACCGACAGTGGCGTTGGATACCGAAAGCGAGCTAGCCGTACAGCGGGAGATTGACCGCTGGTGCAGGACAAGACGGTGATTGTCATCGCCCATCGGCTATCGACAATTGTGGGGGCACAGCGAATTTTGGTTGTGGAACTGGGCACCGTTGTCCAGCAGGGAACACACCACGAATGACGGCTTACTGAAGGACGATATCGCACGTTGTGGAATGCACAACAGAAAAGTAAACGCCTATCTCATCATGCCGATGTTTAAGGGGCAGGTTGTGGGGGAATCGATGTGATGACGATTATAACGGTTCAGGCTTGATGAGCTGTAATTCTACGCCGAGTCTTATTGCGTGTTTGGCATTCAGCACGCCGAGCTTTTTTACCACATTGCCAATATGGAATTTCACGGTGCTAATTTTGATATCCAGAATCAGCGCAATTTCCGGGTAGGTTTTGCCCATGCTGGCCCAGTACAGAATTTCGTTTTCGCGCTGGGAGAAAATCTCTTTATCGCCTTGTTTTCTGCTCTGGGGGCTTTGCATCACCTCGTTGTAAAGTATGGTGATTTTCTCATGGATGGTAATGAGCAGCATTTGCAGTTTGTCTTTGTTTTCCTCAACAATACTTTCTATATCCGTTGGCGAGTGCTCTTCAAACATAATCGATAGCGCCGCCAGATTATTATTGTTGTCATGCAAGACAAAGGTATAGCCATTAACAATATCGTACTCTTTTGACAGATTAAAAATCTTGGAGAACTTCAGCTTAGAGTTAATAACGATGTTGTCTTCCCAGGAGAAAGGCGAGACTTTATTTATCGCCGTCAAAATAACCGGGTCGATATGCTGATAGTTGTTTTCTTTATAGGTATTAACCCATTCCTGCGGGTAATTTGAGATGATCACGACCTGAGACGGATTTTTCTTGTTCATGATCATGTAAGCGTATTTCAGGTCGCCATACTGCTTTAACTTTCGGCCGAGATAGCTTTTTATCGTGTTATTGATAATTTCATTATCAGAGCAAAATACAGACATGTAACGGCCTCAATAAAAAGCGAGAAGGTACTCATGATATAGGTGATGTCATAAAAGTATAGTGCTGACCTATACCTAAGTCTAACTACTGTTACTCCATGATATCACTTATAATTTTTTCATGAACAGGGCTATTTATAAAAAAATTTAAGAAAATAGATTTTAAAAAATTGTTACAAATTGATTTGCCAACCTAGGGAATTACCCATAATGTTGCTCCTGTTCTGTCTACTGAATTTAGGGTGTGTGGCATCAAACCACACGCCCTAAATTCAGTTCTCCCGTCACGCGGGGGATAGTAAATAATCCGTTTTCGCTTATCAACCCCGATTGCCTCTTGCTGTTCATCGTCGTTCTTTTGTTGCCTTTCCCTCCGTTTTTGCTCGCGGTGATGTTGCCTTGCGTAAAGAGGCGTCAATGGGGCTAATGTTTTGATAATATTGCTATATCGAATCCTATTTTGCTCGTCAGCCTTGGCTGGCAGGAGTGGTGATGAAAGTCCGAACTAAGGCTCGTCGGGAAGCCAACGTTAAAACGGCGGCGCAGCTTTTTCAGGAAATGGGCTATGAACGGGCCACCATGAATGAGCTGGCGAAGCGGGTCGACGGCTCCAACGCGACGCTGTATGGCTATTTCTTAACCAAAGAAGCGCTGTTTTACGAGTCAGGCCCGAAAGAGAATGTCGATAAACTTTCTGACCTGCTGTTGAGCACGCAGCCTTAGCGACACAGCGTTAAATGATGGTCACCATGCGTACCTTTAAATCAAAACTCTACGGCATGGTTTTTTTCTTCTTGTGGTGTCAAGAGAAGCGTGAAGTTTTCTCCTCAGGCAACTGTTCTGTCACGATTTGGGATAAGGTGTTCGCAAATTCTGCCGATATTAATGGTTCAGGGAATGTTATCTGCACCCTAAGGATGCTAGCCGACTGTTATACTGAAGAGGGCTGATATCCGTCTGCTGATCCGATGATTGCCATCGTTGGATGAGGTTGACACACTTAAAAATATTTTACGTTTGACGCTAGATAAGATTGAAGAACACGACTATCACGTACAGTGGAGCGGTCGGATGTTGGTTCCTGTTTGCTCACATCTCGAATGTTGCCTGGTTACGGTATACCTATAATGACTCGCACTGAGGAAAGCATGGATAATTTTCAAAAAGAAATCGATGAGAGAACAAACCTCACCTCTGCTAATAAATTTGAACTCTTATTATTCCAACTGGGCAAATCACCTGAAGGTGGCAAATCTGAGCTGTTTGGCATCAACGTATTTAAGCTGCGTGAAATCGTGCCGATGCCTGCCTTGACCAAAGCGGCTGGCATGACATCGCCGATGCTGGGTATGGTTAACATTCGTGGGCAAATCATTCCTGTTATCGATCTTCCAGCCGTGGTGGGCAGCAAACCGGAAACCGGGCTGAACATTCTTCTTATCACTGAGTATGCACGAAGTACGCAGGCGTTTGCTGTGGAGTCGGTGGACGATATCGTTCGTCTGGAATGGAGCCAGGTTTTGGCTGCCGAAGCTGGCATCAGTAACACCTACATTACCAGCATCGCGCGTCTTGATACCGACAAAGACAGTAATCGTCTGGCACTGGTGCTGGATGTTGAACAGATTCTGTTTGATATCATTCCCGGCGAGCGTGAAACCAAGCTCAAGAACGCAGAAGAGAAAACCTACTCTTATACGTCTGGCGCGATTGCGATTGTGGCGGAAGACTCCAAAGTCGCTCGTTCCTTGCTTGAACAGGGGCTCACTCAGATGGGTATCCCATTTAGTATGCACATCACTGGGCAAGAGGCCTGGAATAAGATACGACAAATTGCGCAAGAAGCGCAGTCGGAAGGTCGGCCTATTTCAGACAAGATCTCGTTGGTTCTGACCGACTTGGAAATGCCGGAAATGGACGGCTTTACGCTGACCAGAAATATCAAACGTGAAGAATTCCTGAAGAATATCCCAGTGGTGATCCACTCTTCACTGTCCGGCAGTGCGAACGAAGATCACGTGCGTAATGTTGGTGCGGATGCCTATGTGGCGAAATTCGAGATCAACGAGTTGTCGTCTGCGATTCAGACCGTGCTGAATAAAGTGCACCGTTAATCGTTCTGGCGGTTAGCATATTCGGCTTTTGCCTCCTCTCCTTGTGGGAGAGGGCAGAAGCCGATTTTTTAGCTAGCGTTTGTTTTTTTACCGCTGACACTTATGCCGACAGGTACACTTTTCGCGAGGTCAACAGCGCTGCCCACTTCACGATCATGAGCCAGGGGCTGACAGTGCAAACCGGCGCGCTGGAGCCAGAGGACGAATTGCAGGCGTGGCATAGCCAGTTTGTCGCTATCGGGAATGTTTTTTCACAGACCAGACATTTATTATCAAAACTTAACCCAAAGACGTAGTTTGCGCAGGCATTGTGCTTTACACTGCGCGCTGAAAAAACTGAGTAGATGAACGATTGAGTAGGTGGTAATGGCGATGAACGGAACGATCACAACCTGGTTTAAAGATAAAGGTTTTGGATTTATCAAAGATGAAAACGGCGATAACCGTTATTTTCATGTGATTAAGGTCGCCAACCCCGATCTGATTAAGAAAGATGCAGCGGTCACTTTCGAACCCACTACGAATAACAAGGGGTTGTCAGCTTATTCTGTGAAAGTCTTACCGGAAAGCAAATATATCTATATTGCAGGCGAGCGTCTTAAGATCACGTCGATCAAGTCTTATGTGGTTTACCGCGAAGAAGTCCCTGCTGATACTCACATTGATAAAGAAAATGCGGTGCTGTCTGTAGGGATATTGATGAATAGCATCAAGCCGAGATCAGCGGTTAAGCCTGGTGAAATGCGTTCGCTGAAAAAACTGGCCATCACCACCTTCCATGGAACGACGCTCATCTTCTCGGAAGATGAGATAGACATAGACGCCACGGTAAAACTGCTCAAGGTCTGAAATCATTCGGACTGACCCTGTGTCGATGTTCCGCGCCATGTATAAGCAGAATGTCGGCATCGCTATAGACCCCCCCAAACTCAAGCCTCACCGCGATCGCGTCCTGCAATCTGGTACTGCCTCAAAAATTACAGGTATAATCCTGTAAATTATTCAACCGGTTTAGAAACGAAAATGACAAAACTCACCTTACAAGAGCAGATGTTAAAAGCTGGATTAGTGACCAGCAAGAAAATGGCCAAAGTCCAAAGGACGGCGAAAAAATCACGCGTTCAGGCTCGTGAGGCAAGAGAGGCAGTGGAAGAGAATAAGAAAGCACAGCTTGAGCGCGATAAACAGCTAAGTGAACAACAAAAACAAGCTGTGTTATCTAAAGAATATAAAGCTCAGGTGAAGCAGCTCATTGAAATGAACAGAATCACTATTGCAAAAGGCGATATTGGTTTTAACTTCACAGACAATAACGTCATTAAAAAAATAGACGTGGATAAGCTGACTCAGGCCCAACTGATCAATGGCCGTCTTGCGATTGCTCGTTTGGCGGTTAATAGCAATGGCGAGAGTGAATACGCGATTATCCCCGCGATCGTAGCCGATAAAATTGCGCAGCGAGATGCGAACAGTATTGTATTAAATAGTGCCTTGAGTCAGGAAGAGCAAGACGAAGACGATCCGTATGCTGATTTTAAAGTGCCTGATGATTTGATGTGGTGATTGCAGATGATTTTCAATAGAAAAGCCCTTACGGGCTTTTCATTTAGGATGATGTATTGCTCAGTCCAACTGGTGGGTTGGGACAGTTGGCGATTGATCAGATCGCCCAACCCGGACTGAATGCGCTTCATGTGGTCGACTCTGTGGCGACCTTATTTAGCCAGAAGTTCTCTGCGGACGATTTCCGCACCCGCACTTAACGCATTGAGTTTGCCTCTTGCAACTCGGCGAGATAAGGGAGTCATGCCACAGTTGGTCGAAGGGTAGAGCTTGTCGGCATCCACAAACTGAAGCGCTTTACGTAGCGTATCGGCGACGTCCTCTGGTGTCTCAATGGTATTGGTTGCCACGTCAATGGCACCTACCATCACTTTTTTACCGCGAATGAGTTCAATAAGATCCATTGGAACACGAGAGTTCTGACATTCCAGTGAAATGATATCGATAGCCGATTTTTGCAGCTTAGGAAAAATTTCTTCATATTGCCGCCACTCGGAGCCCAGCGTCTTTTTCCAATCGGTATTGGCTTTGATGCCATAGCCATAGCAAATATGCACCGCCGTTTCACACTTCAGCCCTTCAACGGCTCTTTCTAACGCGGCTATTCCCCAATCATTTACCTCATCAAAGAAAACATTAAATGCGGGCTCATCAAATTGGATAATATCGACACCCGCAGCTTCTAATTCTTTGGCTTCTTGATTGAGAATTTTGGCGAATTCCCAGGCGAGTTTTTCGCGGCTCTTATAGTGGCTATCATAGAGCGTATCGATCATCGTCATTGGACCCGGTAAGGCCCATTTAATGGGTTGCGTGGTTTGCTGACGTAAAAATTTGGCATCCTCAACAAAAACCGGCTTTTGGCGAACCACGGCACCAATGACTGTCGGTACACTCGCATCATAGCGATTGCGGATTTTAACGATCTCACGTTTCTCAAAATCAACGCCGCTGAGGTGCTCAATAAACGTTGTGACAAAATGTTGGCGCGTTTGCTCGCCATCACTGACAATATCAATCCCTGCCTGTTGTTGATCTGCCAGGCTCAAACGTAGCGCATCTTGTTTGCCCTCAATCAATTCATCGCCTTGCAATTTCCAGGGCGACCACAGTGTCTCAGGCTGCGCCAGCCAGGAAGGTTTGGGTAAACTGCCAGCCGTTGAGGTGGGTAACAATATTTTCATAATAATCGGTGACCTTTTGTTTTTGGTTAATCAAAGAACGTAATTAGCAGACCATTGCTCAAGAATAGCGTGGTATGGCTTGATGAAGTTTTTCTCCGTAAACTTTCCCTGCTCGATAGCCAACAGGCTACGTTCTTCTCGATCATAAACAATTTGAGTGAATGAATGATCCTGATGATTCAGGCTTGGCTGATAGCATTGGCCTGCTGGAGAGTTTGCATTGTAAATCTCAGGTCGGTAAATCTTTTGAAAAGTCTCCATCGTACTGATGGTACTGATCAGCTCAAGGTTCGTATAATCACTCAGTAAGTCACCAGAAAAATAGAAGGCCAAAGGCGCAACGCTATTTGGCGGCATAAAATAGCGAGCCTGTAACCCCATTTTATGGAAGTATTGGTCGGTCAGTGAATACTCATCTTGCCGGTACTCAATGCCTAATACGGGATGCTGATTTCCAGTCCTGTGATAGGTGTTTTTACTTGAAACACTGAGGCATATCACTGGCGCTTTACTAAAATTCTCTTTATAGCTCTTCGAGTTCACGAAACATTTAAAGATATTTCCATGCAGCTCGCCAAAGTTATCTGGGGTGCTAAATCCGGGGTGGCTCTTATTATGATCTGACAGCAATACGCTAAAATCATAATCTCGCACGTAGGAGGAGAAGTTATTACCTACAATACCGTCAATGCGCTCGTTTGTTTTTTTATCAACAACATTCGTTTTCAATATTTCAATGACAGGGAAGGTGTCGCCATTGCCTTCAATATCAATCTCAACGGAAATGATATCAAGTTCGACAGAGTAACGATCGCTTTTAGGGTTATCCCAATGCGCCAGAGAATTGAAACGATTGTCAATCATTTTTAAGGCGTTGCGCAAGTTCTCCTGGCGGTTCTTTCCTCTCGCCAGATTCGCAAAGTTGGTCGTGATACGCGTATTTTCGGAGGGGTTATAATTCTCATCGAAACGCGTGTTCTTAATCGTAAACGTAAAATTCTTATTCATCGCGATCTAACATCCTAATTATTGATATCAACCTGATTGTATGTCTTTCTTTTCGAAGATTTTCAGATCTCATCATTCAGCAGATTTCATATTATCGTTACTTCATGCGCACAATTTATGCCAGAGTCATTGAGTGAGTAAAAGTGATTTAATTTCAATAGACATGAGCCATCTTCATGACTTGGTGTTTGGTTTGGAATGTTTTTTATAATTATTTGATTTAAAAGTAATTTTCATTTTAATTTATGGGTTGGGGACATCGCCTTATGGTAAGGCTAAAGCAGAAAAGCATGCCCTGATTTTCGCATCTAAGAGACTGAACCGACCTCTTTTAGTCTCTTTCCCTTACATGGATGACGGGAAAACGTAGTAAGAATGATATGATCCCGGCCAGACGATGCCAGCATTAACAGACATAGACCTTAATCCCTGAGGATGACTTATGAATAATGAATTACCGCTTAAATTTTATGACATCACGGATGAGTATGCGACGGAATCTGAAAAGCCGGTAAGTGAGTCAGAACGTGACGCTCTGGCGCGCTATTTCCAACTGTTGATCACCCGCTTAATGAATAACGAAGAAATCAGTGAAGATGCGCAGAAGGAGATGGCCAGTGAAGCGGGTATCGACGAGCATCGTATCGATGAGATCGCGACGTTCCTGAACCAATGGGGCAATGAGTAGCGCTCGTTGAGAGCATGTTGAAAAGGATGCAAAGTGAGTGTGGTTGTGTCCGCTTCCCATCTTAGCCAACGGTCATAAGAGGCTAAAAACAAACATCCCGCCTGTGTTTCCTGACGCGGGATTTTCAAATTGGGTTTCCTTACCGGGACAGGTCTGGGTATAGAACGCTTTGAGCTATATCGCGTACTGAGCCTATTTATGGCTGTAGCTGATAAACCCACGCCGTAATCTGCTGGCCTTCCGCCGTGGTAACGACAACTTCAACGCGATCGTAGCCCTCTTCAAATTCATCTAACATTGACCAGTGTGCTTCAAGGTTAGTGGACAAAAACAGATAACCGCTGATGAGTGGCCCATTTTCATCCAGGACTATCCCTGGAAAATCTGCGGCAGCGCCCCAGCCACGCTCATAAAATGTGCCTGTTACGTAACCCGGCAGCCACTCTCCACCGATGTTTTCCAGAATATAGGCATTCGTGTGACCTGGACGCAGCGTTCCGTAGACAAATAAGCGTTCCATTTTCCCTCGTCAATCAAAACAGTGAATACCCAAAGAGCGAAAAGTAATACTCACGTTAAGGGTTAATAAAGCCGCTCGCAACAAGTTCTTCAGCGCCGCTATTGTCCTGTTGTATTGACCCCAACAATCCTTTAAAGACATATTTCCGAAAATATCGTATTGGCTTACTAAGTGAGCGGATGTGGCGGCGTTGACCATCGCGGTGGAGAACTAGCGCACCAGTGTAGTCAGAGCATCGCCCAACCGGTTAAGTGCGCAAGAAGAGCAGCAGATACTGTCGGTGTGCCATCAGCCAGATTTGCCAGTCTGTCACCGTCACAAACCGTACCGGCGCTGGCCGATAAGGGAATATCTCTGACGAATGAATCAACCTTCTACCGGGTGCTGCGTCGTCATGGAGAGGCGCACCGTCGGGGACGGCAAAGAGCGGCCCAGAAGGTCGCCCGAGCAATTTTATTAGATCTCAAAATCTTCCAAGCTCTTACCGTTATCAAGCGCTTCCTTGATAGCTTTCGGAGTACGGCCCTGACCTGTCCACGTCTGTTCATTGCCATTCTCATCGGTGTATTTGTATTTCGCCGGACGAGGAGTACGTTTAGATTTTGCTGACTTGGTAGCAGAAACAGAACCAAGCAGTTCAGCCGGATCGATACCGTCTTCTAACAGTTTGGCACGAAGGGCTTCAATTTTTGCCAGACGCTCAGCCTGTTCTTGTTGGGTTTTGGCTTCTTCTTCGCGGCGCTCTTCAACAATAACGGTGAACTTTTCCAGCATTTCTTCCAGTGTTGCCAGATCGGTTTCTCGTGCCTGAGCACGGAGAGAACGAATATTGTTTAATAATTTAAGTGCTTCACTCATTGCTTATTATCCTGATGGTGATAAAGAATCATCGATGGAGTATATCCAAATTTGACACATGTTAGCAAAAAATTATATATCAGTATAGATACGGAGGAAATAATGAAAAAGGAAAAATCAAAGAAAAATCCACTTGAAGATACAGCGGTGTTAAGTTGAATTGCTCAAAGGGCATCACAGAAAACGATTAAATAGGTGTTCAGGGCTGGAATGGCTATCCACTATATTTCAAAGGGGAAACTGATAACAGTGTATCCTGATGGAAGAAAAGAGTGTGTTAACGATCTGAATATAGAGCCTATTTCTCTGTTTCTCAAGACAGTTATGAATTTTCTTCAAGGCGATGTAGTTCAACGACAAGCAACAGGATAACATTCATTTCATTATAAATGAAGTGTTATACTCTTATCGATAAGGTATTAATTGAATTTCCTGAACTAATGAGGTTGTTATATATCATAGCGCATAAAAATTTCATCATAATACGTGCCCCCAATTTTTAATGCATCGACGTCAACGGCCCATGCCTTAAAACCTACTGATTCATAGAGTCTGATTGCTGTTGTATTTGTGGCTACGACACTTAACCGGATGGAATGACAATGTGCTTGTGCTTTCATCTTCGTGATTACAAAATTAAGTAGGGATTTAGATAAACCTAACCCTCTGGCGTTGGGGCGAACATACATCCCCCAGAGCGAAATAATATGTTGCATTTTTATTAGATGTGGCTTTGATATACCAATGATACCGAGTAGTTCATTTTTATCAAAGCATCCAATAATAATGTTGTTTCTTATTTTTTCGAGAAAATATTCCTCTGAATGGTTTTTTTTCTCATCAAATGAAGAACCAAAATTCTCAGGGGTGTTTTTAAGTGATTCAAGTCTGATTTTTATAAAACTTAATACATCAGTATCGATGAGAGGACGAATGTTTACGTTTTGCATTTGGTTTTTCATGGTGCTCCCTGTTTTTATAAAAATCACACCTTACACGCTGCTTAATTTAAAGTAAATGTCTAACTGTGTTTTTTATTGAAGGCTTGATCACTTTTTTATTTTTGCTAATTAAAGCATGCGTGAAAATAAAAAGGACGGTGAGAAATGAAAAAAGAAAATAAAAAGGGTTTTTCCTATTGGAAGTTGCATTGGTTTTAGGTATCGGCACAGCAATGGCTTTCATGAAGTTTTAGGATATGAAAAGCGACCAAGAGAAAGTAATAGCGAATACAGTAGGTTCACAGATGAAACAGATAGGTGAGGCGGTAACCACTATATCAGCACTATATCAATATTCGTTTTGACAAGCTTTCCACACTGTGCCGGGTTGATATTCTGCACCAGTAGTTTACGGAGTTCATCACGCTTCTGGCGTGCTTCTGACAGACTGATTAACGGATAAGCGCCCAACGCTATGCGGGTCTCTTTGCCACAAAAATAGTATCTGAAGTACCAGAGACGTGAACCAGTAGGTTTAACGTGAAGATACAGGCCGTGTGAATCGGATAGTTTTATGGGGGGAGCAGGTGGTTTTAAGTTGCGGATTTTTGAGTCGTTAAGGGACATATGCGGGTCACTCCATTATCGAACCGGAAAGACCCCAAATCTGACCACCAAATTCTCCCGATGCGGAGGGTAAACTGAAAATGCATCGGGAAAACTTTTCACGCTAACCTATTGAATCTGAATCACATAGGGATTCGCAAAGCGGCATGAAAACAAGAATTTGGCTCCTCTGACTGGACTCGAACCAGTGACATACGGATTAACAGTCCGCCGTTCTACCGACTGAACTACAGAGGAATCGCTTGAACGGGGCGCATAATATCTGCCACCTGCGGTACTGTCAACGCCAAAATCAGCTTTATCATCTGACTGTCTAGGCTATGTACAATTCGCTGTTTTTTTATGGGTTAGTAGATGGATGGTGCGCGGCAGTTGATGCTGCTTTGCCAGTTTTTTAGACGGACGAGCGGATCTTGTCGATAGAATTTTTGGAAGCAGCGGTATAGGCCGGGGAAACGATCGTCGAGCAGTTCGGGCGCGCTGAAGAAGTATTCCGACAGCACCGCAAAACACTCTGCCGGATCGTGGGCGGCGTAGGGATCCATGCTGGTGGCTTCTTCACCGACCAGATCGATCTCTTCCTGCAAGGCATTCATCGCGCCGTGCAGATGCTGTTCCCAGACAGCAATATGCCGCAAGGGAATCAAGGGAACGCCAGTTGCTTCGCCGCTGCTGCGAATATCCAGCTTGTGTGCGACTTCATGAATGATAAGGTTGAAACCGGAAAGATCGAAGGAGTCTTGCACTTCTTGCCAGTTGAGGACAATCGGCCCCTGATCCCAGCTTTGCCCGGACTGTACCATTTTCCCCGTATGCACGAGTCCGATGTCGTCCTGCCATTCTTCTTCTACAATAAATGGACCGGGATAAACCAGAACTTCGTGGAAGCCATCCAGCGCATCCATTCCCAGCGATAACACCGGCAGGGAAAACAGCAAGGCGATACGTTGCTGCATGATTTCCGTTAACATCAGATCCTGCAACGGAATCAGGCGTTTTTGCTTCAGAAACTGATCGGCAAGAGCGACCAACTGCTGAAGTTCTTCATCGCTCAAGGGCGCGAGAAGCGGGATGGAAACCGCAGCTTGCCAGTGTTCAAGCGTCTGCACCTGAGGTTGAGTGTTTTTCCACGGCCATTTAATCATTGTTATTGCTCGTTAAGTCGTCACTTGAATTTAAAGGCTAGGGCGTGTGTTGTTAAAATAACATAGCTGTTAAAATGCCGTAAAAACGGGCATCATGGCAATTGCTAAACGGAGAGATGCTGGGCGGCTGAACGGATCAGTCTCGAAAACTGGAGTAGGGGCAACTCTACCGGGGGGCAAGATCCCCTCTCTCCGCCACTATTTAAACACTTACCGCGCATTTAGTCTGTGACGCTTTCCACACTTGGCAGTGGCTTAAAGTGGGCAGCCCAAATCCCCTTCTTTACAACTTAGCATGCTTTTGAATTCTTTTACGCGCTCGGCGGTTTTCTGCGTCAGGCACTGGGAATACAGCATGCCATGAACCGATCCCCCCGTTGTCGGAAAGGTCTGAAACTTACAGTCAGTATCGCGATAGGCAATCCATTTTCTCTGGGCTGACTTGAGCAACACCTTGTGTTCTTCAATCACCAGCCGTTTGACGACATCCTGGTAGAGTCGATTAAGTTCGCCATCCACTTTTTTATAGTTATCAGCCGCACACTGGCTCATTTCAAGCTGTGTGACGGCGCTGTCACAGTTTGCTGCTGCGGCTTGAGTTAAGGGCAGCAGTAGAGCACAGAGGGTAATAGCGAATTTTTTCATTCTTTATCCTTTGTAAACAGTCGCTACGTATGAACATTTATTATACTTGGCATTATACATCTGCTGCGCACTTTTCCGTCTTCTGCAAAGATTAATCCCAATTGTTTCAGTGAATACTGACAAATCACAAACGCTGCACTATTTTCAAAAGTAATTATCACGTTACGGAGGTTAATATGGGATTTTGGCGCATCGTTTTTACTATTCTTCTGCCACCGCTGGGCGTGTTATTGGGGAAAGGCATCGGTGGGGCATTTATTCTGAATATTATTCTAACGCTGTTAGGCTATTTTCCTGGGTTGGTGCATGCGTTTTGGGTTCAGACGAAAGATGATGGTATTTAATGACCGAAAACTCTGACGAGTGTGATGAAATAACGGGGAGGCAACGAGCCTCCCCGTTATTTTTTAATGTGTGCATCCAAATTCGATATTACTGTGCGCGTACCACCCGATTGCGTCCCTGCTGTTTGGCTTGATAGAGCGCGATATCGGCGCGGTTAATCAGCATACTGAGCGTTTCGCCTGCCCGATATTCAGCGACACCGCAGCTGACTGTCACTCGAATGGTTCCTTCGCGGTAGGGAATCAGGGCTATTTCGATACTTTGCCGTAGCGCTTCGGCGCGCTGAAGCGCCGTGTTGATATCACAATCGTCGAGCAGAATCACGAACTCTTCTCCTCCCCAACGGCAGGATTGATCGCTGGCGCGAGTGTTGGCTGACAAGAGGGCAGAAATCCCTTGCAGGACGAAATCGCCGACGTTGTGGCCGTACTGGTCATTGATTCTCTTGAAGTGGTCAATATCAATGAGAAGGATGGAGAGCGATTTGTGCTGTAAGGCATTTTTCGTCCCGAGGCGACGGAATAGATAATCAAATGCCTGACGGTTCATGAGGCCTGTTAATTTATCGGTCGTTGCCATTTGTTCCAGACGACGTTGGTAGCCGCCAATAGTCAACCATAGCAGGAAGAGGAAGAGAACGCTGACGAACGTGCTGATGCACAGATTTTTAAGCAACGTGGCGAATAGCCGTTTTTCACTGGGATGACTGGTTTGCTCAACCATCAAATACCAGCCGAATTCAGGGATGAGCCGAGTGTTAAGGAAAATATGTTCCCCGTTTGACTGATATTCATAAGCCCCGCCGGGAGAGGTCAAAATCGTAGTTGCGATCCGGTTTAGCCCCAACTGTTGCTGAATTTGCTGCGGGCGGATGTAGGTTTCCCCGTGTAGCGTAATGTTGCCTTCTTTATCAATGAAATAGATTGTCCGGTTATAGCGTTGTTCATATTTTTTAATGAGGTGTTTAACGCGCTCAACCGGAATGCCTACGCCGGTAATGCCAATAAAATTGTCTTCATAATCCATGACCTTATGGTTGATGAAAATATCGAGGTGTGTGCGGTCTTCAGGGTCGATGCGGAGGTCGATGGCATAAGGCATCGTGTCGGATAAGGTTTTATACTGGAAATACCATTGGTCGTCTGGGGAATCTTCCGAGACGGTTTTGAGAATGCGCTGAGGATCGTAGTAGCGTTTGGTTTTATCAGAAATAAAAAACGAAAACACGGTATCGAAACGGCGGTCGATCTCTCTTAGATAACGGAACATAGCCTGTGGATCGCTTTCGTCTTTCAGTACCCAATCGCGTAAAAACGTATCGTGCGCCATCAGCGAAGAAATAAAAATAGGCTTTAACAAATCCTGCTGGATTTCAGAATAGACATTATCACTGGTCAGCGGCAGGGTATTTTCTTCGATTTCTTCTTCCAGAGATTCTTTAGCCACTTCATAGCTAGTCCAGCTAATCACCAGAAATGCGGCGAGTAGCATGGAGCCAAATATGATGATTGCGCGCGTCTTATCCAGCCAGCGTGAGCTATTGATGAATCCAATTTGCAAAATAATCTCCCCAGAGAAGCAATGATAGGATGGGTGAAGAAATGGCTGTTTTTAAATAAAAATGGTGATGCAGGTGCTACTGGAATAACAGTGTAACAAAGTGGTAAAGGAATCGCTGACTCGTAGGGTTCAGTATAGTGGTTTCAGTGTGGAAGTATTAGTGGTAGCGTGCCGAAACGTAATGTTTTGTATTTTATTGTGGGCTTGTTAAAGCCCTCTTGTCGGTTTGATTATCCCTATGGTTAGATTTAATCAAACATTGAGGTTGGGTAGATGACAATGAGCCATTATTCAGCAGTGAAAGAATCAGGCCCAACTGCGCTTTTATTGATTAATAAGCGGGCGCGGAATGGCGATTCTTCTGCGCGCTATGTGAAACGGCTATTACAGGAAAGCCGGATTAACTTCGTCGAACCGGACGAAAATGCGTCGGGTTCATGCAGTGATATGATACGCGCGTATGCGGATCGGGTGGATTTTGTCATTATCGGCGGTGGCGATGGGACATTAAATTCAGCCGCCCCTGGTCTGGTGGATACCGGCTTGCCACTGGGCGTGCTGCCGTTAGGGACGGCGAATGACTTTGCCCGTACGGTGAGGATCCCCAGAGAGATTCGGCAGGCGGTTCAGGTTATTGTCAACGGACAGCGGCGCGCCGTTGATTTAGGCGAGGTCAATGGGCATCTGTTTTTTAACGTTTCCAGTATTGGGTTTTCTGCGGCATTGGCACGCGGGCTGTCGGCGAAATCCAAGAAACGCTGGGGAACATTAGGCTATGCACTGGCGGCCTTTAAGCTCTTGAAGCAAAGCCGTCCTTTCCGCGTCGAGATCGAGCATGACGGCATTAAAGAACGGGTGAGAACCGTGCAGGTGTCGGTGGGGAACGGCCGTTTCTACGGCGGTGGCATGGCGGTAGCAGACAGCGCCGCGCCCGATGATGGCCGGCTGGATGTCTATAGCCTGGAGGTTTCCCACTGGTGGGAAATGGTGGCGCTGATTCCCTTTATCCGTAGGGGAACGCACGGGCGCTGGCGTAAAGTCCGCGCCTTTTCCGCCAGACAGCTAACGTTGAGTACCCCGAAGCCGCACGATATCAATGCGGATGGTGAGCTGATTGGTAAAACGCCAGCGGTGTTCGGGATCAGAGAAAAAGCGATTCAGGTTTTTGCACCGCCGGTGCCTGATTAGCGCCTGAATCTAAAACAAACAGGGACATCGCGTGGTGTCCCTGTTTGTTGATAAATAATACGTCAGCGGATTATTTAAATACGCGGAAGCGCTCTTCAAAGGAAATATAGGTTTTCTCACCGGCCGGTTGCTCGATTGAGCCAAATGGCATTTGAGCGCGCAATTTCCAACTGGCTGGAAGATTCCATTGTGCTTTCACATCATCATCAATCAGCGGATTATAGTGCTGGAGAGAGGCGCCAATTTTTTCCTGCGCCAGCGTAGACCACACGGCAAACTGTGCAATACCGGTTGAATGTTCAGACCAAATTGGGAAATTGTCGGCATAAAGCGCGAATTTTTCCTGTAGCGCTTCAATCACGCTGGTGTCTTCAAAGAACAGAACGGTGCCCGCGCCGGCGGCGAAAGAGGCCAGTTTGTTTTCTGTTGGGGCGAAAGCGTCCGCAGGCACAATTTTCTTCAACTGCTGCTTAACAATATCCCACAGCTTGTGGTGTTGCTCACCGAACAGAATCACAACGCGGGAACTTTGCGAATTAAAAGAGGAGGGGCTTTCATTAACGGCTTCGGTAATGAGGGTGGTAACCTGGTCTTCTGATATCGGTAACTTATTGCCGATGGCATAGATTGAACGGCGGGCCTTGATTGACTGCAAAAAAGCATTACTCATGGTGTGTTCCTCAGTTTACGTGATGACTTACTTTAATACTGTGTCACCGATTTTTCCGGTGTTCAATGGTTTATCGTGCCTGAGTGGTGTCTTTTCCTTCTGCGCCTCGCTCGCCGCAGACGCCGCAGCGCGGGTTTTTCGGCAACATGATTTCACGAAATTGCAGCGTCATCGCATCGAACATTAGCAATCGCCCAGTGGCCAGTTTGCCGTAGCCTGTCAGCAATTTAATCGCTTCCATCGCCTGTAAACTCCCAATGGTGCCCACCAGGGGGGACATCACACCGGCTTCGACGCAGGTTAGCGCATTGGCGCCGAACAGACCGCTGAGACACTGATAGCAAGGTTCATCAGGCTGATAGGTAAAGGCGCTGATTTGACCTTCCATTCGAATCGCCGCCCCGGAGATCAGCGGCTTCTTAAGCTGAAAGCCAATGCGATTGAGGCGATTGCGAATGGCGACATTGTCGGTGCAGTCCAGCACTGCATCGTGCCTGCTGACTAATTCGCTCAAGGCGTCATCATCAAGCTCGCCATCCACCGTATTGAGCGAGAGGTGTGGATTCATATCGGATAGCGTCAGACGCGCTGACTCGACCTTTGCCATACCGATACGGGCGTCGCGATGCAGCACCTGACGTTGCAGGTTAGACAGAGAGACAGTATCAAAATCCAGCAGCGTCAAATGGCCGACGCCGGCTGCGGCCAAATACTGCGCGGCGGAACAGCCTAGTCCACCCAGTCCGACAATCAGCAGGCGTGACGCCTTTAGCTTTTCCTGTCCGTCAAAATCAAAGCCGCGCAGTACAATCTGTCGATTGTAGCGCAGCATCTCCTTATCGCTCAGTTCCGGCAACATATTCAGTGTTCCAGCAACACGTTGAAGAGCTCGATGTCGACCCATTCTCCTGCGGCGACATGGCCGCGCTCCTGCTCAAGCACGATGAAGCAGTTACCGAGGCTGAAGGAACTGAAAACGTGCGACCCCTGATGTCCGGTGGTTCTTACTTCCAGCTCACCTAGCGCGTTACGGCTGAAAATGCCGCGTTGGAAATCGGTGCGTCCCGGTGTCTTTTTCAGAGCGCTGGTGGTTTTGACGCGAATGCGAGGCGGCTGGTGCCACTGCGTATAGCCAGACAGGCGCGCCAGCAGCGGTTGAACCAACTGATAGAACGTCAGCGCAGCGGAAACCGGATTTCCCGGCAGGCCGCAGAACCAGGCGTGTTGCAATTTGCCGAAGGCGAAGGGTCTACCGGGTTTGATTGCCAGCTTCCAGAAATGGATATCGCCCAACTCATCCATCATTTGCTTGGTGTAATCCGCTTCGCCAACGGAGACGCCGCCGCTGCTGATCACCAGATCGGCAAGCCGATCAGCCTCATGGAACGCGGCACGCAGGGCAGCCGGATCGTCGCGAATAATCCCCAGGTCATGCACGTCGCAGCCCAACTGTTCCAGCATCAGGCGGACGACGAAACGGTTAGTGTCATAAATCTGGCCGTCTTCCAACGGTTTGCCAACGGGTTGCAACTCATCACCGGTAGAAAACACCGCGACTTTCAGACGGCGTACCACGTCAACCTGCGCAATCCCTAGCGAAGCCAGCAGCGGCAGCGCCGCCACGCCCAGTTTGCAGCCCGCAGGCAGTACGCTGGCACCAGCCTGAATATCTTCTCCCGCCAGACGAATATTCTGACCGGGTTTGACCTTATGGGGGAAATGGATGCCATCCTCGCTGACGTCAACCTCTTCCTGCATAATGACGGCGTCAGCACCTGCGGGAATCGGCGCGCCGGTCATAATACGAATGCAGGTTCCGACAGGCCACTCACCAGTGAATGGGGTGCCTGCGAACGCTTTTCCTGCCAGCGGTAGCGTCGGGGAAACGGACAAATCCGCGCAGCGTACGGCATAGCCATCCATCGCGGAATTGGCGAAAGGTGGGACGTTAATCGGGGAGGTGATGGCTTGGGCGGTGATCCGTCCTGTGGCGTCGAACAGGGATATACGTTCTGTCTCGGTGAGGGACGTAACCTGAGAAAACATGTTTTCCAGGGCTTGTTCAAGAGTCAATAAACCTGCGTTAACGCTTTCCATCTATACTCCACCGTTTTTTCATCAATACAGTTTGTTTTATCAATAAGGCCGATTTCATTAATGCGTCTGGTTTCATTAATAAACAGTCTTCCGCCAAGACGTCGTTCATGGGCGAAAACATGTTTTCTATGCCAGTATTAATTATGTCAGAGTTCGTAACGTGGGTGAATGTATGCAGGTCAAGGAATAGGGCTTGTGGTGCGTGAACCCCTCTCAGGCAGTAAACGACAGGGCCATGATGCCACACCGCCGTCTTTTGCTTACAACGCGAACTATTTCAGGCAAAAATGGGGAGGAGTTTGCATGGGATATCATGCCGGATTGCACGTCTTTATTTTGGTTAACTTTATGTTATAAAAGGATTTTATTGCTTTTCTGATTTCAGTTTCCGCTTTACATCATACTTTGCGCTAAATATAGTCAAAAATCGCTGATAATTTGTCCCTGACCGCGTTGCGCTGATTCCAGCCGCATTTATATGGAGATTTGCCGTTCATGTCGCCCACACAGGATCATTATGCCTCACTGTCTTCCCCTGTTCCGGGGCTTGTTTTGCCTGAAAAACGGGTGGTGGAAGTACGCAACCTGAGTGTGTCCTTCGAACAGCAGGGGCAGCGGACGGACGCGGTGCGTAATTTGACGTTCTCTGTCGATCGGGGTGAAACGCTGGCCATCGTCGGGGAGTCAGGATCGGGTAAGTCAGTGACGTCACTGGCGCTGATGCGGTTGGTTGAGCATGCGGGAGGCGTGATTCATCAGGGAGATATGCTATTCCGCCGCCGCGATGGACAAGTGCTGGATCTCCGCGGAGCACGTCAGCGGATGATGCGCTCATTGCGTGGCGCGGATTTGGCGATGATTTTTCAGGAACCGATGACGTCGCTGAACCCAGTTTTCCCCGTCGGTGAACAGATAGCCGAGTCGATTCGTTTGCATCAGGGGATGGACAGACGGGCTGCGCGTGCAGAAACGTTACGCATGCTTGATCTGGTCAGAATACCGGAAGCTCGCAACGTGCTGGATCGCTACCCGCACCAGTTGTCCGGCGGTATGCGCCAGCGGGTGATGATTGCGATGGCGCTCTCCTGTAAGCCGTCGCTGCTGATTGCCGATGAACCGACGACCGCGCTGGATGTCACCATTCAGGCGCAAATTCTGCAACTGATTCGCGTGCTACAGCGTGAAATGGAAATGGCCGTGATTTTCATTACCCATGATATGGGCGTGGTGGCGGAAGTAGCCGAACGCGTACTGGTGATGCACCGTGGGGAAAGTGTCGAGGCGGGAAGCGTTGGGCCGATTTTTACTGCACCGCAGCACCCGTATACGCAGGGGCTTCTGGCTGCTGTTCCGACATTAGGGTCTATGCGTGGTCAGCCGTTCCCGGAAAAATTTCCGCTGCTGGATCAAAACGCCGTACGCATTGTGGACAACCTACCGCAGGATACCGTGCCTGCGGATGCGGCTCCGATCTTACAGGTTAGTCATCTGGTGACGCGTTTTCCGATTCGTAGCGGTGTATTGAATCGCGTGACGCGGCAGGTACATGCGGTGCAGAACATCAGCTTCGATCTCTGGCCGGGCGAAACGCTGTCGCTGGTTGGTGAATCGGGATGCGGCAAGTCCACTACTGGCCGTGCGCTGCTCAAGCTGGTTGAAAGCCAGCGTGGCGACATCACGTTTAATGGTCAACCTATCCATCAGTTGAAAGGCGCGGCGCTACAGCATCTGCGGCGTGATATTCAACTGATTTTTCAGGACCCGTATGCGTCACTCGATCCCCGACTAACAGTGGGGTTCTCGATTATGGAGCCGCTGCTGGTGCACAACATTTGCCGTCGGCAGGAGGCGGAGAAGCGTGTGGAATGGCTGTTATCGCGCGTAGGGTTAGCGCCGGAACACGCTCGCCGCTATCCGCATGAATTTTCCGGTGGCCAGCGTCAGCGCATTTGCATTGCCCGAGCGCTGGCGTTGAACCCGAAAGTGGTGATTGCGGATGAGGCGGTATCCGCGCTGGACGTGTCGATTCAGGCACAAATCATCAATCTGATGCTGGAACTGCAACGTGAGTTCGGCATCGCGTTTTTGTTTATTTCACATGATATGGCGGTGGTCGAGCGTATCAGCCATCGCGTGGCGGTGATGTACATGGGGCAGATTGTCGAGATTGGCTCACGGCAAGACGTCTTCGAGCGGCCTCGCCATCCTTATACCCGCAAGCTGATGTCGGCAGTCCCGATTGCCGATCCCTCATGCCGCCAGCGTGAGCAGGTGCTGCTGGTTGATGAAATACCTAGCCCGATTCGGGCGCTTGGCGATGAGCCAATCACGGCGCCTCTGGTGCAGGTGGGGGAGCGACACTTTGTTGCGCACCATCCGATAGCCGGCGCTTACTGACAGGGATTCACAAGGAGAACGTAGCATGAGCGTAATGACGATAAAACGGCGCTGGTTAGTCGCCGCAGGGGTAACCGCTGCTATGGCGGCTTCACCCGCTTGGGCAGCCAAAGATGCAGTGATCGCTGTGGGTTCCACTTTTACCAGCCTGGATCCGTACGATGCCAACGATTCGCTATCGCAGACGGTCGCGAAGTCCTTCTATCAGGGGCTATTTGGCTTCGATAAAGACATGAAGCTGGTGAACGTGCTGGCGGACAGCTATGACGTGAGTCCGGACGGCCTGACATATACCGTTAAGCTGCATCCTGGCGTCAAATTTCACGATGGATCGACGTTTAACGCCGCCGCAGTGAAAGTGAATCTGGATCGCGCCAGTAATCCAGACAACCGCCTGAAGCGATACAACCTGTTCAAGATGATCGAAAAAACCGACGTGGTTGACGATTTGACGGTGAAAATCACACTGAAGACACCATTCTCGGCGTTCGTTAACAATTTGGCGCACCCGGCGGCGGTGATGATCTCTCCGGCGGCATTAACGCAGTACGGCAAGGATATTGGCTTCCATCCGGTAGGCACTGGCCCATACCGCTTTGTGGCCTGGAATCAGACCGATTTTGTCAAAGTCGAGAAATTCAGCGGCTACTGGAAGGCGGGTTTGCCGAAGCTGGACAGCATTACCTGGCGTCCGGTCGTGGATAACAACACGCGTGCGGCACTGCTGCAAACCGGCGAAGCACAGTTTGCTTATCCTATACCGTTCGAGCAGGCCAAGGTGTTGGAGAAAAATGACAAGCTGGCGCTGGTGGCGTCGCCGTCGATTCTGCACCGTTACATCAGCATGAACGTGACGCAGAAACCGTTTGATAACCCGAAGGTTCGACAGGCGTTGAACTACGCGATCAACAAAGAGGCGCTGATTAAAGTCGCGTTCTCCGGCTATGCGACGCCAGCCGAAGGGCCACTGCCAGACAGCATTGATTATTCAGTAAAATACCAACCGTGGCCTTACGATCCGGCGAAGGCGCGCGAACTGCTGAAAGAAGCAGGCTACCCTGGCGGTTTTACCACCACGCTCTGGTCGTCGCATAACCACAGTACGGCGCAGAAAGTCTTGCAGTTTACACAGCAACAGCTGGCGCAGGTCGGCGTGAAAGTGCAGGTGACCGCCATGGATGCGGGGCAGCGTGCTGCGGAGGTGGAAGGTAAAGGCGTGAAAGAAACGGGCGTTCGCCTGTTCTACACCGGCTGGTCAGCCTCGACGGGTGAGGCGGATTGGGCGTTGTCGCCGCTGTTTGCGACGGCTTCCTGGCCACCCGCACAGTTCAACACGGCGTTTTACAGCAACCCGCAGGTTGATGCGGATCTGGCGAATGCCCTGAAAACCACGGATCGGACGGAAAAGCAGAAACTGTATCAGGATGCACAGGACAAAATCTGGGCGGATGCGCCGTGGATTTTCCTGGCGACAGAGCGTTTAGTCTCGGCCAATAGCAAAAAACTGACCGGATTTTACGTGATGCCAGATACGTTGTTCAGTTTTGAAGAGGCCGACCTCAAGGAATAATTCGCCGCAAAAGAATGACTAGGGAATTGGGGGGCCGTAAGGCTGCCCGCAGTGGTCAACACACCTCTACGTATAGGGAGTCTGACGCATGTCTGTGGAAAACCGTTCATGCTGAATTATTTTATTAAACGGCTACTGGGACTAATTCCCACGCTCCTGATTGTTATGGTGCTGGTGTTCCTGTTCGTTCATCTGTTACCCGGCGATCCGGCGCGTTTAGCCGCCGGGCGGGAAGCGGATGCCGCCGTCATCGAGATGGTACGGCAGGACTTGGGATTGGATAAACCGCTGCCGCACCAGTTCTGGCATTTCTTCACCAATATCCTGCAAGGGGACTTGGGGACGTCAATGGTGTCGAAGCGCCCGGTCACGGAAGAGATCGCCATGCGCTTTATGCCGACCTTTTGGCTGACGGTGTGCAGCATGGTGTGGGCGGTGATTTTTGGCATGGCGATCGGCATCGTATCGGCCGTGTGGCGCAACGGCTGGCCGGACAGGATCGGAATGACGCTGGCGGTATCCGGCCTCTCTTTCCCTGCCTTTGCGCTCGGTATGCTGTTAATGCAGATTTTTTCTGTCGAACTGGGGTGGCTGCCGACGGTGGGAGCGGATACCTGGCTGCACTACATCTTACCCTCGCTGACGCTGGGCGCGGCGGTGGCGGCGGTGATGGCGCGTTTTACCCGCGCGTCATTTGTCGATGTTTTACAGGAAGATTATATACGCACGGCGCGGGCAAAAGGCGTGCGTGAATCGCTGGTTGTGGTGAAGCACGGGCTGCGTAATGCGCTGATTCCCGTGGTGACGATGATGGGGCTGCAATTTGGTTTCTTGCTCGGTGGATCCATCGTTGTGGAGAAGGTCTTCAACTGGCCGGGGCTGGGACGGCTACTGGTCGATGCGGTGGAGATGCGCGACTATCCGGTGATTCAGGCCGAGGTGCTGCTGTTTTCGCTGGAGTTTATTCTGATCAATCTGCTGGTGGATATGCTGTATGCCGCGATTAATCCAGCCATTCGTTACAAATAAGGAAAGGGAATGAGACACTGGCGACGTAAAGCGATGCTGGCGACGCTCCCTGTCATGAGGGATAAACCTGTGCGTACGCCGTGGCGGGAATTCTGGCGACGCTTTCTTCGGCAGCACGTTGCGGTCACCGCGGGCGTGTTTGTGCTGCTGCTGGTTGCGATCGCGTTTCTGGCACCGTATCTGATGCCCTATGATGCTGAGAATTATTTCGATTATGATCGCCTGAATGAAGGCCCGTCGGCGGCACACTGGCTGGGGGTGGATTCATTAGGGCGTGATATTTTCAGCCGGATCCTGATGGGAACACGTATTTCGCTGGCGGCGGGCATTCTCTCGGTACTGGTGGGGATGATTATCGGTACGACGCTGGGTCTGCTGGCAGGTTACTACGAAGGGTGGACAGACCTTATCATCATGCGCATTTGCGATGTGTTGTTTGCGTTTCCCGGTATTCTGCTGGCGATTGCCGTTGTGGCGATTATGGGGAGTGGGATGGCGAATGTGGTTGTCGCCGTCGCGATTTTCAGCATTCCGGCGTTCGCCCGTCTGGTGCGAGGCAACACGCTGGTGCTGAAACAACTGACCTACATCGAGTCTGCTCGCAGCATTGGTGCCAGCGACGGAGCGATCCTCTTTCGGCATATTCTGCCCGGCTCGGTGTCTTCCATCGTGGTGTTTTTCTCGATGCGCATTGGGATGTCGATCATCACGGCAGCCAGCCTGTCATTTTTAGGGCTTGGCGCACAGCCGCCGATGCCGGAATGGGGAGCGATGCTGAATGAAGCGCGGTCGGATATGGTGATCGCGCCACACGTTGCGATATTCCCCAGTTTGGCGATCTTTCTGACGGTACTGGCGTTTAATTTATTGGGTGACGGCCTGCGCGATGCGCTTGACCCAAAGCTGAAAAGTTAAGTCAAACCCACGCCTTGCGGACGTACTTTTGTGATGAATAAAAAGCCGTGATAAATAAAAAGGAGTGAGGAATAAGAAAGCGCGACAACCAGTGTCGCGCTTTTTAGCAGTCAGCGAGTGACCGCTTAGAACGAAGTGCGTTTGTAGCTGCGGTACTGCGGCTGCCAGAAGTTGTGCTCAATGGCTTTTTGCAGTGCATCCGACGAGGTCACTACGGCGGTGCCTTGCAGTTGTGCGGCTTTACCGACTTCCAGTGCAATACGCTTGGACACCTGCTGGATATCAGCCAGATCCGGCAGCAGTGCGCCTTCACCGTTATTTGCCAGCGGCGAGCAGTCGGCCAGTGCGCGGCTGGCGGCCATCAGCATACCGTCAGTGATACGCTTGGCACCTGACGCTAGTACCCCTAGCCCGATACCTGGGAAAATATAGGAGTTGTTGCACTGCGCGATAGGGAATACCTTATCCTGATAGTTAACTGGGGAGAACGGGCTACCGGTTGCGACCAGCGCTGCACCTTCTGTCCAGCGAATGATGTCTTCTGGACGTGCTTCTACACGGGATGTCGGGTTAGACAGCGGCATCACGATAGGACGCGCACAGTGTTTGTGCATTTCACGGATGATTTCTTCTGTGAACAGGCCCGGCTGACCGGATACCCCGATCAGGATGGTTGGCTTGGCATTGCGTACCACTTCCAGCAGGGAAATGGCGTCGCTATTGCAATCCCAGCCTGCCAGCAGCTCGCTTTTTTGCACCAGCTTGCTTTGGAAATCGAGCAGGTTCGGCAGTTTGTCCGTCAGCAGACCAAAGCGGTCAACCATGAAGACACGTGCGCGCGCTTCTTGATCGCTCAGCCCTTCGGATTTCATCTGTGCAATGATTTGTTCAGCGATACCGCAGCCTGCGGAACCGGCACCCAGGAAGGCCACGGTCTGATCGCGTAACTGTGTGCCTGCCGCACGGCTGGCTGCAATCAGGCTGCCCAGCGCAACCGCCGCGGTACCCTGAATGTCATCGTTAAAGCTACAGATTTCATCGCGATAGCGGTTCAGCAGCGGTGTCGCGTTTTTCTGTGCGAAGTCTTCAAACTGCAACAGCACGTTCGGCCAGCGACGCTTAACAGCCTGGATGAATTCATCAACAAACGCATAGTATTCGTCATCGGTGATACGTGGGTGACGCCATCCCATGTACAGCGGATCGTTCAGGCGCTGCGGGTTGTTGGTGCCGACATCCAGAACCACTGGCAGGGTATAGGCTGGGCTGATACCGCCACACGCGGTGTACAGAGAAAGTTTACCGATTGGAATCCCCATGCCGCCGATACCCTGGTCACCCAGACCTAGAATACGTTCACCGTCGGTCACAACGATGACTTTCACGTTCTGTTTGGTGGCGTTTTGCAGCATATCGTCGATATAGGCGCGGTTAGGATAGGAGATAAACAGGCCACGGGCGCGGCGATAGATATCGGAGAAGTGTTCACAGGCTTCGCCAACGGTTGGGGTGTAGATGATGGGCATCATCTCACTGAGGTGACCGTCCAGCAGGCGGTAGAACAGGGTTTCATTGGTATCCTGGATGTTGCGCAGATAAACGTGTTTTTCAATATCGTGTTTGAATTCCTGATACTGACGCCAGGCGCGTTCTGCCTGTTCTTCGATGGTTTCGACGGCTTCCGGCAGCAGACCATGCAGGTTAAAGTTAGCGCGTTCTTCTTCGGTAAACGCGCTGCCTTTATTTAGCAGGGGGAATTCAAGCAAGATTGGACCAGCGTAGGGAATATGGAGAGGACGTTTACTTTCGTATTCTAATTCCATGGCTTTTTACTCTTCGGATAGCAAAAAAAAACTCAGGTGTTGTCGATAAGAAACTGCTGCGAATCTTAAATTACCCAGAGAATATGTACAGAAATTGTTAATTAAAATAGTTACAGATGGCTTGCATCTTAGTCAGAATTCAAGCTTTATCGATTCACCTCTCGTTTTTCACCCCTCACTTTGCTGAAATCCTGCGCTTACCTCCGCTGCTATTCTTCAATAAAGTGGTGTTCAACGTCGGTGCAGCCCAATTCAGCCAGCATAATTTGCGAAATGGCCCAATGGCTGACAACAGCATTGCGGCGTTCAACGACAGCGGCGTGTTTAATTGTGCACAGTTCTTCGCCAGCAAGATTCATCATATTTAACGCAGATTGCAAAGGCGGCAGGCTAGGGTTGAACGCTGCATTTTCTGCGTAGCGCCCCGTGTAGATGTTGCCACTTGACGTCTCCAGCGCAATACCGCTGATAGCCCTGCTGTACGGCGCATGGCTACGGTTGGCGGTATCCAGAGCCAAACGTGCAAGCACGCCAACATTATGTAAGGTTGCTCCGTGGTTGACGTCATCCATCAGTAAGGTATCAATTTGCAGATCGATGGGGCCAAAGGAATCTGGCAGATAGTGGCTGAGCGCGGCAGGTTGGCGACCCGGTAGATGGATACGCAGCGACGCCGCATTGCGCAATTCGTTCATAAACTGGCGGCAGTGGCCGCATGGCGTGTAGTTCACGGTTACGGCCCGCAATCCACACTCATTGCGCAGCCAGGCATGGCTAACGGCGCTTTGCTCGGCATGCACTGTTTGCTGAAGCTGAATCGCGCTGAACTCCATGTTGGCGCCAAAGTAGAAATTGCCGCTAAGCCCTTGTGCAATCGCGCCAACCTGAAAATTAGAGATAGGCGCTTGTGCGCAGGCGGCTGCCAGCGGCAATAACGCAAAGGCCAGCGCATCGGCGTCTAGCTGGCTGGCTTCACAGACGGTATTCACCTCGTCTACGGTTAGCATGGCGAAGAAATCCGATTTATCGATCACGGGGTGGATCGCGGCTTGCAGATTGGCAGGTAATTGCTGAAAGGCGTTTTCAAATCGTGGATGCATAGTGGCTTACTCTTTTTACCCGTCAATGACGTCATGTTAGGTAGCAGAGTAGCAACAAATTGTGATAAAAATCTCTTTGCTGAATGAAATGTCTGCAAATTAAATGCTAAATGCGAGATGTATCTCAATTTTATAGTGGACGATGCGAGATACATTCTGTGCTCAACTAACGACGTGCAGGAGTACGGGGAAGACAAACGGCGCGATCAGCGACGTGATGATCCCGCAGATGACCAGTGCCAGTGAACTAAATGCCCCTTCCTGATAATCAACCTCCGCGCAGCGCGCCGTGCCGAGGGCGTGCGAAGCGGTACCCATCGACAAGCCCCGTGCAGCTTTGGTTTTGATTCCCACGCGGTTGAATAAACAGTGACCTAATACGGCACCGAGAATGCCGACAAAAATTACGCAGACGGCGCTGATAGCGGGGATACCGCCAATAGAACTGGCGACGGCCATCGCAATGGGGGTAGTGACCGACTTCGGTAACACGGAGGCTGCGATTTCGGGCGAAGCCCCCATCCACAACGCTACCAGCGTGCCGGAGATAATGGCGGTCAGGCTACCAATGAAACACACACTGATAATGGACTTCCAGCGGGCGCGAATTTGGTGCAACTGTTCATAAAGCGGGAACGCCAGCGCCACCACCGCGGGTTGCAGCAGGTCGTTAAGGACTTTACTGCCCTGAAAATAGTGCTCGTAGGGAATCTTCAACACCAGCAGCAGAGGAATAATCATCGCCATCGACACCAGCAGCGGGTTCAACAGAGAGAGCTTGGTCTGCAAGGCCAGTTTACGTGCGGCAAAAAAGACAATCAGGGTGAGGGGGAGAGACCACCACACATAGCTGAACATTATTCGTTATCCTTCGGCGGTGTGCGAACGCTAGTCATGGCACGTTCACGCTGCATTATCTGGGTACTGAAACCCACAACCAACATCACAATAAAGGTACTGATCAGGCAGGAAACCACGATGGGGCCAAACTGCTGGCTGACCAGGTCGTAATAATTCATCACACCGACGCCAATGGGGACGAACAGCAGCGCCATATGGCGAATAAGGAGGTGGCAACCCGGTTTTACCCACTGCGCGGGCAGGATCTGCGAAGCGAGAAGGGTGAACAGAACCAGCATACCGATGATACTGCCGGGAATAGTGAACGGAAGTAACGCGGATAGCGCATTGCCTGCCAGCAGGCAGAGATAAATCAATGCGAAAGCGCGTAAATACTGCCAGCAAACGATGAACGTATTACGCATGAGAATTTCCTGATTAGCTGAAGGGATTATCATAACGCTAATGGAATTGACGTGCCACAGCTCACGAATTTTGTTGGGTAAGGGAAGCAGAGCCTGCTTAAAGGATAAGCAAGGTCGGCCTGTATGAAAATGAAAAAGTGTGTTGGGTGAGAGTAGTGCGGTTCAGACTCGCGCCAGTGTGGGCCGCGAGGCTGAAACCGTGAAGGACAAAGATTATAGGGATGTTACTTGATGTCTACGCTCCACTTGGTGATATCGATTTGTCCGTCACCGCCAAAGATCTCGGTGCCAAACTCAACGCTACTGATATATTTTGTATTGCTCATCCAGTTCTTGGTTCCCACCAGGTAGTTGGTGAAATGGCGGATATTGAGCGAGGCGTTATTGGTATTGGAAGTGCGAACAAAAGAAAAGACATTCCAGCCCTTACCATTCCCCGCATTAATCCACCCTTTGAATACGTTCCAGCTACTGCCGCCGAGGAAAACCGTTTCAATATAATCACCCGCAGGGCCGGCATTGGTATTATTTAGCCAGATCATCAATTCATCGGTAGGGGCCGTGTCCCAATTGGCTTTATCGGTAGTGTGGAACCAAATATCATAAGCTGCGTTGTAAGTCCCCGTGGATTTGATGGAATAGGTAACGTTGCTGGTGATGCTTTTATTGCTGGATAACTTTATTGGCAGTCCGCTATTTGCCGTATAGCCCGCCGTCCAGTGCCAGCCGCTCACCAGTGACGGATAGGCTTTAACGCTGGAGGAGTTACTTGGCCAATGCCAGCTCCATCCCATACTGGTTGGGTTATTATAAAAAATGGTTTGCTGCCATCCTTTGACTTCATCTTTTCCCCAGACATTATTGAAAACATAATATTTATTATTCTCAAAATAGAGTTTATCCGCGTCCTTTGAGGAACTGGCGGCAGAAACCGTTAATGGTGAGAGTAATAAGGCAGATAATAGAACAGGTAACAATGTGCGGAAAGTACGTGTTGGATGGGTGTTCATAATAAGCATAATAAATCTCCTTTTAATATATGCTCGGGATGTTTCAATCTGAAATTTAGCACGTATTACGTCAGTGTCTATGGTTTTATAAGTATAAATTGTGTCGTGCTTAACAGTTTGTCGTTATTTCATTGAGCGACAGAGTAATTCAAGTCATTACTCATGAATAAAATGAAAATCTTATTCATGGTAATAATTATAAGAGCGTTAATAAATAGTGATGATACGAAGTGAAATCAAGTATAGGGAGAGGCGCACGAGAGCGTGCGCCTGGCGTTGCCGATTATTTAAATAGTAGTTCGTCACGAATCGCGGCACAGACGGCGTCGGTCAGCTTATGCAGTTCATCAGGCTGAATGATAAACGGTGGCATCAGGTAAATGAGCCGACCAAAGGGGCGAATCCAGACGCCGCGCTCGACAAAGAAACGCTGTAGCCGCGCCATATCAACCGGACGCTGTGTTTCCACCACGCCGATAGCGCCCAGCACGCGAACGTTCGCCACCAGCGAAGAATCCGCACAGGGTTGCAGTGCTTCTCGCAACTGCCGCTCAATCTGCTGTACCTGCTGCTGCCAGCGATTCTCCGCCAGCAGTGACAGGCTGGCGTTGGCTGCTGCGCAGGCCAGCGGATTACCCATAAATGTGGGGCCATGCATAAAGCAGCCTGCCGCGCCATTGCTGATAGTTTCAGCAACCAACCGAGTGGTCAGCGTGGCTGAGAGTGTCATATAACCGCCGGTAAGCGCTTTTCCCAGGCACATAATATCGGGCGAAATGCCTGCATGTTCGCAGGCAAACAGCTTGCCAGTACGGCCAAACCCGGTGGCGATCTCATCGGCAATCAGCAAAACATCCCATTGGTCGCACAGTTCCCGCACCCGGCGCAGATAGGCTGGATGGTAAAAGCGCATTCCGCCAGCCCCTTGCACGATGGGCTCCAAAATCACGGCGGCGATTTCATGAGCATGCGCTGATAGCATCGCCTGGAGCGGTGCGATATCGGTTTCCTGCCACTCGTCGGCAAAACCGTCTTTGTTCAGAGCATCGCAGGACGGCGCATCGACAAACAACTGGGTAGGCAGATAACCCTGATACAAACTGTGCATTGAATTTTGTGGATCGCACACGGACATCGCACCGAAGGTATCACCGTGATAGCCATGACGCAGGGTGAGAAAGCACTGGCGGGTTTCACTGCGTGCCTGCCAATATTGCAGCGCCATTTTCATCGCTACTTCGACGGCCACCGAGCCGGAATCCGCTAGGAAAACGCATTCCAGACCATCAGGAGTCATATCCACCAGCTTACGGCACAGTGCCACCGCTGCCGGATGGGTCATCCCACCGAACATCACGTGCGACATCTGGCTGAGTTGAGTCTGCACT
This sequence comes from Pectobacterium artocarpous, assembly GCF_046159765.1. NCBI lineage: Bacteria > Pseudomonadati > Pseudomonadota > Gammaproteobacteria > Enterobacterales > Pectobacteriaceae > Pectobacterium > Pectobacterium artocarpous. The sequence goes on from NZ_JBJXVK010000007.1 coordinate 119,735, forward strand.
GCCTGATTGATCGCCGGATGGTTGTATCCGTGAATTGCTGCCCACCATGATGACATGCCATCGATTAGGCGACGTCCGTCATCCAGATGAAGCTCGACACCGCTGGCCGAGATTACCGGATAGCAGGGCAGCGGTTTGGTCATTGAGGTGTAGGGATGCCAGATGTGGCGCTGGTCAAAAGTGATGTCTTCTGGGCTCATGATGATCTCTCGTAAACTAAAATAGATTCTATTTGGTTGACAGTGTATCGGGTTAATTTACACTGGCGAAACGTTTTTAGTTTGGAGATGCTGAGATGGCTGACCGCATTTACTGGACGCTTGAGCAAGCGCAAGATTTATTTAATAAACCTTTTCTGGAACTGATGTTTGAAGCGCAGCAGGTCCACCGCCAGCATTTTGATCGCCGTCAGGTGCAGGTGAGCACGTTACTGTCGATAAAAACGGGTGCCTGTCCAGAAGACTGTAAGTATTGCCCGCAGAGTTCCCGCTATCGTACCGGGATTGATACCGAACGTCTGATGCAGGTTGAACAGGTGCTGGAATCGGCTCGTCAGGCGAAAGCGGCAGGATCGACGCGCTTTTGTATGGGAGCCGCGTGGAAAAACCCCCACGAGCGTGACATGCCCTATCTGGAGCAGATGGTAAAAGGTGTCAAAGCGATGGGGATGGAAACCTGCATGACGCTGGGGACGCTGCACAACGATCAGGCCGAGCGTTTGGCCTCCGCTGGACTGGATTTCTATAACCATAACCTCGATACTTCGCCGGAATTTTACGGCAGCATCATCACCACTCGCACGTATCAGGAACGTCTGGATACGCTGGATAAAGTGCGCGGGGCGGGCATTAAAGTTTGCTCAGGCGGCATTGTTGGACTGGGTGAAACGGTGCGCGATCGCGCCGGGCTGTTGGTGCAGTTGGCTAACTTACCGACGCCGCCGGAAAGCGTGCCGATCAACATGCTGGTTAAGGTGAAGGGAACGCCGTTGGCGGAGAATGAGGACGTCGATCCGTTTGATTTCATTCGTACTATTGCCGTTGCACGCATCATGATGCCTGCTTCCTATGTGCGCTTGTCCGCCGGACGCGAGCAGATGAGTGAACAAACGCAGGCGATGTGCTTTATGGCCGGTGCGAATTCCATTTTCTACGGCTGCAAACTGTTAACGACGCCAAATCCGAAGGAAGACAAAGATCTGGCGCTGTTCCTCAAATTAGGTCTGAATCCGCAGCAGACGGCGACCGAATACGGGGATAACCAACAGCAACAGCGACTGGCAGAACAGTTGATTAATGCCGATAGCGAGCAGTTTTATAATGCTGCGGTATAACACATTGTGCACACACTGTCAGGTAAGGTGTGTTGCATCATGAGCTGGCAGCAACGTATTGAAGCTGCGCTGGCGCAGCGACAGCGTGATGATGCGTACCGCGTGAGATTGGCTAATCAAGGTGGCAGCGGACGCTGGCTGATACAGAGCGATCGCTGTTATCTGAATTTTTCCAGCAATGACTATTTGGGGTTGAGTCATCACCCGGAAATTGTGCACGCCTGGCAGCAAGGTGCCGAGCAATACGGTATTGGCAGCGGTGGTTCTGGACATGTGACAGGGTACACCGATGCCCATGCCGCGCTGGAAAGTCAGCTTGCCGACTGGCTGGGTTACCCGCGTGCGCTGCTGTTTATTTCCGGCTATGCCGCGAATCAGGCCGTGGTGGCCGCGTTGGCACAGGCGGAAGACCGTATTTTGGCCGATAAGCTTAGCCACGCGTCGTTGCTGGAAGCGGCTGCACAGTCACCCGCGATCCTGCGGCGTTTTAAACATAATCATCTCGATAACTTGCAAACGCTGCTGGAGAAACCTACAGACGGCCAGACGTTGGTCGTGACCGAAGGGGTTTTCAGCATGGATGGCGACACCGCGCCGCTGTGGGCGTTGCAGGCACAGTGCAGAGCGCACGATGCCTGCCTGATGGTGGATGATGCACACGGAATTGGCGTGCTAGGTGAGGAAGGTCGCGGGAGCTGCTGGCAGCAGGGCGTCAAGCCGGAACTGCTGATTGTCACGTTTGGTAAAGCGTTTGGCGTGTGCGGCGCGGCGGTGCTGTGTGCTGAGCCGCTGGCCGAGTATTTCCTGCAATTCGCCCGTCATTTGATTTACAGCACGTCGATGCCAGCAGCACAGGCCTGTGCGCTGAGCGCAGCACTCAACTGTGTCCGGCAGGGCGATGCGCGGCGTGATGCGTTACAACGCAACATTGCGCAGTTCCGTTCGGGCTTTTCCAATTCGTCCTATCAACTGATGGATTCGCAGAGCGCGATTCAGCCGCTGATTGTTGGCGAGAACGCACGGGCGCTGGCGTTGATGAACCATCTGCGTGAGCAGGGCGTGTGGGTCAGCGCCATGCGACCGCCGACGGTGCCGCCCGGCAGCGCACGCCTGCGGATTACGCTGACAGCGGAACATCAGCCGGAAGATATCAGCCGCTTGCTTACGGTATTACACCATGCTGACAGAAAACTATAACAAGCAGGCGATTGCGCAGGCGTTTGGACGTGCAGCAAGGGGCTATGACCGCTTTTCTGAGCTGCAACGCACCAGCGGGGAACGCCTGCTGGCGCTGATGCCGCCGCACAGCGGTTTACAGTTATTGGATGCGGGGTGCGGAACCGGGCACTTTAGCCGCCGCTGGCGTCAGTGCGGTAAATCGGTGACCGCGCTGGATTTGTCGGTGGAGATGCTGGCGTATGCCCGTGAGCAGCACGTTGCCGATCGTTATCAGGAAGGGGATATCGAAAACCTACCGCTGGCAGATTGCTGTGTAGACATCAGCTATAGCAATCTGGCCATACAATGGTGCGACTCGTTACCGCGTGCGCTGGCGGAGCTGTATCGGGTCACGCGACCGGGGGGCGTGATTGCCTTTTCGACGCTGGCGGACGGTTCTTTAAGCGAACTGTCGCGGGCGTGGCAGCGGCTGGATGGCACGCAGCGGACGAATCGCTTTCTGTCGTTCTCCGCTATCGACGCGGCCTGTCAACCATATCGCTATCATCTGGTGCAGGAACGCGAGGTCTGCTTGTTCCCTGATGTATTGGCGTTAATGAAATCGCTGAAGGGGATTGGGGCGACCTGGCTGCATGAAGGGCGTACACCGGGGCTATTGAGCCGTACGCGACTATCGGCGTTGTCTGCCTGCTATCCGCAAGAGCAGGGCGGCTACCCGCTTAGCTATCAACTGGTTTATGGGGTGATTTATCGTGATTGAGCGCTGGTTTGTGACAGGCACGGATACCGAAGTCGGGAAAACGGTCGCGAGTACGGCGCTGCTTCAGGCTGCGAGTCAGGCCGGATACCGTACCGCAGGCTATAAACCTGTGGCGTCCGGCTGTGAAATGACGGCCGATGGCATTCGTAACAGCGATGCGCTGGCGCTTCAGGCGAATAGTAGCGTCCGGTTGGATTATCAGGCGGTGAACCCGTTGGCGTTTATGGAGCCGACCTCGCCGCATATTATCAGTGCGGTGGAGCAGCGGCCTATTTCCCTCTCTACGCTATCTACAGGACTGCGGGCATTAGAAACGCAGGCGGATTGGCTGTTAGTCGAAGGGGCGGGCGGGTGGTTTACACCGCTGTCGGTGCAGAATACCTTTGCCGATTGGGTGGTTCAGGAACAACTTCCTGTGATTTTGGTGGTTGGCATCAAGCTAGGATGCATCAACCACGCGATGCTCACTGCCCACGCGATTGAACACGCTGGCCTGCGTGTTGTAGGTTGGATCGCAAACGACATCACGCCTCCAGGAAAATGGCACCAGCCGTATCTGCAAACGCTGCAACAGCGCCTGCCCGCGCCAATGCTGGGTGAAATTCCTTATTTATCCGATCTTCAACAGCACAATCTGGGGCAGTATATTGATATTGGGTTATTAGCGGAGTAGTCATTTTTCTAACCCTCGACTGTCTTTAATAATCGCAGTGGGTTTTATTGTTTTTTACCAGCCTCTGTTTTATGAGTGTAAAACCTACATTTTCATCCTTATCAATAGTTAAAACCTTCTTGAGTTTTCCTCTGAATCCCCGTCATGCCTGAATTGTTGCGATGTCGTCCTCTTCTTTTTTAGTCTTTTTCCGTCTAATACTTATGTGATAAATCACAGAAAAAGTGTGAAGAAAATCCATATCAGGGTGGAACATAAATGAAGCGGGTATTTCTCTAACTCAGTACTGATGCGGGGTTGTGGGAGTTATCCACCATTTCTGTGGATAACTATGTGTATTATGGATAGACAACGCGCCCTAACCGAGAGCTGGCGCGGGTTTTCGCCAGGTTGGCGCTATTCTCCACTTTTTTTCTAATCTATTTATTATCATATGCTTAAGTAAAATCAAGCGTCTTAAACATCAACGGTGCGTAGTTGCATAAATTAACGTCACTGCGCATCCCCGCATGTTACGTTTTTACCAAGTCTGGGGATAAATCATGATGATTTTATCTGGTAGATTGAACATAGATGTGCTAGCAAATTCATTTGTCGATTAATCATCCAATCCAGCGATAATTTTCTTGATGCTGTTTTTATATCCAGTATTATTGCGGTGGCGCATTTCGCCATTGGCATTCAGAATAAAATTCCGAGCGTCCACCCACGACCATCGTCTTGAGCGATGCGTAATAACGAATAAGTAGCGTGCTTAACGATGAGTAAAGTATTTACACTGAATTCTGACTTTAAACCGGCAGGCGATCAGCCTGAGGCCATTCGTCGTTTAAAAGAGGGGCTGGAAGATGGGCTGGCGCACCAAACGCTGCTCGGGGTAACCGGCTCAGGTAAGACGTTCACTATCGCCAACGTGATTGCCGACCTCAATCGGCCGACGATGATGTTGGCGCCGAATAAAACGCTGGCCGCTCAGTTGTACGGTGAAATGAAAGAATTCTTCCCCGATAATGCTGTGGAGTACTTCGTCTCGTACTACGACTATTATCAACCGGAAGCTTATGTCCCCAGTTCAGACACCTTCATCGAAAAGGATGCATCGGTTAACGAACATATCGAACAGATGCGTCTCTCCGCGACAAAAGCGCTGCTGGAAAGGCGTGATGTGATCGTCGTGGCTTCAGTCTCCGCTATCTATGGTCTGGGCGATCCCGATCTCTATCTGAAAATGATGTTGCACCTGACGCGGGGGATGCTGATCGACCAGCGTGCTATTTTGCGGCGTTTGGCCGAGTTGCAATATTCCCGTAACGATCAGGCATTCCAGCGCGGTACGTTCCGCGTGCGCGGTGAAGTGATCGATATTTTCCCTGCGGAATCTGACGAAATTGCGCTGCGTGTTGAACTGTTCGATGAAGAAGTGGAACGGCTGTCGCTGTTTGACCCACTGACGGGGCACGTGCTCCAGACGGTGCCACGCTACACCATCTACCCGAAAACGCACTATGTCACGCCGCGTGAGCGTATTTTACAGGCGATGGAAGAGATCAAGGTGGAACTGGCCGATCGCAGAAAGGTGCTGCTGGCGAATGATAAGCTGGTGGAAGAGCAGCGACTAAGCCAGCGCACGCAGTTTGACCTGGAGATGATGAACGAGCTGGGCTATTGCTCCGGTATCGAAAACTACTCGCGATTCCTGTCTGGTCGTGGCCCCGGCGAACCGCCACCGACGCTGTTTGACTATTTGCCAGCGGACGGGCTACTGGTCATTGATGAATCCCACGTTACCGTGCCGCAGATTGGCGGTATGTATCGCGGCGACCGCGCGCGTAAAGAGACACTGGTCGAATACGGTTTCCGGCTACCTTCGGCGTTGGATAACCGTCCGATGAAATTTGAAGAGTTTGAGGCACTGGCTCCGCAGACGATCTACGTGTCTGCGACGCCGGGTAACTATGAGCTGGAAAAATCGGGCGGTGAAGTGATTGATCAGGTGGTGCGTCCCACTGGGTTACTCGATCCCCTTATTGAAGTGCGGCCTGTTGCGACACAGGTGGACGATCTGCTTTCCGAGATTCGCCAGCGCGTGGCGGTCAACGAACGTGTGCTGGTCACGACGCTGACCAAGCGAATGGCGGAAGACCTGACGGAATATCTGGAAGAACACGGCGAGCGGGTGCGTTATCTGCACTCGGATATTGATACCGTCGAACGTGTGGAAATCATCCGTGATTTACGCCTTGGTGAGTTCGACGTGCTGGTGGGGATCAACCTGTTGCGTGAAGGGCTGGATATGCCAGAAGTGTCGCTGGTAGCGATTCTGGATGCGGATAAAGAGGGCTTCCTGCGTTCCGAACGCTCCCTGATCCAGACGATCGGTCGTGCGGCACGTAACCTGCGTGGCAAGGCGATTCTCTATGGCGACAAGATTACGCCATCCATGGCGAAAGCGATTGGCGAAACGGAACGCCGTCGTGAGAAGCAGGAAGCCTACAACACCGAGCACGGAATTGTGCCACAGGGGCTCAATAAGAAAATTTCCGATATTCTGCAACTGGGTCAACCGACAAACAAAGGCAAAGGACGAGGCAACCGTAAAGCGGCAGAGCCGGCCGCACGCTATGAGTTGATGACGCCGAAGGCGCTGGAGCTGAAAATTCGCGAGTTGGAAAGCAAGATGCTGATGCATGCGCAGAATCTGGAATTCGAAGAGGCTGCGGCTTTGCGCGATGAGGTGCAGGCACTGCGCGCGCAATTTATCGCTGCATCCTAACGATGCCAGCGCTCACTGAGGATCAATGATGGACCCTATTATACCAGGTGTTGAAGTGCTGTTTGTGGCGGGTTTCGGGCCGATCGTGAAATCGCTGTCTGACAGCCATGCGCTCTATGTCGATACGCTGAAATTACCGCTGAAGCCTGTTGCGGAAGGGAGCGACTATCTGGTGAGCGATGAAATGGATGGCGTGAAACATTTTGCCCTGTGGCCGCTGTCACAGGCCAGCGAATCCTGTTTCGGGCACGGGAACTGGCCTGTGGATCTTCCTGAACCGCAAAGCTGGCTGGAATTTGAAGTGGCGGACATGGTGGAAGCGACCAGTACGCTAAAAGCGCAAGGCTATGCGCTGCTGGTCGAGAATCGCCTTGAACCCTGGGGACAGCAGGTCACGCGTTTCCTGAGTCCCGAAGGGATGTTGATTGGCGTGACTTATACGCCGTGGCTACGGGATTAAGAGCCCAGCAACTGTAGCGCACGGTCGATAGCCTGGCGCAGTAGCTCACGATCATGATGGTGAGGCACATCTGCTGCGGCCAGCTCTCGCTGCACGATCAGGCGGTCGCCGATCTGACTGGTATCGACTTTCGGACCGACGATTGCCACATCCACCACCGATTTACCGACTTTGCGTTCAATCCAGGTGAGTTTCTCCCCCAGCGTCATGTGGGCGGCAGGGCTGCTTTGCTCATTGCCAAGATTGTCGATGTAGACCATCGGTGCGGGCGTGCGGCGGAGCGCCTGTGTCAGATCGTCCAGCAGCAGTAGCGGCATCAGGCTGGTCAGAAAACTGCCGGGACCAATCAAAATCAGATCGGCTTTGGCGATAGCATCAGGAGCCTCACGTGTAGCCAGTACGGTGGGGTACAGCATGAGATCTTGCGGTAAGGTGGCCAACTGATCGATCTCGACTTCGCCATAAACAGGATTGCCCTGTTCATCAATCGCCATCAAATCGACCGGATGCTCGGACATCGGAATTAAGAAGGCATCCACTTTGAGCAAATTGCGAATCAGATTGATGGCTTCCAGCGGACGCACGCTCAGGTGGTCGAGTGCTTTTAGCATCAGGTTACCCAGATTGTGTCCGGCAAGTTCACCGTTACCGTTAAACCGATACTCAAACATCGCAGATGCCACGCTGGGCGTGGTAATCAGTTGATTCAGACAGTTGCGGGTATCGCCCCAGGCAATGCCGCCTTCAGAACGACGGATGCGGCCAGTTGAACCGCCGTTATCTGTCGTTGTGACAATGCCGGTTAGCCGTGAACCCAGGGAAGAGAGTGAAGACATCACACGACCTAAACCGTGCCCGCCTCCGAGTGCGACAACCCTGTCGAGGTCGGCCAACGTGCGATTGCGCATAGAAAACCTTATGAATGAGCCAGAGTAAGATGAATAACGTGTGACAATCGCCGCTAAGGTAGCTGATTTCCGCTTAAAAGGCGAAAAATCCTCGCGCCAGCATGACCTGAGACAATTTCTGTCGTGTATTTTTCCGTATGCTGTGCATCATAAGGTATTGAAAATTCTTTATATATTTATTTACACACCGACTTTGAGAGTGGTTGACTGCGCTTTTTCGCAGTAGACTGTTCAATGAAATCACGATTCTTTATCGGCGGTTTTGTCGTTGTTTAACGGATAACCGATAGGAATCAAACTCCTAGCCTTGGTGCCTAAGTGATGCGCGTCGTGCGCGTGATACGGTGCCCTGGCCGTGGCCTTCGTGGTCACCAGGGTGCGAGGCAGAAATGCCTGCATCTCCCGTATTTGGAAAGGTGTTTATGGTGAGTCAACTGACTGATGCGTTTGCGCGCAAGTTCTACTATTTGCGTCTGTCTATCACAGACGTCTGCAATTTTCGCTGTACCTACTGTCTGCCGGATGGCTATCAGGCCAATGGTAAGAATCCACATCGCTTTTTATCGCTCGATGAAATTCGTCGCGTCAGCCGCGCCTTTGCCGAATTAGGGACGGAAAAAGTCCGCCTCACCGGTGGTGAACCGTCTTTGCGCCGTGACTTTGTCGATATCATCGCGGCGATCCGTGAAAACCCTGCTATCCGCACGCTGGCGGTAACCACTAACGGCTACCGTTTGGCGCGCGACGTTGCTCAATGGCGAGATGCTGGCCTGACGGCGCTGAATGTCAGCGTCGACAGCCTGGATGCACGCCAGTTTCACGCGATTACCGGGCAGGACAAATTCCGCCAGGTGATGGACGGCATTGATGCGGCCTTTGACTGTGGCTTTGCCAAGGTCAAAGTCAACACGGTGCTGATGCGTGATGTAAACGCAGGCAGTCTGCAAACTTTCCTCGACTGGATTAAACACCGCCCGATTCAACTGCGCTTTATTGAATTGATGGAAACCGGGGAAGGGGGCGACGTGTTCCGCCGTCACCATGTCTCCGGCGAGGTGATCCGCAAGCAACTGCTGCAACAAGGCTGGCAGCAACAACAACGCGCACGCAGCGACGGCCCTGCTCAGGTGTTTAGCCACCCTGACTATCAGGGAGAAATCGGGCTGATTATGCCGTATGAAAAAGATTTCTGCCTGAGCTGTAACCGTCTGCGCGTATCCGCTGTAGGGAATCTTCATCTGTGCCTCTTTGGCGAACAGGGCATTCCACTGCGTGATTTGCTGGCCGACGATGATCATCTTGATGATTTGAAAATGCGTATCTCGGGTGGATTGTCGACGAAGAAGCAGACGCACTTTCTGCATGAAGGCAACAGCGGTATCACGCAAAATCTGTCATTTATCGGCGGTTAATCCGCGACATCACTGATTCTTAAAGGAGCCTGACATGAGCAAAGTCAGCAGCGAATTCGTTTCTCTCAATCTTGCGGTTTTGACCGTTTCCGAACGTCGTAGCGCGGAAGATGACACGTCCGGCGACTATCTGCGCGAAGCGGCACAGTCCTCAGGGCATCGCATTGTCGACAGCGCTATTGTGAAAGAGAATCTGTACCAGATTCGGGCACAGGTTTCGGCGTGGATTGCCAGCGATGAGGTGCAGGGCATTTTGATTAATGGCGGCACGGGCTTTACCGCAGGGGATGTGGTGCCGGAAGCCATTGGCGTCTTGTTCGATCGGGGAATTGAAGGTTTCGGCGAGCTGTTTCGTATGGTGTCGTACGAAGATATAGGGACGGCGACGCTGCAATCCCGTGCGCTTGCCGGTCTGGCTAACCAGACGGTGATTTTTGCCATGCCGGGTTCGACTCGCGCCTGTCGAACCGCATGGGAACGCATCATTCAGGAGCAGTTGGATGCGCGCCAGAAGCCGTGCAATTTTTACCCGCACTTGAAAAAATCCTCTTAACGGTAAGCCTTATTCACTATGTCATCATCTAAATCCATGGCGTCATCACTGAAGCCACAATTGACCCACATTAACGCCGCTGGCGAAGCCGCAATGGTGGATGTTTCCGCCAAAGTTGAAACCGTGCGTGAAGCCCGCGCGGAAGCGTTTGTTGAAATGGCACCGCAGACGCTGGCGATGATTATTGCTGGCAGCCACCACAAGGGCGACGTGTTCGCCACTGCACGCATCGCCGGGATTCAGGCGGCGAAACGCACCTGGGAACTGATTCCGCTTTGTCATCCTCTGCTGCTGAGCAAAGTTGCTGTCGAGCTGGAGGCGCAGCCGGAGCACAATCGGGTTCGTATCGAATCCGTGTGTCGCCTGACGGGGAAAACGGGCGTGGAGATGGAGGCGCTGACGGCGGCTTCCGTCGCCGCCCTGACCATCTATGACATGTGCAAGGCCGTGCAGAAAGACATGGTGATTGGTCCCGTGCGCCTGCTGGCGAAAAGCGGCGGCAAATCCGGCGACTTTACGGCGGAGGGCGCATGATTACGATTCTGTTTTTTGCACAAGTCCGTGAACTGATCGAGACAGACAGCCTGTCGCTGCCTGCTGAGTATGCCACCGTAGAGGATGTCCGACAGGCGCTTTGCCAACGCGGCACGCGCTGGGCGCTGGCACTGGAATCCGGCAAGCTGCTGGCCGCGGTGAATCAGTCGCTGGTTGAGCTCACGCACCCGTTACAGGATGGCGATGAAGTGGCGTTTTTCCCTCCGGTAACAGGAGGTTAATCGTGGCAGATACGCGTATTCTGGTCGGCGAAGAGAACTTCAATGTAGGTGATGAATATCAGTGGCTGGCGCAGTGTGATGAAGACGGCGCGGTGGTGACGTTTACCGGCAAGGTGCGTAACCACAATCTGGCGAAAAATGTTAGCGCATTGACGCTGGAACATTACCCCGGCATGACGGAAAAGGCGCTGGCGGAGATTGTCGAGCTGGCACGCGAGCGCTGGGAACTGCCGCGCGTCAGTGTGATTCATCGGGTGGGTGCACTCTATCCAGGAGATGAAATTGTGTTCGTTGGCGTCAGTGCCGCTCACCGTAGCGCGGCGTTCGATGCTGCCCAGTTCATCATGGATTACCTGAAAACCCGCGCGCCGTTCTGGAAGCGAGAAGCGACGCCGGAGGGTGAACGCTGGGTAGAATCACGCGACAGTGATAAACAGGCCGCGCAGCGCTGGTAGTCCATTTCTGTGTTAGGATAAAAGGATGGCGGGGAGAGAATATTCAGTCTCGATCCCCCAAACGGGCGGTTTGCGCCGCGTTAATCAGATAACTTTAATGCAAAGGTAACATCATGGACAGATATCCACGCTCGGGTTCAATTGTTGAGCGTTCGCAGTCTGGTCTTCAGGCCTATATGGCACAGGTTTATGGCTGGATGACCTGCGGCCTGCTGCTGACGGCGTTCGTTTCCTGGTACGCGGCGAATACGCCTGCCGTACTGAATTTTGTTTTCTCCAGTCAGATCACTTTCTTCGGATTGATCATTGCCCAACTGGGGCTGGTCTTTGTGATTTCAGGTATGGTACAGCGTCTGAGCGGTGCGGTCGCCACATCGCTGTTTATGCTTTATTCCGCGCTGACAGGGCTGACGCTCTCCAGCATTTTCATCATGTACTCCGGTGAATCCATCGCCAGTACTTTCGTGATTACGGCGGGGATGTTTGGGGCGATGAGCCTGTACGGTTACACCACGAAGCGTGATTTGAGCGGCTTTGGCAGCATGCTGTTTATGGCGCTGATCGGGATTGTGCTGGCTTCGTTGGTGAACCTGTGGCTGAAAAGCGAAGCGCTGATGTGGGCAGTAACCTATATCGGTGTGGTGGTGTTTGTCGGTCTGACCGCGTATGACACCCAGAAGCTGAAAAACATCGGCGAGCAACTGTCCGTTGATGACAAAGACAGCTTCCGTAAATACGCCATCGTCGGCGCGTTGACACTGTACCTCGACTTCATCAACCTGTTCCTGATGCTGCTGCGTATTTTCGGTAACCGTCGTTAATTTATTTCCTCTGTCTGGCGCGGTTCCCGCGCCAGACATCTTCCCACCTATATTCTTCTTACCTTCTACGCAATATTCCGTCGGAAAATGACGTAAGCTGCCGAACCGGTGGTTAGCGTGATGATGAACAGCGGCCACAGACTACCCCAAATAATGCTGCAATCTGCATCTTTGAGGTAAATCTATTTGGTGATGTCGGTAAAGTGGCGGATCGGGTTAATCCAGGTGAGGTTCTACAACCAGACTGGCATGCTCTCAACCGATGAAACATAGCCGGAAAGCAAAATCCCGGGCATCAGGAAAACGAATACGCCGATAAACGCCTGCGGCTGCGTGGCGCACAACGAGGAAATCAGCAGGCCGAAACCGACCAGCGACAGGCCATAGATCCGCATCGTGGTGTAAATCAGCATTTGTCTACCGACGTGGCCGAAAGCTTTCTCGCTCACGTAGGCGCGTACCCAAACCGGTCGCGTCAGGGATAGGGTGAAAACGGTACTGCCCGCCGCCAGCGCTGCCTATGCGGCGACGGACTACCGATAGCGAAAAAGCGCACTATCGTAGATAAAAATCCCTTAGTGCTCATAATCTCTGCTACAATCGGCGGCAGTCATGCACCGTAGTTGTGCCCGTTCATCGTGGTTGTTGCGTATGTCGTTGTTACGTGAAGTGTTACGTAAATTGTTGCGTTAATAGTGGCCCGCCAAACCCGTCTTACTGACCCTCTGAAAACTACACCGGCTGCTGTCCGGTCAGAGCGGATCTGGAGTTATTCTTTTTATGTCATTTGATTCTCTCGGCCTGAGTGCCGATATTCTGCGCGCGATTGAAGAGCAGGGTTATCGCGATCCTACCCCTGTACAGCGTCAGGCGATTCCTGTCGTGCTGGAAGGGCGCGATTTGATGGCCAGTGCCCAAACGGGTACGGGTAAAACGGCGGGCTTTACGCTGCCATTATTGCAACTGCTGAACAGTCGTGAAGCGCAGCATAAAGGGAAAGGCCGCCGTCCAGTTCGGGCATTGATTCTGACGCCAACCCGCGAGCTGGCCGCACAGATTGATGAGAATGTGAAGGCGTACAGCAAATATCTGCGCCTGCGTTCGCTGGTCGTATTCGGTGGGGTGAGCATTAACCCACAGATGATGAAACTGCGCGGCGGCGTGGATATTCTGGTGGCGACGCCGGGACGTCTGCTCGATCTGGAACACCAGAACGCCGTTGACCTGTCACAGATTGAAATTCTGGTGCTCGATGAAGCGGACCGTATGCTGGATATGGGCTTCATTCACGATATTCGTCGTGTACTGGCGAAGCTGCCTGCTAAACGCCAAAACCTGCTGTTCTCTGCGACTTTCTCCGATGAGATCAAGGCGCTGGCGAACAAACTGCTGACCAATCCTGCTTCTGTTGAAGTGGTGCGTCGTAATACACCGTCTGAACTGGTAACGCAGCACGTGCATTTTGTCGATAAGCGCCGCAAGCGTGAACTGTTGTCGCAACTGATTGGCGAAAATAACTGGCAGCAGGTGTTGGTCTTTACCCGTACCAAGCACGGCGCTAACCATCTGGCTGAACTGCTGGAAAAAGACGGCATTACCGCCGCGGCTATTCACGGCAATAAAAGTCAGGGCGCGCGTACACGTGCGTTGGCGAACTTCAAAGACGGCAGTATTCGCGTGCTGGTTGCAACGGATATCGCCGCGCGCGGTCTGGATATCGACCAGCTGCCGCACGTGGTGAACTATGAGCTGCCAAATGTGCCGGAAGATTACGTCCACCGTATCGGCCGTACTGGTCGTGCCGAAGCGACGGGTGAAGCGCTGTCGCTGGTGTGTGTGGATGAGCACAAACTGCTGCGTGATATCGAACGCCTGCTGAAGCGCGAAATTCCACGTATCGCTATAGAAGGCTTTGAGCCGGATCCGTCCATCAAGGCTGAACCGATTGTGAATGGCCGTCAGGGCAATCGTGGTGGTGGCGGGGGGCGTAACGGGTCTCCTCGTGCACATTCAGGTACGCCGCGCGGTCAGTCTGAGCGTAGTCAAGGTCAGGGTGAACGCCGCTCGGCCGATGGCAATCGTCAGTCGCGTAAAGCAGGCGGCAATAGCGATAGCCCCTGGGGGGGTAATAGCGGCAATAAAAGTAATAAGGGCAATGGCGAAGGACAACGCCGCGCGCCGCGTCCGCAAAACCGCAGTAAGCCAGCGGACAAGTAAAAACGATAGGGAGCCAGACGGCTCCCTTTTTTATCGCGTTATTTTGCCGTGGCCGGCTGTGCGGTCGGGCGATGTGGGCGGTAGAACATTACCGCGTTGCCCGCCAGAATCAGCAGCAGGCCGATGAGCGCGTTGGGTCGCCACTGGTAATCTTCAAATAGCGTTGAAATCGACAGCGCCACCAGAGGAAAGAGCAGCGTGGTGTACGCCGCCTGGCTGGCACCGATGCGGCCGATCAAACTGAAGTAGGCACCAAAGCCGACCACCGAACCAAAGATCGCCAGATAGAACAGTGAACCCAGATAGCTGGTGCTGTATTCCGGTGCGAAGTGATATCCCTGAATCAGGCTGAACAACCCCATCCAGAGTGCCCCATATCCCATGCCCCAGCCGTTGGTCGTCAGGACGTCACGACCCTGTCGCTGGTGCTGCGCGCTAATCATATTGCCGAGTGAGAAGCAGTAGGTGCCCAGAACGCTCAATCCCACGCCCCACAGCAGATAAGGCTGCGCGTTGATTTGCGTCAGATCGTGCCAGAATAGCGCGATGATACCGATAAGCCCGAGTGGTGTGGCGATCGCCACGTTGCGTGTTAACGGCTGTCCGAAGAACAAACGGCTGTTAAAAGCGTTAAACAGCACTGCCATCGAGAAAATGATGGATTCCAATCCGCTCGAAATCCAGGCGATGGCGTGGTAAAAACAGAGAAAGTTGACGCCGAATACGCATAGCCCTTGTACCATACACAGCAAGTGAGCGCGTGGTGAAAGCGGGCGCAGGCGGCGCGTCACGGCCAGAAATACCAGTAAGACGACCGATGCTAACGCAAAGCGCCAGAAAACGGACACTTCGGCGGGGACTTCCCCCTGTTGCAGGCTGATGGCGATCCAGGTTGTGCCCCAGATCAGGACAACAGAAAAGTAGAGTAAGCTATTCATTAAATGATTCCGCATGAGTTCATATCGGCAGTATGGCGCGTGCGGTTGCCGCTGGCTTTCAGCCCCTTGCGGTGAATAACAGAATCTTGCGGTTAAGTGAAAACGGAGGCAGCAATGCATCGTTATAAAGCGTTCGATACCATGCTGCATCATAAAACCGAGCTGCGTGACACCGTTGAACTGACGTCCGGCGTACGGCTGGCCTCCTGGTTTAACCGCCACGATCGCGTCACGATGGAAAACACCGAGCACCATACGCTTAGCCTTTATATCGCGGATGGCTATGAGAGCTACCATAAAACGGCGGACGGCTGGCATAACGGCGGCGGGCCGGATCGTTTCTGCCTGATGCCGAAACAAAGCCTCTCGACCTGGGATATCCGTGGCGACCTCAGTTTTGTTCACCTGTATTTTGACGATACGCACCTACGACAACTGGCAGAGCAAACCTGGGATCGCAGCCCGGCGTCGATTTGTACAGAAGAGCGGATATTTGGCAGCGATCCTCAGATTACGTCGCTGTACCGACAGTTCTTACTCAGTAACCGCTGGGACGATCCGGCGAATCAGCTTGTTCTTGGCAGCGCCGCGACGCTGTTGATGATTCAGGTGCTGCGTAGTTACACCCAATTGCAATGGGAGCTGCCGACGGTGCGCGGCGGGCTGGCGCCAGCGGTGCTGCGGCGCAGCAAAATGCAAATTGACGCGAATCTCGATCAGCCTCTGACGCTACAGATGCTGGCGGCGGAAGCGGGGCTTAGCGAGTTTCACTTTGCGCGCATGTTTCGCCAGAGTGTGGGAATAGCGCCGCATCAGTATGTCCTGAAACAGCGGCTGGCTCGCGCCGACACGCTCGTGCGACAGGGTACGCTGTCGATGACGGACATCGCGCTGGCCTGTGGGTTCAGCTCCGCCAGCCACCTCAGCCATCAATTCAAAAAGGAATACGGTCTGACGCCGTCGGCGCTGCGGTCGGCGCAAAAGTAGAGAGCGTAAGAAAGCGGTTAAACCTTGCAGAGGCGGGCTGTTGTCCGCCTCGTCGTGAAAGTACGACAGGCGTTAACGATGGCGATTAATAAACCCGCGATTATCGACACCGTTTTTCAGGGTATGGATACGGCCGCGAAAAACCTTCTGCCGACGGGTATCTGGAGTGAGGATAGTGAGTTGAAGGATTATGACTACGATCCCGAGAAGGCCAGAGCATTACTGAAAGAAGCCGGTTTGATGGAGGGCGCCACGATCAAAGTTCTGTACAAGCAGGCGCAGCAGGTGATGCACGATCAGGCTCAGGCCGTCATGATTGCGCATTCCATTCTCTCTATTCCGGTACGCAAGGAAGTGACAGGATATGAGGTTGACCTATTTGATAAGCATATTTTTTATCAGGTCGGTGTGAAGAAATAAGACGCTGGGAGTCCGGCACTGCGTGCCGGACTCTGGTGTGACGCGGTTACTCAGTTTCGTCGCCGTAATACAGCTTACCGATGCGGATAATATCGCGCCCCTGTGATTTGCGATGCTTGTTGGAGTCGCGCAAGGAGTAAATGCAGCCGCAATACTCCTGTTGATAGAAACGTTCGCGCTTGCTGATTTCTATCATGCGCGATGAACCGCCGCCTTTGCGCCAGTTGTAATCCCAGTAGGTGATGCCGGGATATTTCTGCGCGGCGTTATGTCCGCATTCGTTAATCTGCTGCATGTTTTTCCAGCGGGAAATCCCCAGAGAACTGGAAATGACGCTAAAGCCGTTTTCTGCGGCGTACAGCGCGGTGCGCTCGAAACGCATGTCAAAACACATGGTGCAGCGGATGCCGCGTTCGGGCTCCCACTCCATGCCTTTGGCGCGTTCAAACCAGTTATCCGTGTCGTAGTCGGCATCGATGAACGGCACGTTATGCTGTTCGGCGAAACGGATATTTTCCTCTTTACGGATCAGGTATTCACGCTGCGGGTGGATGTTGGGATTATAAAAGAAAATGGTGTAGTCAATGCCAGAAGCGGTGATGGCTTCCATGACTTCACCGGAGCAGGGCGCACAGCAGGAGTGCAGCAGCAGCTTGTCTGCGTTATTCGGCAGAGCAAGCTGTGGGCGTTGCAGCGCGGCGGTTTTGATGTTCGACGTGGTTTTGACGTTCGACATAGTTTTGACATTCGACATAAATAAATCGCCACTTCGTTGTGGTCCGTTAGGACGGTATTTGCACAAATCCGTAACGAATTATTGATGATATGCTCACAAGAGGCAACCTCTGTGACCGTCCTGCATTATCTTTCCCGTTGCGTTCCCCGTACAATACCTCCTAACATTGCCAGCTTTTTTGGCCCTATTGATCATGGCTGTGATTAACGATCGAATGGTTACCGAGTGACGTTATGCGTGTTTTGCTTGCCCCTATGGAAGGGGTTCTCGACTCATTAGTGCGGGAACTGCTGACTGAAGTAAATGATTATGACCTGTGTATCACCGAGTTTCTACGCGTGGTGGATCAGTGTCTGCCAGTTAAGTCCTTTTATCGCCTTTGCCCGGAGTTACATCATGCCAGCCGCACGCCGTCCGGTACGCTGGTGCGTGTACAATTGCTGGGGCAGTATCCGCAGTGGCTGGCGGAAAACGCGGCGCGGGCAGTTGAGCTAGGTTCGTATGGCGTCGATCTCAACTGCGGTTGCCCGTCGAAGCTGGTGAACGGCAGCGGTGGCGGTGCGACGTTGTTGAAAGATCCTGAGCTGATTTATCAGGGCGCGAAAGCCATGCGTGAGGCGGTGCCAGCTCATCTGCCGGTCACCGTGAAAATACGGCTGGGTTGGGATTCCGGCGATCGCCAGTTTGAAATTGCCGATGCGGTGCAGCAGGCGGGCGCAAGCGAGCTGGCCGTGCATGGCCGTACCAAAGAGGACGGGTACAAGGCGGAATGCATCAATTGGCAGGCGATAGGAGAAATCCGCCAGCGGCTGCGGATTCCGGTCATCGCCAACGGCGAAATCTGGGACTGGCAGAGTGCGCAGGATTGCATGGCGACAACCGGCTGCGATGCTATCATGCTGGGGCGAGGTGCGCTGAATGTGCCGAACCTGAGCCGTGTGATTAAGTATAACGAACCGCGTATGCCGTGGGCGGAGGTTATGCTGCTACTACAAAAATATGTGCGGTTGGAAAAACAGGGCGACACAGGAATGTATCACGTCGCGCGCATCAAACAGTGGCTCGGCTATTTGCGTAAAGAATATGACGATGCCACCGAGTTATTCAGCGAAATCCGTACCTTGAAAACCTCGGCGGACATCGCACGTGTGATTGGTGAGCCGTAAGGGTTCACCGTTTTCTCATGTTCTGCCTTTCCACTCTGCGTGTTTTCATCACGCTATTCAGATTTAACGCACTGCCTCGTTCTCTCTCTGGCCTGCACTTTACTTTACGAATTGGTTGACGGTATAACACTTTATCTGTCTGGAAGTTTAGACGGCTATAATGAAAGGCCATCATTGAACAAGACGCACCCGTCTTCGCTGACGGATTTGCCGTTGGTGGTTTATCCCAATTCCGGTGAGCAGTATGATGCGATAACGAAAACCTAGAGCAGCGCTCGCGATGCTGCCTGCTCGCTGACGGCGTGTCTGCCTGAGTGGCAAGCGGCAGGGGCGTGCCTGATTGGCGGCGGCTGCCGAACTACGCCCGCTGATATTGCCGGTATTGCACGCTGCCGCCAGCATGAGAGTCAGCACTTAATAAGGGGATGCCGTGATGGAAAATGATGTGAAACTGAAACATGCGTACTCGCTTGCCAGACAGCGCGTCGCGCCGGAGGTGCCGGTAACGGTGCTGTGCATTGGCGAACAGCAGACGACGGTTGTCTGCGGGACGGCATCACAACCGTCGGTAACCCTGCAATTGACCATCGGTTTTGATAAAACGGCGGCGACGTTTTTCAAGCATCTTCCCCCAACGCCAGACGAAATGGAACTGGCGATCATGGCGGTAGAGGATGAAGTGACGCGGATTCGCCACGACATCCCTGCGGACTCAGTTCTGTTTGCTTTCGATCCTGCTTTGGTCACTATTGCACAGATTTCGGGAGCAGAAGAAGAGGAGGCTGGCTGGTGCCTGCCGCAAGATGATTTGGAGCGGACATTTAAACGTCTGGAGCGCGTGATGCTGGGGAGTCCTGCTGCCTGGGAGGGCATTCCGCTTGAGAACGCTTTCTCCGCTCGATTACTGATTTTGCGTGAGTTTATGCACCATCATGGCTTCGATTCTGCACTGATTTTGCTATTACCTGCGGTTGTTGCGTGAAGAACTAGCGGTTTTTGCCTTCTCAGCTACTATTAACGGCGGTCAGCGTCCAGTAAGGGCACTGACCGCATTTTTTGTTGGGAAATATCCGAAGGTATTCGTCAATGTGCATGCTCTGACAGAAAATTGCGCTCAGGATATCTGACGTTGTAAGGTAATAATGCGGTTTTATTATCAAGGTCGGCATTGCTATCGCGGTGACAGCCTGTGACAGGACGTAAGGTGTGAATCAAGGAGGATAAGAGGACGGCCACTGAGCCATATTATGTAACCTGTATGATCTATTTTGCGGATGACTGAATCATTATTATCTTGAATTTCCGTATGGCAGCGTAATGAAACGCTGTTTTATATGGCGGATATTCAATGCTATTTCAGGGAGTCCAGTGAGGGGAAAGAACATGGTTGAACATTTCACAGGGAAATATGAAGTTGAACTTAAATTCCGCATTGACGATATAGCCGTTTTCAGGAATACACTTTTTAGCCTTCATCCTGAGGCCTTTGTCTTTGAAAATAAAGAGCACGATGTTTATTACGATGATGCAGAAAATCGTCTGCGGCAGCAAAATATCAAAATGCGGGTGCGCCGCATGGAGCCATCGGGGATTAAGCTCTGGATCGTGAAAGGGCCGGGCGTCGATCGCTGCGAAGCGGTTAATGTCGAAGATTTTGAAAAAACCGACAGCATGCTACAAACGTTAGGGTATCAGCCCCTTTTTGAAATTCATAAAATTCGCAGCATCTACTTTTTAGACGCCTTCCATATTACGCTCGATTATATTGAGTCCTTGGGTTATTTCGTAGAAATATCGGTAATGACCGATGATGAAACCCAGTTGAAAGCACTCAGGGATAGGTGTATAGAGTGTGCGATACGACTTCAATTATCATTGGATAATATTGAAACGAAATCCTATTATCAATTATTAGGTTTTAACTAACTGTTATTTTCTGGTTGTTGAATTGTTGTTTTTAGTGTTCGGATTTACACATGGGGAAATGATGAAAAAATCTATTTTGGCGGCGTTGGCCACGGTAGTGATGGCTTTTTCTCTGTCCGTTCATGGCAGCCATGTGGCGCAATATAAAGACGGCAACTATATCGGAAAAGCGCAGGGTAAGGCGGCAGAGGTTGAGGTCACGGTCAGCATTAAAGACGGGAAGATCGCTAATGCTGAAGTGCTGAAGCACGGCGATACCGAAGCAATGATGCTGAGCGCGACGGATCAAATTGTGCCGGAGCTTATTGAGAAGCAGGACATTAACCAGGTGGATGCGGTAACGGGGGCAACGTTATCGAGTCAGGGTGTGATTAACGCGGTGAAGCAGGCGCTGGAACAGGCGAAAGTCACGCCGTAATCGTCACTGTCACCGTTGAGGAAGGAATCTACTGCCGTGGAAGACCTGCTGATTATTCTGCGTCACACGCCTTATTGGGTGTGGGCCGTTTTGGGTTACCTGATTTATGCCGGTATAAAAGCCAACCAGCCGAGGCGGCAATCGCTGGTACGGATGTTGGTTGTGCCAATCATTTTCATGGTGTGGGGGATTAGTGCCATTTTTCATACGTCGCTGCTCCCGCTTGCAGCGGCAGGGGGATTTTTGCTGACGTTGATCGTTGGGCTGGGCATCGGATGGGCGTGGGGGAAGACGTCAGGCGCTTATCTGCCCGAATCACGCGTTTTTCAGCGCACCGGTTCGTGGTTGCCTCTGGGTTTAATGCTGCTGACGTTTTGTTTTCGTTTCTCTTTTTCCGTCCAGTTGGCTCGGTTTCCTGCATTGGCGCATGACTTCACGTTCTGCCTGTTGTCCGGTGCGGCAAGTGGGATGACTGCGGGGATATTTAGCGGCGTCAGCCTGCGTTTGATCAACCAGATGCGCAAAATAAGACCGTATCCGGAATAAAGATATAAAAAACAGAAGGTTGCTTAAACTGTTTGTCAAAATTTGTCACAAAGATTTTTCTGCTGCATGAGTGCGTGGGGAAGAGCGGTAAATTATAATGCCGATGCCTATCCCTTTCATTTAACAGAATACTGTTTAAGTTATTGAAGAATGACGAAAAATTTTAAGCTTTCTCTTTGTGGCCTGTTGATGCTGTCAACCCATGCTGTGATGTTGCCTCAGGCTGTGGCGAAAGCGCCGACGTATTCCGCCGGCACTGCGCATCAGGAAATTGCTTCCGGTAGCGCGATGGTGGTGGATTTGCGCGATAATCACATACTGTATTCCAGTAATCCAGATGTGGTGGTGCCGATTGCTTCGGTGACAAAATTGATGACGGCGCTGGTGGTGCTGGATGCCAATCAACCGCTGGATGAAATCATCTCTGTCGATATCAGCCAGACGAAAGAAATGAAAGGGGTGTACTCGCGCGTTCGTCTGAATAGTCAGATCAGCCGCCATGACATGCTGCTGCTGGCACTGATGTCATCAGAAAACCGGGCGGCAGCTAGTCTGGCGCACTATTATCCGGGTGGCTATCAGGCGTTTATCCATGCGATGAATGCCAAAGCTCGTGCGCTAGGTATGGCCCACACGCGCTATGTCGAGCCGACTGGGTTGTCCATCAATAACGTCTCGACTGCCCGCGATCTCACTAAACTCCTGATCGCCAGCAAACAATATCCGCTGCTGAGCCAACTGAGTACGACACAGGAGAAAACGGCGACGTTCTCTAATCCGACTTACAGTCTGCCGTTCAGAAACACGAATCATCTGGTTTATAAAGCGGACTGGAGCATCCAATTGACCAAAACGGGCTTCACGAATCAGGCAGGACACTGTCTGGTGATGCGGACGGTCATTAATCAGCGGCCTGTCGCGCTGGTGGTGCTGGACGCATTCGGTAAATACACGCACTTTGCCGATGCTAACCGCCTGCGTAAGTGGATGGAAACCGGCAAGGTCAGCGAGGTGCCTGCCGCCGCGCTGAGCTATAAGAAACAAAAATCGCTGGCTTCTCGCCAACCGCAGAGCATGGCGAGTATCGAAACCGAATAACCCTTCCTTCTTTCTGATGCTTTAGAAGAGGCTATCAACGGTGGCCGAACGAGCCGCCGGGTGCGACGGTGTTACGCGCGAGCGCGCAGATCTTCTATCACTTCCCCCGCTTTTTTCACGTCTTCCTCATGCTCGTCTTCACGCCAGATTTCCGCTAAGGCGTCCTGTAGCCAACGCTGCATGGCCGGCTCGGCTAATAGGTGGTTGCAATAGGCAGCGGCTTCTGGTGAAACGGGAAGCTGATAGGTTTTGATGCGAAAGACAACCGGTGCAAAGAACGCATCCACGGCAGAAAACTGTTTTCCTGCCAGAAACGGCCCGCCAAAGCGTGTTAGCCCTTCCTGCCAGAGTTCACAGATGCGGTTGATGTCGTTGCGGAGGGCGGGAGATATTTCGTTCATTTTGACGAGAACGCCACAGCTCATGGAACAGATGTTGCGTAGGGCGGTAAAACCAGAATGCATTTCGGCCGCGGCACAGCGTGCCCAGGCACGGGTTTTGGCATCGGCAGGCCAGACGTCAGGATGCTGTTCAGCCAGATATTCGGTAATCGCCAATGAATCCCAGACGGTGGTCTCGCCGTCGATCAGGCAGGGGACTTTTGCCGTCGGCGAAAAGGCTCTAAACGCCGGCTGTGCCATGCCAGGGGCAAAAGCAACCAGCTTCTCTTCGAAAGGAATCGACAGTGTTTTCAACAGCACCCAGGGGCGCAGTGACCAAGACGAATAGTTCTTATTGGCGATATACAACTGATACATGTCTGATGCTCCTTGTGCTGAAGAAGCCTTAGCATTAGCACGAAAAGCGATGGAAATCATCCTCCTTCTACTCTACTTACGTGTTGTGAGTGAGCCCGCTATGGGGCTAAAAAAACGCGGCAATGAACCGTCGGCGAGACGATTCATCGTGCGTGGTCAGGCGATGATCACCTGTTGGCAATGCATCTGTAGCACCGCCAGCTCGGGGTTGTCCGCACTGGCGACGTCGGTCACGATCATATCGATTTCCGGCATGGTGGCATAGACCACGCGGCTGGTGGTGCCAATCTTGCTATGATCCGCGAGGATAATTCGCGTTCGGGCATATTGCACCATGGCTTTGGCAATAGCCGCTTCATGGTGAGCAAAACTGCTGGCGCCAGAAGTGGCCTCCACCCCCACCGGAGAGAGGAGGGCGACATCGGCGCGATAGCGCTGTAGTTCATTGATGGTGATGTCACCGCTGGTTGCCTGTGCCGAGGCACCCATGTATCCACCGAGCAATATCACGCTATGCTGTGCGACCGATTCTGTCGCGGTGAGTTTCTGTGCCACGGTCAGGCTATTGGTAA
Source organism: Pectobacterium artocarpous (assembly GCF_046159765.1). NCBI lineage: Bacteria > Pseudomonadati > Pseudomonadota > Gammaproteobacteria > Enterobacterales > Pectobacteriaceae > Pectobacterium > Pectobacterium artocarpous. Next base: position 143,620 of record NZ_JBJXVK010000007.1, read on the forward strand.
TGACCGTCATGCCCGGCATGGAGAGCAACTCATCGGCTAACAGCGACGTCGTGCTGCCCGCATCGATAAACAGGGTTTGCCCGGCTTTTAACTGCTGTACGGCCGTGCGGGCAATGGCCTGCTTTTCTTTTTCGCGCACGGTATTACGAACGGACAGCGGCAGTTCCGGTTCTTGTGTCGGTGCCACAATCCCGCCGTGAACGCGGCGTAACGCGCCTGCGGCTTCCAGCTTCACGATATCGCGTCGTACGGTTTCGCGTGACACACCAAGATGCTGAATGATTTTCTCGGTGCTCACCCGGTTTAATGTCGAGAGCAGCGCCTGTATACGATGTAACCGTGTTTCTTCTAACATAGCTTTCCATTCTTTGAGGTTCTGACACCGGCTACACCGTTTGCCGTTTCTCTGTCACAAGATGCAGAAGCAGGGCTGTCATGGCGACAATGCCCATAATACACGTTGAAAAGGCGGCAGCCTGTGAGGTAAAGCCTGCTTCATCCAGTCGCATCACGGTAACGGCACCTAACGGCAACGACGGCGTGACCAAAAAAATCACGGCCGATAGTGTAACCATTGAACGCATGAATAAAAACATGGCGACCGAAATCAGTGTGACGCGCATAGCTGGCAGATAAACATCACGTAAAATACGCATCACACCGCCGCCTAACACCGTGGTGGCGTCTTCCATCGCGTGTGGAACGTTACGGATTCCCATCATCATCGTGGTGTAGCCTTGCGTGTGGTAGTGATAATAATTGCATAGTGCCACCAGCAGTGCCGAACCATACAGCATTCCCCAGGGAAGATCGGCCGTATTGAACGTAAACACGTAAGACAACCCTAATACCAGACCGGGAACGGCAACGGGTAACGCGCTGAGCAGTGCGGCGGCGTTGGCGACTTTGCCCGGTTGCCGATGAATGCCGAAAGTGAGCAGGAATAGCAACACGGTGCCAACAATGGCCGCCAGCGCCGAAATCCACACCGACGTCCACAGCGGAGTGTAGCCACCTGCGAGATCGATATCATAATGTTTAAGCGTTAGATCCAGACGGTACGGCCATAGGCGTATCATGCTGGCGATAATGACGGTGCCAATGACGGCGATAATGGCAAAGGCGATCGTCATGGTGGCCAGATAGAACGACATATCGCGAGTGCGCAATGGCTGTGGCACATGCGGGATAGTCGCATGTGTGCCAATCGCTTTTTGCCGTCTTGCGGCGTCGCGCTCTATCCAGATTGAGGCAGCCGCAGGCAGCAGGAGTAAAATCCCCACCACCGCACCCATGCCGAATTTCATCTGGCCGCTGACCTGGCTGTAAATCTCGGTGGCGAGTACGGAGAAATTGCCGCCGATCACAATCGCGTTGCCAAAATCTGTGATTGTGATGGTAAAGACGACAAAGGTGGCGCTCAGCAGACCGTATCGCAGGCCGGGGAGGGTAATATCCAGAAACTGTCGCCAGTCGGACGCACCCAGCACATTGGCGGCTTCATACTGGCGGGTATCGCTATGGCGCAGGGTGGTGCGAATGATCAGAATGGCCTGCGGCAGCGCGTACAGGACGTTGGCGATCAACAATCCCCAAAAGCCGTAAATATCCAATCGTACACCTAGCAGATTGCCGATGATGCCATTTCTTCCCAGCAGAAAAATCAACCCCAATCCCAACACCAGCGAAGGGGCGAGTATAGGAAGCGTGGTCGCAAAAGCGATAAAACGCTTTGCGGGCATCGCCGTACACTCCAAACCATAGGCAACAATGAATCCCAGTAACAGTGTGACCAATGTGGTGACGATGCCTAATAACAAACTGTTTGCCGTTGCCCGCCAGATGCCGGGTGAATCCATCAGCACCAGATAGTTGGATAAGCCAACGGTACCGTTTTGATCGTCCAGCAGACTGTGCCAGGCGATACTCAGCATCGGTATGCCGAAAAACATCAGCAGCGCCAGCAAAGGAAGCCACAGACACAGGCGTGAAAGCCAGCGGTCACTGGCCGTTTGCGGAGGGAGAAGTGAATGGTTCATGCTTGTACCCAGGTGCAGTCTTCTGCGCGAATTGAGAGATGAACGGGGTCTCCTGAGGACCAGTTGACGGCGCTGCTGGTTTCGACCAGGAGCGGCTGCGATTTCCATATCACCTGAACACGTTGAATGCTGCCGAGGAAACTGGTGTTGATAACCCGGCCTTCCGCGCCTTCTGCTTTATGTAATGCGATGCGTTCCGGGCGGATAAACAGCTCTGCGTCTTCTGGTAGCACAGTATTTTGCGCTGAGGGAAGCAGTTCGGGCATACACGCAGTGACGACATCACGTGACAGCAAATTGCTGTGCCCCATGAATTCGGCAACGAAGCGTGTGCGTGGACTGGTATAGAGTTCATGTGGTGTGCCTTCCTGGACAATACGTCCACCGTGCATGCAGATGATTTTATCCGCCATGCTCATTGCCTCTTCCTGATCGTGCGTGACCATCAGTGTAGGAATGCCAAGATGTTGTTGCACGTCACGCAGTTCCTGACGCAGTCCGGCACGCACGCGTGCATCCAGTGCCGAAAGCGGTTCATCCAGCAAGAGCAAGGAGGGGTTGACCGCCAGTGCGCGGGCAATCGCAACACGCTGCTGTTGCCCTCCCGAAAGCTGATTCGGGTAGCGATCGCCGAACCCGCTCAGGCGCACGGTGTCCAGTAGATCGCTGACGCGTGCGGCAATTTCCTCTGTCGGGGTCTGGCGAATTTTGAGACCGTAGCCAATATTTTGTGCAATCGTCATGTGGGGAAAGAGTGAATAAGACTGAAATACGATGCCAAAACCTCGTTCTTTCGCGGGCACGTTGACCAGATCGCGGTCGTCCAGCGTGATTTTCCCCCCATCACAGCTTAGCAATCCGGCAATGATGCGTAGCAATGTCGTTTTACCACAGCCACTTGGCCCAAGAAGGCAGACAAATTCGGCATTTTCAATCGACAAATTGATACGGTCGAGAGCGACATAACCCTCAAAGCTTTTATAAAGATTTTGAATAACCAATGCCATGAATGCGACCTCTTAATGACGGCTTCCGCGCAGTTGGAATGCGCTGTGCGGAAGCCTCTACAGCGAATACAGACCACTAGCGGCCGATGGTTTTTTGCCAGGTTGCCAGTGTGGCGTCACGATCGTTGGCGCTTTTGGTGAAGTCCACGGGATAGAGTACGTGTGTGAGATCGGCGGGCAGGCCAGCCACTTGCGCGGCTTTTGACTGTTCAACACCAGGTATTGTCACGATCTCTTTATATTTGGTGTAGAGCGTGGCGGCATGGCTGGAGAGCGTCCAGTCAAGAAAGCGTTTCGCATCGGGCTTGTTTTTGGCTGCCGCCATCAGGGCGGAGGCTTCTAATTCATAGCCGGCACCATCGTTTGGGATCACCATCTTGACGGGGTAGCCTTCTTCAATTGACTGCATGGCGGCGAAAGCCAGCGATACGCCAATCGCATATTCCCCCGTACGCGCCGCTTTGCACGGACGTGAACCTGACTTGGTGTATTGGGCGATGTTGCCATCCAGAGACTTCAGGAATGCCCAGCCATTTTGCGCCCCTTTAGATTGCAGCAGCGCGGCGATTTGCAAGTAGCCGGTGCCGGAGGAAACCGGATTGGGCATCACGATTTCCCCTTTATAGATCGGGTTGGTCAGATCCTGCCAGGATGCGGGAACAGGGAGATTTTTCGCTTTTAACGCTTCGGTATTGACGCAAAAGGCGGCCATATAGCCGGTTGCCGCAAACCATTTGTGATCTGGGGCGCGGTAGGTGGCTGCAAGGCTATCGCTCCCTTTGGCATCGTAGGGCTCCAATAATGCAGACAAGCGTGGATCCATCACGCTGGTAACGGCCCATCCCCAAATGACGTCATGTTGCGGATTCTTGGATTCCGCCAGAATCCGTGGGCCGAGATCGCCAGTGGACAAGCGCAGTACGTTGATTGTCAGGTCGGGTAAGTCTTTTTTGGCCTGTGCGACGTAATCTTTGATCTCATCTTCTTCCAGTGAGGTATAGACCGTGATGGTGCCTGCTTGTGCGACAGCGCTAGCCAATGTGGCACAGGTGAGGGTGGCGATCAGACTGGTGCGGCGCAATGAAAATCGGTTCATAAACGTTCCCCTACGGTTGTGGAAAAGGTTGGCATCAGTACTCCTCTCGCGTTGAACGGTGCGTAACGCATTCTGTGTATTTTTGTGTTTGTTGCGAGTGGTCTGGGGTTTTAGCATTAATCGTGCCATTTCCTGATTTGAGCGAAATGCTTGTTAAAATATTTATATAAATAAATAGGTTAGATATTTTCCCTACACGTGTGTCAATCCCATAGCGGCTGCGTGGCGTCGTGCATGATTTTATGTGACAGATTTATTGCACTTTTTTGGCATTTCTGTGCATCAAAAAAGTGCATTTTTTTGTATTTGTGTATTTTGTTGCTTTTGGTGTAGGGTGAGTGTCATCTGAACCTGCACGATGCGTTTTATCCCTGTGTGACGCAGTCGTGCCACCACCTTATGTAGGAGTGATTATGGCGACACGCTCAACCATCATGGATACCAATAGCTTTCGCGCTGAACATGCGGATGCGCTGGATGAGGACACACGCAGGCTGACGAATAAGCGTACTCAGGTGTTAGGGGATTCCTATCGGTTGTTCTACCGCAATCCGGTACATCTGGTTCGTGGTGAAGGGCAATACCTGTGGGATGCCAGCGGGCATAAGTATTTGGATGTCTACAACAATGTCGCCAGTATTGGACACTGTCACCCTGCGGTCATTGAAGCCGTTAACGAACAAATGCGCCTGCTCAACACGCATACCCGTTATTTGCACGAGCGTATTCTGGATTACTCTACGGATATCCTCAGCACGGTACCTGCGGCTATTAACAAGGCGATGTATATGTGTACCGGGTCGGAGGCCAACGATCTGGCGATTCGCGTAGCGCGCGCCTACAGCGGTGGGACAGGGATTATTGTGAGCCGCGAGGCCTATCACGGGACCAGTGAACTCACCTCCGGTGCATCACCGGCTCTCGGGAGCGGACAGCCTCTGGCTGCGACAACCCGTCTTGTGCCCGCGCCTGACCGCTATCGGGTCAATGCGCCGGATCTGGGGGGGTGGTTTGCACAGCAAATTCAAGGGCAAATTGATGACATGGCCGCGAACGGTATCAAATTTGCCGGCTTTCTGGCTGATTCCATTTTTTCCTCGGATGGTGTCTTACCGGGACCGGCTGGCTACCTGAAACCGGCCATTGATGTGGTGCACGCGAATGGGGGAATTTTCATTGCCGATGAGGTACAGCCTGGGTTTGCCCGCACGGGCGAGCATTTTTGGGGATTTGGTCGGCATGGCATTGTGCCGGATGTCGTCACGTTGGGTAAACCCATGGGCAACGGCATACCGGTGTCGGCGCTGTTGGCAAAAGCCGATGTGTTGGCGGCATTCAGCGATGAAATTCCTTATTTTAATACCTTTGGTGGGAATCCGGTATCGATCGCCGCCGCGCAGGCGGTATTACGCGTTATTCGTGAGGAAGGTTTGCAAGAACATAGCCGCCGTGTCGGGGAAAAATTGCAGCGTGAGCTGGCGCGGCTTTCCGATCGCCATGCGTGTATCGGTGATGTGCGCGGCGCGGGGCTATTTATCGGCTTTGAGCTAGTCAGCGATCGAGAAACAAAAATGCCGGATAAAGCACTGGCGCTGGACGTGGTTGAACTACTTCGAGCCGAACGCGTGCTCACATCGGTTGCCGGGCCACATGGGAATGTGCTGAAGCTGCGTCCGCCGCTGGCGTTTCAGGAGCACGATATTGACTGGCTGGTTGGGGCGCTCGATCGGGCTTTGCGTTTGCAATCACCGCGGCGTTAATCTTCCTACAGGCTCATGTGGCGATTGTTGTTCGCTTCATGCGCCTTCATGCTGTCCACATTTCCCCATCGATGCTCAGGCAAAATGTTCGTTTTGCGTATCGTCTGGCATTATTCTTGCAGTTTTTATTAAATGAAATCTCAATAAATGCACTATATTACGCGCTGTGCATTTGAGTGCGTCGGTGCGGCAACCATTATCGGGAAGCCTTATTTGCTTAAGGCAGGAGAAGGTGTCTTTACGCCTTGTCAGAGAAGGGATGTGACCGTCGGAATCTTCAACCTGTCTTGTGCTTCAGAGTCTTATTCTATTCTGATGCCTGGATTGACTGGGTCTTTATAACGAATGAAATGGCTTACTTCACTGACTATAGCAATTGGACTTGCTTGTAATCCGGCGTTTGCGCAAGAGTTGACGTCTGCGCCGGCATCAATATCACCTTCATATCAGCAACGCGATGCGTTTGTCACGGACCTGCTGAAGAAAATGACGTTGGAAGAGAAGATCGGTCAGCTCCGACTGATCAGCGTCGGGACGGATAACCCCAAAGAAGCCATTCAGGAAATGATCAGAAACGGCCAGGTTGGCGCGATTTTTAATACGGTAACTCGTCCAGACATTCGTGCGATGCAGGATCAGGTCATGCAGCTCAGCCGCCTGAAGATTCCGCTATTTTTTGCCTACGATGTCGTACACGGTCAGCGGACCATTTTCCCTATTGCATTAGGTCTGGCTTCCAGTTGGGATATGGCTGCGATTGAGAAAAGCGCACGCGTGGCGGCTTATGAAGCGACGGAAGATGGCCTGAACATGACCTGGGCGCCGATGGTGGATATCACTCGCGATCCGCGCTGGGGCCGCGTCTCGGAAGGTTTCGGCGAGGATACCTGGTTGACCAGCAAGATTGCTGGTGTGGTGGTGAAAGCCTTTCAGGGCGATGACGTCACCGGACGCCACTCGCTGATGACCAGCGTAAAACACTACGCGCTCTATGGTGCGGTAGAAGGTGGGCGCGACTATAATACGGTGGACATGAGTCCTCAGCGCATGTTTCAGGACTATATGCCGCCTTACAAAGCGGCAATCGACGCGGGCAGCAGCGGCGTGATGGTGGCGCTGAACTCCATCAACGGTACACCAGCGACGTCAAACAGTTGGCTGCTGAAAGAGGTTCTGCGCGATCAGTGGAATTTCAAAGGCATCACGATTACCGATCACGGTGCGATTAAAGAGCTGATTAAGCATGGCGTGGCCAGCGATCCGCGTGATGCATCGCGCCTGGCGGTGAAATCCGGTATTGGCATGAGCATGAGCGACGAATATTTCGTGCGTTACCTGCCTGAGCTGGTGAAAAGCGGAGCGGTGAGTGTGCAGGAGATCGATGATGCCTGCCGTCAGGTGCTGAACGTAAAATATGATATGGGGCTGTTTGAAGATCCCTATCGTCATTTGGGACCCGTAGGCTCCGACCCGGTGGATACCAATGCAGAAAGCCGTTTACACCGTGTTGATGCGCGTGATGTGGCGCGTAAAAGTCTGGTGCTGTTGAAAAACCGTCTGCAAACGCTGCCGCTTAAAAAGCAAGGCACGATTGCCGTCGTTGGGCCACTGGCTGACAGCCAGCGCGATACGATGGGAAGCTGGTCTGCTGCGGGCGTAACGAAACAGACGATTACCGTTTATCAGGGGCTGAAGAATGCTGTCGGCGATAAGGCCACCATTCTCTATGCCAAAGGGGCTAACGTCAGTAATCACAATGGCATTATCGACTTCCTGAATCAATATGAAGATGTGGTGCAGGTCGATAAACGTCCGCCGCAGGTGATGATCGACGAAGCCGTTGATGCGGCGAAGAAGGCGGATGTCGTGGTTGCTGTCGTCGGCGAGGCCGCCGGGATGGCGCATGAAGCCTCCAGCCGCTCGAACATCGATCTGCCGCAAAGCCAGCGTGACCTGATCGCCGCGCTGAAAGCCACGGGTAAACCGTTGGTTCTGGTGCTGATGAACGGACGTCCTCTGGCGCTGGTGCGTGAAGATCAGCAGGCCGATGCGTTACTGGAAACCTGGTTCAGCGGCACGGAAGGCGGCAATGCGATCGCTGATGTGCTGTTTGGCGATTATAACCCGTCTGGCAAGCTGCCGATGTCCTTCCCGCGTTCCGTCGGCCAAATCCCGATTTATTACAATCACCTGCCGTCAGGCCGTCCTTACACGCCGGAAAATCCAGGCAAGTATACGTCTCACTACTACGATGAAGCCAATGGGCCGCTCTATCCGTTCGGTTACGGACTGAGCTATACCACGTTTAGCGTGTCGGACGTGCGTTTGTCCAGCCAGACCATGAAGCGTAACGGGACGATCAACGCCAGCGTGACGGTGAAAAATACCGGCAGCCGTGCAGGGGAAACGGTTGTGCAACTGTACGTGCACGATGTGGTGGCTTCCATCAGCCGTCCGGTGAAAGAGCTGCGTGGTTTTGAGAAAGTGATGCTCCAGCCTGGAGAGTCCCGCACGGCCACCTTCACGCTCGATAAGGATGCGCTGAAGTTCTACAATGCCCGCATGCAGCAGGTGGTGGAACCCGGCAAGTTCGACGTGATGATTGGTCTGGATTCACAGCGTGTGAAGAGCGAGAGCTTTACCCTGCTATAATGATGTTTGTCTCGCTGCCGGGAGCAGGTGCCGGCGGCGAGTTAACACGAATTGTGATTATCGTAATACAGAGTGATTGCGGGAGAGTATGGTATTGCAGGAGAAAGGTATGCCGTTGACTGAGGTGGTTCTTGTTGATGAAAGTGACAAGCCAACGGGGGTAATGGAAAAGCAGGAAGCGCATGTACAGGGCGTATTACATCGTGCGATCACCGTCTATATTTTCAACTCTCGCCAGCAACTGTTATTGCAGCAGCGGGCGAAAGAGAAATACCACAGCGGCGGTTTATGGAGCAATACCTGTTGTAGCCATCCTGCGCCCGGTGAAGAGACATTACAGGCGGCACACCGCCGTTTGTATGAAGAAATGGGATTACGCTGTGCGCTAACGCCGATGTTCACGTTGACCTATCGCCTGCCGCTGGATAACGGGCTGATTGAGCATGAACTGGGGCATGTGTATTTTGGCGTGACAGATGACCTTCCGCAGATAAATCCTGATGAAGTATCGAGCTATGAATACCAAGCAATGGACGACATTGCACAGCGGATGACGGCGACGCCCGAACAGTTTACAGCCTGGTTCCAACTGACCTTCGCGCGTATTCCTGAGTACTGGCAGACGTTTCAGTCTGAGCAATCACGTTAGTCAGAACGGTCGTGTTAGCTAAACCACCGCGTTAATTGCCGCCTTTCCGTGTGACACTGTTTGGGCCTTCGTGCCGTAGGGATAGAGGTAACTCTGGGAGTCGAATGCTTCAGCCTGAGTGCACGATAATAATGTAACCCACCAGCATCATGCCGGAGATGCCACCTAAGGCAAGCAGGGCGAAGAGACCGATAATACCGATTTTTTGAAGAGTCATCAGGTTATCCTTTTGTTAATTGCTCCGAATTATAAAGCCTTCCCCCCGTGAAACAAGGTCGAAACGCCCCTTACTTCTGATTAGCGAAATAAAAGTAGCAGACCGAAACACAGCAGAATGACGCCAGCGCCGCGTTCAATCGGGTTAAGCCAGCGAGTTAAACGTTGCTGAATCAACGGATGAGCGATCAGCGCGGCGATCAGCAGATCCCACACCAGAACGACAGAAAACATCCAGCTACCGCTGACGAATTGCTGCGTGGGTGTCACATTTTTCCCAAGAATACTGGTCATCAGACTGATGTAGAACAGCATGTTTTTGGGATTCAAGAGCGCCGAGCCGAGCCCCAACTGAATTTGTTTACGCAGCGTCGGGCAGCGGTCGGACTGTTGTTCTGCCTGTAGCGATGGCACAGAACGGCTTTTTAGTAACTGATAGCCAACCCAGAGCAGATAAACCGCACCCCCTAACTCAATGAGCGTAAACAGTGTGGGCGAATGTTGAATGCCTGCCCAGCCGATCGCCGCCAGCAGAATGTAGATGCCGTTACCCAGCGCGATCCCCAGACAAATTCCCGCGCTGCCACGCAGCCGGTGACGAATGGCGTAAGCTGTCAGCAGAAAGAAGTCTGGGCCCGGACTCAGTAGCGCCACAAAATGCGCCAGCGCCAGAGCGGGAAAGTGAGTAGGAAAGAGAGCCTCAGCAGAAAAAAGAGTATTGATAAACGTGGCATTGGTGAACATGGTATATCTGACCTCAATAAATAATCGAGGCCAGTCTAGACAAGGCATCCCGCTATTTATTGTCAAATATTGATCGCGCGTACTGACCCGGCGTCGCGGCGGTGTATTGCACAAATATTTTGTGGAAATGGCTTTGATCGCAGAAGCCGCTTTGATAGCTGGCATCAACCAGCGGGGTGCCTTGTTTCAGCAGCGATTTGGCATACTCAATACGGGCATTATTCAGGAACGCCATCGGCGTAATGCCGGTATCGTGACGAAACTGTCGCACGATGGTTTCACGTCTCAGGCTTAGCTCCTCCGCCAGCGTTTCCAGTGAGGGCGCTTCTTGCAAATTATTCAGCAGACGTTCGCGTACATGGCGTGTCGTGGTTTGCGACGCCTGATGCGGTAATGCTGGCAAACAGGATGGCGCGGGCAGGCAATATTGTTGCCAGATGGGCGCCAGCATCGCTTTGAGCTGGTTATCTGCCGCCGTGATGTCTCCACGATACAGCAGGGCAATGATGTGCTGATAATGTATAAACCATTCGGGATCGCGTAAGACGACGCAGTTGCAACGCAGGGTATCCACCTGATAACCACACTGATCAGCGATTTGATTGAGGCACCAGTCGGTATCCAGATACAGCATGTGATAACTACGCGTTTTGCCCGATAGTGGATTACAACTGTGCGGCTGTTGGGGATCGATAAAGATCAGATCGCCAATCTGTAAGTGGTGAGTGTCGTTGCGGTAATGACACAGCGTTTCGCCGTGTTCTATTGCCCCAATCGAAAATTGCGTATGGCTGTGTGTTTTATAGGTATGACTGCTGTTGCGCGTGCTGCGGCTTTCAACATGCGGTAATTGTGGTGAAAACCAGTACGATTGGTCAATGGCATGGACTGAGGACATAATTTACCGAAGCTATTGTTTACGAAAATAGCGTTTACCGCTCGCGATAAAGGTCGTGTTTGATAAACATATGTGTCTGGTAAAAAGAATAACTTACCCTAATCGTTAGGCGGAAGATTGTCGAGGTTGGAATGGGCGGTGATATCGGCTGACGTCGCCGGGCGTCTGTGGGACAATGGCGGCCAGATTACACAGATACAGAGTATGCATGACGCTGTCCCCCGCAATAAAATTGCAGATTGGTCAATGGTATAAGGCCCTGCAAGCGCAAATCCCGGATTTTATTTCCCGCGTTCCCCAGCGACAGATGATTGCCGAAGTGGCGAAAACGCTGGCGGGCGATTACCCGCGCCATCTGGTTATTGAAGCGCCGACCGGCGTCGGGAAAACGCTTTCTTATCTGATCCCGGGTATTGCGGTGGGGCGTGCGGAGGATAAAACGCTGGTGGTCAGCACGGCGAATGTGGCATTGCAGGATCAGATTTACAGCAAAGATTTGCCACTATTGCAGAAGTTTATTCCCGAACTGAAATTTACCGCCGCATTTGGCCGTCGTCGTTATATTTGCCCGCGCAATCTGGCGATGCTGGCAACCGATCCCGATGCGCAGGGGGATTTACCGCTCTTTCTGGATGATGAACTGATGTCCGCCAGCAAGGAGGAAAAGCGTACCTGTGTACGGCTCGAAAAGGCGTTGCAAGGTTACGCCTGGGACGGACTGCGCGACCATTATCAGGATACGATTGACGATAGCCTGTGGCAGAAGCTGAGTACCGACAAAGCGAACTGTCTCGCGCACAACTGCCATTACTATCGTGAGTGCCCGTTCTTCATCGCACGGCGTGAGATCGAACAGGCCGATGTGGTTGTCACCAACCATGCACTGGTGATGGCGGCGATGGAAAGCGAGTCGGTGCTTCCTCCTCCTAAAAATCTCCTGCTGGTGCTTGATGAAGGACACCATATTCCCGACGTTGCCCGTGATACGCTGGAGATGTCCGGCGATATTCATCCCGCTTATATGATGGCGCAGTTGGAACAACTGGTGCAGCTTATCGGGCAATGTATGGCGCAGTTTGCCCCTAAATCGCCGCCTCGACTCGCTAACAGCGAACGGTTAACCAGCCACTGCGAGGAGATTCGCGAGTGCGCGCTGTCTTTTTCACAAATGTGCGGGCTGTTTCTTTCGCATGACGGGCAGGAAACCGAGTACCGCTTTACGATGGGCAAAATGCCGGATGAAATGCGTGAACTCTGTGTGCGGTTATTCAAGCTGACAGATACGCTGCGGGCGCTGGCGGAGTATATGCTTAACGATCTCAGTGAGAAAACCGGGAAGCATGACGTCGCGCGGGTCTATCACGCTTTGCTGAAAATGAGCCGCCAGCAGGGCTACCTTGAGTCTATGAGTAAACTGTGGCGGCTGGCGGCGATGGAAACATCCTCAAATGCGCCAGTTTCCAAATGGATCACGCGGGAAATGCGTGATAACCAGCCGCATCTTCACCTGCACTGCGCGGGGATTCGCGTCTGCGATCAGCTCGAAAGGCTGCTGTGGAGTAAGGTATCGCACGTCGTGGTGACCTCGGCGACGCTACGTTCGCTGAACAGCTTTGCGCGCATTCAGGAACTGTCTGGTCTCGTTGAGGAAGAGGGAGACACGTTTATCGCGCTGGATTCGCCGTTCAACCACCGTGAGCAGGGGCGGTTGGTCATTCCCAAAATGCGTCATGAACCGCTGATGGAGTCTGAAGCGCAGCATATTGCTGAAATGGCGAAGTTTTTCCGAGCGGAGCTAAAGCAGGAGAAGCATAAAGGCATGCTGATGCTGTTTACCAGCCAGCGCGCCATGCAGCTTTTTCTGACGCAGGTTACCGATTTACGCCTGATGCTGCTGGTTCAGGGAGATAAGCCACGCTACAGGCTGGTTGAACTGCATCGTCAGCGGGTACAGGAAGGCCAGACTAGCGTGCTGATTGGTTTACAGTCCTTTGCTGAGGGATTAGATCTCAAAGGGGAACTCCTGTCTCAGGTGCATATCCACAAAATCGCGTTTCCGCCCATCGATAGCCCGGTGATTCTGACAGAAGGTGAGTGGCTAAAAAGCCTCAAACGGCATCCGTTTATCGTACAGAGTTTGCCCAGCGCCTCGTTTAACCTCATCCAGCAGGTTGGACGTCTTATTCGCAGCCATGACTGCTTTGGTGAAATCGTTATTTACGATCGTCGTCTGTTGACCAAAGGCTATGGTGCACAGCTGTTGGCAGCGCTACCCGTCTTTCCGATCGAACAGCGGGATATGCCATAACAAACGCCTGTCTATCCGTTCGCTGAACAAAGGCGTAATTAATCCCTATTTAACGCTATATTTTTTTATTCTGATTTGTTAGATTTGTCGCCGGGCAGCAAGGATGCCGTTAATACGTATGACAAAGAGTGTCATTGCTCGGCGCAATTTTTATCAACCATGGATAGGTATCACGATGAGAATTAACGCAGTTAATAAAAACGCCTTCCTTTTCAAAAACGAATGCCGTTTGGCATCCATCCTTCTTACTGTTCATATCTGTACCAACAATAAAAAATAGTCACCACTGTCTTATTATTTATCATTTGATAATAACGAAAATAATTGGCTTTCTTTCTTAATTATTTCCTTATAGAGATAATTTTTATTTATATGAATTTTTATATAAATATTTTTTCGTGAGCGTTATCTATCCAGGAGACGATTAGTCCGCGACCACACGCGGTACATGCAATATAGCCATTGCATGAAGGGATTTAGGATTCTGATCATCCCGATCAGACTTATGGAGAAGAAAAGATGGCTTTACGAGATTTACAAGATGAAGACACCGTAACCTCCGCATTGGATGCGACGGGTACGGGATTAAGCGATGTTGCCCCGCTGTTTTACAACCATGTTCGTGGCGGTGACGTGGTATTGAAGGGTAAACCTTCTTTCACCAGCGAAGAGGCTGGCTGGCAAATTGTTCGCGACGGTCTGACGTGGAACGGCACCAATGTATTTGGTAAATCTGCGGATTTGACCTACTCATTCTTACAGAACGTGAGTTCTATCCCTTCAGGCGATCAGGGGTTTGTGAAATTTAACGATGCTCAGATTCAGCAGGCTAAACTGTCTCTGCAATCGTGGGCCGACGTTGCTAACCTGACGTTCACCGAGGTGAATCCCGACAGCCAGAAAGCCACCATCACGTTTGGTAACTATACCCGTGATTCAAGCGGTCGGATTGATAACGATACTCAAGCCTATGGCTATATGCCGGGTAACTACTCTGCGGCAGGTAGCACTTGGTATAACTACAACGTTGATAACATTCGTAGCCCGGATACCATGGAATACGGTCGCCAGACGCTGACACATGAAATCGGCCATGCGCTGGGCCTGAATCACCCAGGTGATTACAATGCAGGCGAAGGTAATCCGAGCTACCGCGATGTGACCTATGCGGAAGATACGCGCCAATATAGCCTGATGAGCTACTGGAGCGAGCAAAATACCGGAGGCGATTTCCAGGGGCATTATGCTGCTGGCCCACTGATCGATGATATTTCTGCGATTCAACTGCTTTACGGCGCGAATATGACCACCCGTACCGGTGACTCGGTATACGGTTTTAATTCCAACACGGGGCGTGATTTCTATACAACCAACAGCAATAGCCAAAAACTGATCTTCTCCGTCTGGGATGCGGGCGGTAACGATACGTTTGATTTCTCTGGCTACAGAGATAATCAAATTATCGATCTGAACGAAGGTCGTTTTTCTGATGTCGGCGGCCTGAAAGGTAACGTTTCCGTTGCTCACGGCGTGACCATCGAAAACGCCATCGGCGGTTCCGGCAACGATACGATCATGGGTAACGATGCAAATAATATTTTGCAGGGTGGTGCAGGGAATGATGTCATTTACGGCGACGGCGGGGCAGACACACTGACCGGTGGGGCGGGCAGAGATACTTTCGCCTACACCAGCGCAAGCGATTCTTCCTTTACGTCAGGCTTTGACACGATCACGGATTTCCAGCGTGGCATCGACAAAATCGATCTGTCGGCGCTGAATCCAAAAGGTGATTTGCAGTTTGTTGATGCTTTCACCGGAGGTGGCAGTGAAGCCCTGCTTAACTGGGATGCGGATAGCAATATCACAAATCTGTGGCTGAATTTTGCGGGTCAGACCACACCAGACTTTGTTGTACAGATTGTTGGTCAGCCTTCTACGGCAACTGATTTTATCGTGTGATGTAGTGTAGCAAGGACGGGGGAAACCCCCCGTCCTTTTCTGTTAGCAACCAGAGGCCACTATGAAAAAATTAATCATCGCGGCGTTGTTAAGTGCAATAAGCGGAGGATGTATGGCAAGTAGTCTGAAATTGCCTTCAGCAAGTGAGCTAAGCGGCGTATGGCAATTGCGTGGCGGCGAACAGCAGTGCGAGGTGGTGCTGCACAATGCGTCGTTAGTGGATAACACCTGGCGCCTTGAGGGTGATGTACAGTGTTTAAAAGCGCTGCTGCCGGATGTGCCCGCCGGATGGCGGCCGACGCCGGACGGTATCACGCTGACGAAAGAGCAGGGTCAGTCCGTCGCATTGTTTAGCAAGGAAAAAGAGGGCTATACGCTGACATTGCCTGATGGCAGTACACGAACGTTGCATAAACAGCCCTGACAGGAGAGGCAAACGCAGTGAGTCAGCTAGCAAATAAGGAACGTTCGTTGTTGAGTATACTGCGTCCTTTCCGGCGCAGCTTTTGGAGCATTGGGATTTTCAGCGCCATCGTTAATCTACTGATGCTGTCGCCTTCTATTTATATGCTTCAGGTTTATGATCGCGTACTGGCGTCGGGGAATGGCACCACGCTGCTGATGCTCACCCTGCTGATTGCTGGGCTGGGGGTATTCATGGCGGCACTCGAATGGGTGCGCAGCCTGGTTGTGGTCAGACTTGGGACCCGGATCGATCTACAACTGAATCAACAGGTGTTCAACGCCGCGTTTGAACGCAATCTGGAAGCTGGTGAGGCCAAAGCGGGTCAGGCGCTGAACGACCTCACGCTCTTGCGGCAGTTTATTACGGGCAACTCACTGTTTGCCTTTTTCGATATTCCCTGGTTTCCTTTCTTTTTATTAGTGTTGTTCCTGATTCATCCGGTTCTCGGTCTGTTGGCAGTTGGGGGAACGGTGGTGCTGGTGCTGTTGGCGTGGCTGAATCAATATCTCACCACGTCGCCTTTGGAAGAGGCTAACCGTGAAGCGCTACAGGCGACCCATCTTGCGGATACGCAACTGCGCAATGCGGAAGTTATCGAATCGATGGGCATGCTGCCGAATTTACGACGGCGCTGGCTGGGGCAACACTACCGCTTTATTACGCTGCAAAACCTGGCGAGTGAACGGGCTGCGGTTGTCGGCGCGGCATCAAAACATGCACGCGTTTTTCTGCAATCTCTGATGCTTGGCATGGGTGCCATGCTCGCGATTAAGGGCGAAATTACGCCGGGAATGATGATTGCTGGGTCAATTCTTGTCGGGCGGGTGCTGAGCCCTATTGATCAATTTATTGGTATCTGGAAACCGTTAAGCAGCGCCCGTCAGGCCTGGCACCGGCTGAGTCGTATCATGGCAGCTTATCCGCCCAAAGCGGCACCGATGGCGTTGCCCGCACCCGTTGGTCAGCTCAGCGTCGAAAATATATTGTTGCAGACGCCGCAAGGGGCGAACAGATTGCAAGACATCCATTTCTCGCTTCAAGCGGGGGAAACGCTGGCGATTTTGGGCGCATCCGGTTCGGGGAAATCGACACTGGCACGTCTGCTGGTGGCAACGCAAATCCCGACACGTGGCAAGATTCGACTGGATGGCGCCGATCTCAGCCAGGTAGATAAAACAGCGTTTGGTCCAGCAATGGGCTATCTGCCGCAGGATGTGCAGCTCTTTAAGGGCACGCTGGCGGAGAATATTTCCCGCTTTGGCGAGCCCGATGCGGAAAAAATTGTGGCGGCGGCGAAGCTGGCTGGCGTTCACGACATGATTCTTAGCCAACCGCAGGGATATGACACCCCGCTCGGCGCTGACGGCAACGGGCTGTCGGGCGGGCAACGGCAACGTATCGCTCTGGCGCGTGCGGTGTATGGCACCCCCTGCCTGCTGGTGCTCGATGAGCCGAACGCCAGCCTCGATAACGAAGGTGAAATGGCACTGGCACAGGCGATCTCGCATCTGCAGAATCGGGGGACGACAGTGGTACTGATTACGCATCGTCCTGCATTAACCACGTTGGCGCATAAGATTCTGGTGCTTAACCAGGGGAGACAGCAACGCTTTGGGCCTGCACGCGATATTCTGAGCGAGCTACAGCCACGTCGTGCCGCCAATCAGGCACAAATGACACCTTCTGCCGCTGTCCAGCGGTAACATGGAATGATGACAACAGGGAAAGACATGTCCGCATCAGAAATAAGCGAAGAGAGGATGATCCAGACGGCGCAGCGCGATGAAAAACGCGCGGTGCGTCTGGGATGGTTGCTGGTGCTTGCCGGGTTTGGTGGTTTTCTTCTGTGGGCACTGTTTGCACCATTGGATAAGGGCGTGACTGTGAATGGCAGCGTGGTGATTTCTGGTAATCGCAAGGTTGTGCAGCACAATCAGGGCGGCATTGTCGATAAAATCCAGGTGAAAGAGGGAGACAGGGTTGAGGCCGGTCAAATTCTGCTCACGCTGAATGAGGTCGATGCGCGTTCGGCGAGTGAAGGGCTGGATGGTCAGTATTTACAACTGGTGGCTCGGGAGGGCCGACTGCTGGCCGAGCAGCAGCGCCTGAGCGATATGGTGATGACGCCCCGTCTACAACCTCTGGCGGAAAAGCCGGATATGAGCGTGATTACGGCATTGCAGCGTGATTTATTGCGCAGCCGTCAGCAGTCGCTCAGGCTTGAAGCCGAAGGGATGCGCTCCAGTATTGCCGGTATGGAGGCGTCACTCAGCGCCCAACGTCAGGTGATGTCCAGCAAGCAGAAGCAACGAGAAACTCTGGAGCAACAGTTGCAAGGGCTGCGTTCACTGGCCGCGGAAAACTATGTACCGCGTAATAAGATGCTGGAGAACGAACGCTTGCTGGCGCAGCTTAACGGCGATATCGCCCAATTGGCGGGGGATATCAATCGTAGCCGCCGTGATATTGAGCAACAAACGCTGTTGATTGCCCAGCGTCAGCAGGAATACGACAAAGAGGTGAACAGCGAGCTGGCTGAGGTACAGGCGCTGCTGAGCGATGTGGGCAGTAAGAAGGAAAAAGCCGATTTCAATTTGGCGAATATCCAGATGCGCGCGCCTGTTTCCGGTACGGTGGTCGGGTTGAAAGTATTTACGGAAGGCGGTGTGATTGCTCCGGGGCAGACGCTTCTGGAGATCGTGCCGGACGATCAGCCGTTGTTGGTGGACGCGCGTCTTCCTGTTGAACTGGTGGATAAGGTTTGGCCGGGGCTACCCGTCGAGCTGCAATTCGTTGCGTTTAACCAAAGCACGACGCCGCGTGTAGCGGGAACGGTCGAGCTGTTGTCCGCCGACCGCCTGCTGGATGAGCGAGACGGTTCTCCTTATTACAGCCTGCGCGTTATGGTGGATGACGCAGGCAAACGTGCGCTGGAAGGGTTGGAGATTAAACCCGGTATGCCAGTACAAGGGTTTGTGCGTACTGGGGAGCGCTCGTTCGTCAATTATCTATTTAAGCCTTTAATGGATCGCCTGCATCTGGCCTTAACGGAAGAGTAATCATGCAAAGGATCGCGATAATCGTGCTGTTTGGGCTGATTTCTTCGGGCGCCAACGCATTAGGACTGCTTGATGCCTGGGAGTTGGCGCTGCGTAACGATGCTCAGTTTCGTGCGGCGGGATTTGAGCGGGTAGCGGGTCAGGAAGAAGAAAACATTGGGCGCGCCAATTTGCTTCCCAATCTCCAGTATGGCTATAGCACTAATCGCAGTCATTCCAAAGTCACCCAAACGGATAGCTTCACCGATAACACGCTAAAACGTGATTACAACAGCTACACATCCACGTTATCACTGCGCCAACCGCTGCTGGACTATGCGGCCTGGGCGCGTTATCAGCAGGGCGTTGCTCGCACGTTGATGGCCAATCAGCGTTTTCGCGATCGCAGTCAGGATCTGATGGTGCGATTATATCAAGCGTGGAGTAGTGCGCTGCTGGCGCAGGAAAAGCTGCAATTGCTGGATGCGCAACAGCGTGCGTATCAGGAGCAGTTGGCGCTGAATAAACGTCTCTTGCTGGCGGGCGAAGGGACGCTAACGGATGTGCGAGAAACGGAAGCGCGCTTTACGCTAGTGGAAGCACAGCGGATTGAGCAGCAGGACAATCTGGATGCCGCGATTACCGATCTGGAAAATATGACGGGTACCGCGCTGGATATTACCGCGCTGTATCCTCTGACGCTGACTCAACTACCGTCTGCGGAGTCAGGCAAGCAGACGCTGGCGCAGTGGCGCGATCTGGCTGTGCAGCATAATGCCAAACTGGCGACGCAGCGCGAGGGGCTGGCAGTCAGTCGTTATGAAATTGAACGCAGCCGGGCCGGGCATTTACCCACGCTGTCGCTGGTGGCATCGTCGCGCAATAGCCGTTCGGAAAGTGAATACAACTACAACCAGAAATACGACACGCAGAGCATCGGTTTACAACTGAACGTACCGCTTTATTCTGGCGGCTCCGTCTCGGCATCGATGCGGCAAGCCGCAGCGGAGTATCAGCAGAGTCAGGCGGAGCTGGACGACCAAACCAAGCAAACGCTGGCGGAATTGAAAAAGTACTACAACTTATACAACAACGGGGCGGCGAAAATTAAGGCGTGGCAAATGACCGCTGTGTCGGCGCAAGAAGCGGTCAATGCCACGCGATTAAGCGTGGCGGGCGGCGAACGTATCAATCTGGATATTCTGCTGGCCGAACAGGACTGGTATAACGCCCGGCGAGAACTGGCGGAAGCGAAATACAGCTGGCTCCAGGCGTGGCTCTTACTGCGCTATACCGCAGGGACGCTGAACGAAAAAGATATTCTGGAACTGGCGGCTTGGTTTCAGCCAGCAACGAATCCATTGGGCAACAGCAAGACCATCAAAAACTAAAACAGATGGCAAAAATCATCTGTGGATAATCGGATATGGTTTTTGTCAGCAGCGATGTCTACGCCTGTGCAACGTGCGCGGTTTGGCTGGTATCCACATTACAAGCAAAGAGTATTCACTTTCATCGGCTGACGGACAGTATTGATACTTCCACGCCAGCAGGCCGATTTTTCTTTCATGTGATGAGTGCGTTGGCTGAGATGGAGCGTGAGCTGATCGTTGAACGCACGCGGGCTGGCCTTGATGCTGAACGGTTGCAAGGACGCATCGGTGTGCGCAAGCGGCTCATGACGCCCGATATGATCTGCCAGGCTGAGGCGATATTGGCGACAGGGGCTACGTGTCTTCAGATAGCGAATGTGATCGGTGTATTAGAAAAAACCATCTATAAATACTTTCCCTACAGTACAGAGTAAGGATAGCGTTCCTGTCTCTGGCTAAAGCGGCGCGATAGCAATTTCCTCTGCGCCAGAGTGACCAGAACCCCGTCAAACATGTTATTTTCATTGATAAGTTCTTTACTGTGTCGCCGCAAATAAGAGGCCAACATGGATTACACAAAAATTATCAAAGAAGTGGGGCGCGGGAAGAATCATGCGCGTGATATCGATCAGGCCACGGCTTATGAACTGTATAGTGCGATGCTGCGCGGTGATGTGCCGGATCTGGAGCTCGGTGGGCTGCTGATTGCGTTCCGTATTAAAGGCGAATCCGAATCTGAGATGTTGGGTTTTTATCAGGCGATGGACGAGCATGTATTGCGCCTGATTCCTCCCTCGGGCTTTCCCATGCCAATTGTGCTTCCAAGCTATAATGGGGCTCGCAAGCAGGCGAACCTGACCCCTCTCTTAGCGCTGCTGCTGTCAAAACTGGGTTTTCCGGTCGTGGTGCATGGCGTGAGCGAGGATCCAACTCGTGTCACCAGCGCGGAAATTTTGCGCAACCTCGGTGTGACGATTGCAGAGAATGCCGAACAGGCTCAGCAGGAGCTTGATAACGGTAGTCCAGTATTTATCCCTGTCTCGACGTTATGCCCGGCCATCGATCGCCAGCTACAGTTACGTTGGCGTATGGGCGTGCGTAACAGCAGCCATACGCTTGCCAAAGTGGCGACGCCGTTTGGTGAAAGCGAAGCGCTACGTATCGCTAGCGTTTCCCACCCTGAATATGTTTCCCGTGTAGGAACATTTTTTAACGATATCAGCGGACGTGCGCTTCTCATGCACGGTACGGAGGGGGAGGTTTATGCCAACCCGCAGCGCTGCCCAGAGATTCATTTTATTCATCAGCAAAATACCAACGTGCTGCAATTGCGGCAGGAGATCAGCGTTGCACCTGCTGCCCTGCCTATTGCAAAGGATGCTACCACCACCGCGCGCTGGACGGTACAGTGTCTGACGGGGGAAATTGCCATACCGCAGGCGATTCGTCTGCAACTGGCGTGCTGTCTGGTGGCTGCTGGCGAAGCAATGACAATGGAACAGGCTGTCGCAACGATTAAGAAACGTCTTGGCTGATTAGCCGGAGCGGATTTGGGCGCGCTTTATCGCGCCACTTCACACAGCCAGATGGCTGTCATTGGAAGAGAGAAGGAAGAGCATGCAACAGGTAGCGGACTATTTTAATGCCTTGAATCGCGACTATCTTGCGGTTCATCAGGCGAAAGAAGAGCTGTTTTGGCAACTGTATATGGGCACGGGAAATGATGACGTGTCCGAGCGTTTCTCCGCCGCAGAGAGTGCGTATAAGCGCTTTATTTCTCAACCGCAGCGTTTAGCTGAGCTGAGAACCTATCTTGCAACACTGGAAAACAGTCCGCGTGATGAACAACAGCAGGCGCTGTTACACGGTTTGCAAGGCTGGTATCGGTTTTTCGACTGCAATGTGATTGAAGATCCGCAGGCTCAGGCGTTGATGGATGAGATTATTGCCGCTGAAAGTGCGCTATACGCCAAGCGTAAAGCGTATGAAATGACGCATCTGGATGCTAAGGGGGAACGTGTTTCCGCTTCGCTCGGAGAGCTGCTGACCAATCAGGCGACCAATGATACGGAAGCCTATCGTCAGAGTTCTCAGCAGGCGTTGCGCGATCTGGAGCAGTGGTTGTTGCAGAACGGCTTCCCCGAGCTGATTTCACTGCGTAACCGCTTTGCTCGTCAGATGGGTTACCGGAACTATTTTGACTATAAGGTTAATAAAACGGAGCGGATGACACCGGAGCAGCTTTTTGCCATCCTCGATCCTTTCGAAGAACAGACCCGTGAGGCGAATGCCAGAAGTCTGAAAAATCTGGTGAATGAAAAGGGCGAAGGGGCTTTGCAGCCGTGGAATATTCGTTATGCCAGCGCGGGGGATGTGACGCGCCAGCTCGATCCTTATTTTCCTTTCTCGGCGTCGTTGGAACGTTGGGTCAACAGCTTCAAACGTTTACGTATCGGGTTTAACGGTGCAGAAATGCAGCTCGATTTGCTGGTGCGCAAAGGTAAATACGAGAATGGCTTTATGCACGGCCCAGTGCCGCCATTTGTTCAGGAAGGAAAATGGGTGCCAGCACGGATTAATTTCACCAGTCTGGCAAAGCCAGATCAAATTGGCAGCGGTTCCAGCGGCATTAATACGCTGTTTCATGAAGGCGGACACGCGGCCCATTTCGCCAATATCAGGCAGAACGCGCCCTGTTTTTCACAGGAATTCCCGCCAACTTCAATGGCGTATGCGGAAACGCAGTCCATGTTCTGCGATAGCCTGTTAGGCGACGCCGATTGGTTAAAGCGCTATGCAAAAAATACGCAGGGAGAAACGATTCCTGATGAGTTGATCCGTGCGGATATCAGCACGCAGCAGCCGATGCGCGCTTTTAATGAGCGACACATCCTTTTGGTGCCTTACTTCGAATGGCAACTCTATTCGTGGGATGACGAAGCACGTACGCCAGAAGCAATGACAAAACTGGCACGCGATACTGAACAGCGTATTTTGGGCATCAGCGGTAGCCCCCGCCCGACGTTGGCAATCCCCCATTTGCTGTCTATGGAGTCGGCGTGTTCTTATCAGGGCTATCTGCTGGCGCTGATGGCGGTGGAACAGACGCGAAGCTACTTCCTGCAACGCGACGGCTATCTGACGGATAACCTGGCTATTGGCCCCGATTTGGCGCTGCACTATTGGCAACCGGGTAATAGCGTTAGCCATGATGATACGCTGCGTAGCCTGACCGGTGAGGGTTTCAACCCGGCTTATCTGGCCCAGGCCTGCAATCTGACGGTTGATGAAGCCTGGCAACGGGCGCAGGACATGATGGCGCAGTCCGCTACGCGGCCTCAGCCTGCCGCAGATTTCGATTTGGGTGCTCACATTCGCGTGGTCGACGGCAGCCGCGTGCTGGCGGATAATGCGCAAGGGGATGAGAAGATGTGCCAGGATTTTGCGGCGTTTATTGAGCGAGAGTATCCACGCCCGCAGGCATGATGTCCGCTAACATAGCGAGTAAGAAAAAGGGGGCGAAAGCCCCCTTGTTGATCAGGAGACGTGTTGCAGGAATTCGCGCAGGCGGTCGCTGGGCGGATTCGTAATCAGCGTTTCCGGATCGCCATCTTCTGCGATGCGACCTTTATCAATAAAGATCAGACGTGAAGCCACTTTATGGGCAAAGCCCACTTCGTGGGTAACGATAACCATTGTCATGCCTTCCTCGGCCAGATCTTTCATTACGGTCAGCACTTCGTGACGCAGTTCTGGATCAAGTGCCGATGTCGGCTCATCAAACAGCATCAGTTTGGGTTTAACCGCAAGGGCGCGGGCGATCGCGACGCGCTGCTGCTGGCCACCGGAAAGTTCGGAAGGGTAGTGATGCGCCCGTTCTGACAGACCCACTTTCGCCAGCAATTCCAGCGCCAGTTTCTCGGCATCGGCTTTGTTCGCGCCGCGTACCCGAATGGGACCGAAGGCAACGTTTTCCAGCGCGGTGAGGTGCGGGAACAGGTAGAACTGTTGGAATACCATCCCGGCTTCCTGACGGATCAAACGCTCGTCAACGCGAGGATCGTTCACTTTAAGACCGTCAACAATCAATTCGCCGCTGGTAATTTCTTCCAGCTTATTGATGCAGCGCAGCAGCGTGGATTTCCCCGAGCCGGAAGGCCCGATAATGACCACCACTTCACCCTGGCCGATGGTGAGATCGATATTGTGTAAGACCTGTGTCTTGCCAAAGTGTTTGGATACGTTTTTAAATTCAATCATATAATCTTAAGTCTTCTTTCCAGACGACGAAGAATAAAGCTGAGGATCAGTGTGATGCACAGGTAAATAACGGCAACCGCAGTCCAGATTTCCAGCGCACGGAAGTTACCTGCGATGATTTCTTGCCCGGAGCGTGTCAGCTCAGCCACGCCGATAACAATAAATAGTGATGTATCTTTGATGCTGATAATCCACTGGTTACCCAGCGGCGGCAGCATGCGGCGTAGGGCAAGCGGGGCAATCACATGGCGTAGCGTCGCACGACGAGACAGTCCAAGCGCCAGACCCGCTTCGCGGAAGCCGTTGTGAATTGACAATACCGAACCACGCGTAATTTCCGCGATGTAAGCACCGGAGTTAATCATGATGGTCACCACGGCGGCGGCAAAAGGGTCAATTCGTACGGACGTGAAAATCATCGGCAGGGCGAAGTAAATAAACATGACCTGCACAACAATCGGGGTACCGCGAATAATTTCAATAAAAACGAGCGAGATGCGGCTGGAAAACCAGCCGCCGTAGGCGCGGGCAAAACCCGCGACCACGCCAATCACCAGGCCACCAAGCAGGCCCAGAACAGAAATCAACAACGTCATTTTTGCCCCTTCCATCAGGAGGGGCAGAGAAGGCCAAATGGCATTCCAGTCAAACTGCATGGAATATCTCCAGATTAAATCGGCAATTACTTAGGTTCTACGCCAAACCACTTCTTGTAGATCTCAGCATAAGTGCCGTTTTCACGCAGTGTTTTCAGGGCGCCATTCACTTTTTCACGCAGTTCGTTGCTGCCTTTCGGGAATGCGATGCCATATTGCTGGGCTTTGATGGAATCACCTACTGCTTTAAATTGGCCGTTGCCTGCGGTTTTGATGAAGTAGAGAATATTTGGCGTGTCGTGTAGCACGGCGTCAGCACGGTTGGTGCCCAGTTCCATATAGGCGTTGTCGATGTTAGGGAACTGGCGTAGATCTTTGGTTTTGATATTGGCTTTCGCGTAATCAACGGAACCGGTGCCGCTCTTCACAGCAAGCACTTTACCCGCTAAATCCTGCTCGCCTTTAATATCATTGTTGTCCGCTTTGACCATAACCAGCAGGCCGCTGTTGTAATAGCCGTCAGAGAAATCGATTGCTTTTTGGCGCTCTTCGGTAATGGTAATACCTGCAAGCGCCAGATCGATATTACGCGTTTGCAGCGCAGGAATAATGCCGCCGAAGTCCATTGGTTTCAGGGTGTACTTCAGGTTGAGTTGTTTAGCGATAGCATCCCAGAGGTCGATGTCAAAACCGACATATTTGTCGCCTTGTTTGAACTCAAAAGGGACGAAAGCGGTGTCTGTGGCGACAATGAGTTCTTTCTCTGCGGCATAGCTAGATACGCTTATCATCAGCGTCAGTGCAGCCAAAGAGGCCTTAAGTAGTGATTTCATTAAATCCTTCCTATTAGCAATTGTGGGAGCTTTTTGTTTTACAGGCGTTTTAAGCATAGTACATCGTATTAAAGCGAAGCCTGAGCCAGTTATCCTGCGTTGTGCTTAACCTGTTGCTTTTATTGCCCTGCCCGCGGTGAAATTTTCACCTACGATTCGCTCTGGCAAGGCGCTGCTATGATTAACTGATTTACACGAGGGAAACAACCGTTGATTCGCGTTATGGTCAATTAATACGGAAAAAAGCTAATTTTTTGAGCGTCTTAATGGATAAAATGCGTAGTTTGTGCGGATTAAGTCAGGAAAGCGGGTGGTTTGAGTCGGAAGGCGGGCAGCAAAAAGGCTGCCTAAGCAGCCTTGGAAGCGTTCGCGGGACGATAGCGCCAATTATTCGATGTTTGATTCAATAAACCACAGGAACTGATCCAGATCGCGTGATGCGGCGGTCAGGATGTCCGCAGAAGCCTCATCTTCTGTTTTACCAATGGCCTGGCGTACGTTGTTGGCGACAATCGCATAACGTTCTGCCAGCGCTTTCAGATGATCCTGAACGCTATGGATGTTGGTTGGATAGCTTTTCAGCGAGGTCTGTTTGCCCACTATTTGCACGGTACCCAGCGCTATACCACCTATCTGCACCACGCGCTCGGCGATGGTGTCCTGATGGTCAATAATCGAAGTGCGGAAGCCATCCAGCATTTCATGAACGGCGATAAAGTTTGCACCGCGCATGTTCCAGTGCGCCTGTTTGGTAATTAACGATAGGTCGATGAAATCAACAACCAGTTGGTTTAACAGCGCGATCGTCGAGGTCTTAACGCTATCATCCAAATCATTGCGAGTGTAAAGCAGTGCGGACGGTGCTGGTTTCACGAGTTTGGCGGTAGACATAATAGTTATCCTCTCTTTAATTATTCATAGTCTTACTGTTTAACGTGATTAATTATAGCAGTGATAAAAATTAATATTGAAAAGAATTACCTATTAAATGAATAGTTTTAGCATAACGATATTGTGGGTATATGTAGTCAGGATTTATCTGATATCAATCATGTGGTAAGCCGTCATGTAAGTGCAATACTTCATTACATATGAAATATAATTTTATATGTTGATAAATATCATCATGGCTTAGATGAAAGTAGTTATTATTCGCCCGCTACCCGCATTGAAATAGGGTTGTCGCGCTATTTTTCCCTGTTAAAGCATAGTGTGTGCGATAATAGGAGTCGTGCAGAATGAGAGTGAATATTATTGGCACCAGTGGAAGTGGTAAATCTACACTCGCTCGCCGCTTGTCTGGAAAGCTGGCTTCTCCGTATATTGAAATGGATGCATTGTTTTTAAATGAATGTATAGCTTTGGCTAAAGGACTGGCAGGGGCGGGCGGATACCGATTTTTTTCAACGGCTTGAAAGTGTGCTGGAGCCTGAAAGCTGGGTATTGGATGGTAACTATAATCGAACTCGTGAGATCAAATGGCGCAATGTTGATGTTGTGATTTGGGACGATTACTGTTTTATCCGCACGCTTTTTCAGGCGATACGGCGTTCCTGCGTTCGGGCATGGAGCAAATAGGAGCTCTGGAGCGGCACGGGAAATAAAGAATCTTTTCTCCTCAGTTTCTTTAGTAGAGACTCAATTATCCACTGGACAATAAAACCTATTCAAAAAAACCGGAAACGGTATTTAGCGGATTTAGCCGATCCTCGCTATCACCATATCCGTTTTATGACTTTGCGGTCTCCTCGGGAATGTGACACTTTTCTGCAACACTTTCCCGCGGAAATACGCATTCATTCTGTTTGAGTCGTCACTTTTGCCACACTCGCGGGTTTTATTGTCAATGTTGCACCTATTGATGCGATGATAATAAAGATAAGTGCCATCCACTGTATGAACGAGAGATGTTCGCCGAGAAAAAGGATCCCGGAGAGGGCGGCAATAGCGGGTTCCATACTCATCAGCGTGCTGAACGTTCTGGCAGGCAGGCGAGTTAATGCCACCATTTCCAGAGAATAGGGGAGCGCGGTGGACAGAATCGCGACGGCAATACCGAGCGGGAGAATTGATAACGAAAATAGCGTGCTCTCCGCGTAATACGCACCGATAGGGCAGAAAATCAGCGCGGCAATGAAGGAGCCGATGGCGACGGTTCCCGGTCCATGATTCGCCCCCGCTTTTTGCCCAAACAGAATATAGAGCGCCCAGCAGGCACCTGCACCCACGGCGCAAGCCGCCCCCGTTAAATCAATATTGCCGATATTGTGGCCCAGCGGTAATAAGAACCACAGTCCGGCAACAGCAAGAAAAATCCATAGAAAATCAATAGGTCTGCGTGAGGCTAGCATCGCAACGGCAAGTGGGCCAGTGAATTCTAGTGCGACAGCAATACCGAGCGGCACCGTCTGCAATGAGAGATAGAATAGACAGTTCATCCCGCCCAGCGTAATGCCATAAACCAGCAGCGGCAGGCGGTTACTGCTAAAGCGCATACGCCACGGCTTGAAGATGATGCACAGAATGATCGTACCAATTCCCAGGCGCAATGCGGTTACTCCGGTCGCTCCTATGAGTGGAAACAGGCTCTTGGCTAAAGCCGCGCCGCTCTGGATAGAAAGCATGGAGATGATGATGAGCAATACCGGTATGAATGATGAGCGGGGGGAAAATAAGGTCATTCTTTTGGCCTTAAAGCAGGTATAACATTCCGCCGCTACTATATCCAATTGTAAACAATTTGTCTGGTATGAATTGACTTTTATTGACCTTTATTTACGCATTATTTGATTGATTGATTTTCGCTCAATTCAGTTAGCATACAAACTGAGCGGAAAATTAAGAATTATCTGTTTTGCTGAGTTGTGGTGAATTTATTTTTAATCTAATTGTCACAATAAAAAATACAATTAAATTAATGTGATAGGTTGTTTTTGACAATTTCTGTTACATCTAAAGGCTAATTGATAAATATTTATAGGGCGGCAAGTTTCGAACTTCTTTGTTATATTTACAGCGTTAGTTAGTCATTTCATAACATGAATTTGAGGCTGTAAATTATGAAAAAAATCGCGTGTCTTTCCGCTCTGGCTTGTGTATTAGCCGTTGGCGCAGGTTCTGCATTTGCAGGTCAAAGTACTGTAAGTGCAGGTTATGCTCAAGGTGATGCTCAGGGCGTACAAAATAAAGTTAAAGGCTTTAACCTGAAATATCGTTATGAGCAAGATAATAACCCACTGGGCGTTATTAGCTCTTTCACCTACCTTGAAAAAAATGGTAGCGATACTGGTACTTATAGCAAAGGCCAGTACATGGGCTTCACTGCTGGTCCAGCTTACCGTTTGAATGACTGGGCAAGCGTGTATGGTGTTGTTGGTTTCAGCCACGGTAAGGTCACAAACAACGCGACCAACGGCCTGAACAATAGCAGCAACGATGACTACGGCTTCACCTACGGTGCTGGTCTTCAGTTCAATCCAATCCAGGACGTTGCTCTGGATGTCGGTTACGAACAAAGCCGTATCCGCAGTGTTGACGTAGGTTCCTGGGCTGTTGGTGTAGGTTACCGTTTCTAATCTAACCCTGTAGGGTGTATTACCCTCAGCGTTGGTTGTTAGATGTGTCGAAAAAATCCGCTCTTTTCAGAGCGGATTTTTTGGTCTGTGGGTGGACGATAGCGCCATAGCCAGCGCCCGCTCATCAGGCGGCGGTAATAGAAGAAGCCGCGTACAATCCAGTCAAAGAACATCCCCATCCACACGCCTATCACGCCAAACCCGAGCATCACGCCGAGGATATATCCCGCGATCACGCGACATCCCCACATGCCTGCCATTGCTACCCACATGGTGTAGCTGGCGTCTTTCGCACCTTTCAGACCGGCGGGGAGTACCCAGGACGCCGCCCAGATTGGCATGAATAGTGCGTTGAGCCACAGGAGATGTTTTGCCACTTCGATCACTTCCGGCTCATTGGTATAAAACGATGCCAAAAAGCTGGCGCTGGGAACTGATAGCACGGCAAGTACGCACAGCCCAATATTGGACAGCCAGAAGATGTATTTTAGCTGGCGGGTAGATTGCATTATCTGACCTTTCCCCAGCCGTGTGCCAACGATGATCGTAGCCGCTGCGCCGAGTGAATTGCCAGGAAGATTGATCAGCGTTGAGATGGAGAAAGCGATAAAATTTCCGGCAATGACCTCGGTTCCCATATCTGCGACAAAACGCTGGGTGATCAGTTTACCGATGTTAAACATCACGGATTCTATGCTGGCGGGAATACCGATACTGAGTACTTCATAGAGGGTCGACAAGGTAAAAGGTGCAAAGTAAGACTTAAAAGGAATACGCAACGCGCCGTTAAAACCGTGCATCAGCGTCACAATCACGAATACCGCACCAATATAGCGTGAAATAGTGATCCCGATGCCGGCACCAATAAAGCCGAGGCCATTCCAGGAGAAGACGCCGTAAATCAGCAGGCTACTGATGGCAATGTTGAGGATATTCATCCCAATGTTGATGACCATGGGTAATTTTGTATTGCCCGCACCCCGCAACACCCCGCAACCGACCAG
The DNA here is from genome assembly GCF_046159765.1 of Pectobacterium artocarpous. Taxonomy (NCBI): domain Bacteria; kingdom Pseudomonadati; phylum Pseudomonadota; class Gammaproteobacteria; order Enterobacterales; family Pectobacteriaceae; genus Pectobacterium; species Pectobacterium artocarpous. The sequence continues at coordinate 174,096 of NZ_JBJXVK010000007.1, forward strand.
CGCGATGGCGACAGCCGGATATCCCCACACCGTCCATTGAAGGAATGTCAGAGCCAGTGCTTTAACCTGTTCGTCGGCCTGTCCTGCGAGCAGATCGATAATCGCGGAACCGTAAAATTCAACCAGCGCGACTAACAGAAACGATGATAAAACCAGTAATGACATCGACTGGCGGGCGGCAGATCGCGCCTGCTTTCTATTGCGCTGACCCAGGCTGAACGCGACAACCACGGCAGTCCCCAAGGCGACGGCAGTAAAAAATGCGATGATAACCATGTTGAAACTGTCCGCCAGACCGACAGCCGCCATGGCTTCTTTCCCCAGCCAACTGACCAGGAAGGTGCTGAAAACCCCCATCAGCACGACGCAGAGGCCTTCTATAAAGATAGGGAAGGCGAGCGGTGAGATTTCTCTCCAGAAGAGAACGCGGTTGGAGTAACGCTTTTTATACCAGTCAGTATCTTTTAATTTTTTCATGAAACGGTCTTGGAGGTATCTCAAGTTTCCCTGTCGGTACGGTAAACAGCGCCACAAGGTGACTCATAAATAGCATTATTTTTGCACAGTATCGTGATATCCATTTTGTGCTATCGCGACAGCATGGCTGTTTTTTAAAATAGCGTTCCTATTTACAGAGTATCAGCCGCCAGATCGATGTCCAGTCTGGATTGCTGTCCCTGCATGGAAAGTTGTTGCATGTTCCCATTTATTTCTAAATTAATGGTGAGACGCATACACCCAGCGGTATCACCTTCCTTGCTGACTAAATACGGCTGCATTATGGCGAGTTTCAGCGGCTTAAAAGAGGATCACGATCATGCCAATGTCACTTGCTATCTCACCCGTTCAGGCCCGCACATTGTAGATGACGGTGCGATACTCATTGATATCCGTCAACCAGAAGAGTACGCCCGTGAGCACATTGCATAGGCAAGGTTGCATCCGCTAAATTCTTCTGTTGGCTATGTCCTTCCTTGTGATGACAGGGAAGGAAAGACGGTGATTTTCCACTGTTTATCCGGCATGCGCACGGAAAAGAAGGCTGGCTTGTTGGCACAGTCGGCTGTGTCACGAGAGAAATTGAATTTATGTTATAAAAATTTGTTTTTATTGATTATGTTGTGATTGAATTTTTATTCATATAACTAAAACGAAAGGTCATCATGAGAAATAGCCTGCGCATGACAGTAAGGTTTTTTTGATACGCCGATTTTTTAGCGCTGGGTGCGCTGTACATTTCATTTTGCTTTACGACGCTCCAACACCATCATTTTTTTAGTATGTTGCCGCAGAATCCCATCGAGCAACATAAACTCACGCCATTCTGCTGTACCCAAAGAAAGAGATCTGTGCATCAACTCGCTCACACGTTCGGCAAGTAGCAGGTTTCTTACTCGTAGCAATTGCAACCGCGTGAATCGCCCATTACACCCGCCAAAGGAAAGAGTGCCTGACGTCTGCGCTCTCTATGTTTTACTGCATTGGTGTTACCAATGGGAGCGCCTGCACCGGTACGTTTTCCTCCCCAACCGGACGATCTTGATTGTTGGTTGTGTTTTTTGTTGTCTTTCATGGCTGCGTGGCGATTAGTTAGTGGATATATGTTCGTCAAAATTCAGAAAGGCAGTTGTTTACCATTTCGCGGGTAAACGCCTGTGCGTATGAAAGACGCGCAGAATCTGGATCATATTATCTTTCACGCGGTAGGGGATGATGTAGGGATAGTGTGTTAACACCAGCTCACGCGTTCCTGGCACACGGCCAGGCCTTCCCATTGCTGGCTGCTGCGGTAGTAATTCCGTTAACCTTTGGACTTCATCTACGAACTGGCTGGCAGCTTGTGGATCGTCCTGCGCGATGTAGAGGTACTCGGCTTCCAAATTGGCTGCGGCTTTACGCAGCCATTTAATTTTCATGTTTTGCCGTACCTAATTTTTTAAAGAGATTGTTCATCTCATCCGATGAGACAAAATCGCCCGCATCGGCTTCTTTAATGGCTTGTTCAATCTCTGCTATCTGCCAGGCTTCCCGCGCAAGATAGTCTTCAATAGCTTGTCCAGCCAGAAAAGAGCGGGTACGTCCCGTAGCTTTAGCCAACGCATCAAGCTGCGCGGTTGTTTCATCATTCAATCGAACGGACATGACACCCATGCTGCCACCTCACTACATTGTGTGTTTTGTATACATTGTAGTGAGGTGAGAAGAGAGAGGCAAGTGGCTACTCAATGGTAGGTGGGATGTCGTTCTCTGGGCTGGTATGGATTAGTTGCTGACTGTCTGAGTTAGACGCAACATACTTCTACTTCTACTTCTACTTCTACTTCTACTTCTACTTCTACTTCTACTTCT
>NZ_JBJXVK010000008.1:0-166904 GCF_046159765.1 Pectobacterium artocarpous
GTTGGAGTGAACATATCAAAAACAGGCAATTACACAATTTAAATTACAGTCTCACGGCACACCGTTTGTATCGAACGCGGAAAGCGACCGGAAGCACGCCACTCATCTCATCCTCTCTATTTCTACTTCTCATTCTCGATATAATATAAACAAAAAAAGTATTTATTTAAAAATGTAACAAATTATTTTATTTTCTGGTTTATTGTTACATCCTGGACACCTTATTTATTTCATCTAAAAAATAACTTATCTTATAAATAGGTAGATTATAAATAAATGATCGATTTGGTAGATATTAATGCCATAAGTTAGAAAATATAAAGATTATCTACAAAAGGCCGATACCGACTTTGCGTCAGGAAAATTGGTTCTGCTGTGTATTTGTTCCTTGTCGCTGCTAGTAAACCCTAATTTGAGTGATGGTAATGCTCCTGGGTTTTACGCGATATGGGAATGTAAAACGTCGGGTCATGGTACGGGAAAATGCGGTGAAAGATGGGGTGTAAAGGATGATGTTTTTTCGACTGCCAATATGTGCAGAGGTCTGGTATCGCTTGCTGTATCTAGTTAGACCAATTCTCCCAGCCACCATGAATATGGTTTGAGGAGCATGTCCACCTACATATTGTTTATGTTTCTTACCTGGGCATATGAATGATCTGTCCAGAGATGTGTATTTTTTGTTATGAAAAAGAGTATTGGAGCTATCTGTATTTATTGAATAAATATTGATTTTTTAATTACATGTTTTTTATACAGGTAGAGAAAGTTAATTAAGGAGATGTTAATGAGTTTATCCAACTGGCGTATAGGATATCGATTAGGGGCGGGGTTTTCTTTTCTGGTATTAATGCTTGTGTTCATTGGCAGTGTTGCCATTTTAAAATTAAGTGACTTTCACGAAAAGATGGATGAGATTGTTTCGCAAGATTATCCACTCACCGTCAAGAGTAATAAGTTGATTGATGAGCTGAATGGTTACCTCAATAATCAGCAGCTGTTGCTATTACTTAAATCAGAAAGTGAAATCAACAAACAGTTGGTGCTGAACAAAGAACGTTCAGGGAAAATATCTGAACTCATGGAGTATCTGAAGCAGTCCGTCGATGACGATAAATCTGTTGCGGTACTGCGTGATATTGGCGACATTCGACGCGATTTCCTTAACTCAGCGAACAAACTCTCTTCACTGATCACGGCAGGGAACACGGAAGCCGCTGCCGAAGAATACTTTAACGTCACGCGTGTTACTCAGGCAAAATACACGAGCAAGGTCAACGAATTCATCAGTATACAGGATGATAAGATGTCATCCTCAGCGAAAGCGGTGGGAGAGAGCTATAAAAATGCGCTGATGGTTCTCGCTACTATCGTTATTATTAGTGCGCTGGCTGGATTGATTATTGCCTCATTAATAACCCGCAGCGTAACCCAGCCGTTACAGGAGGCGCTGGGTGTTGCCGAAAATGTCGCGAAGGGAGATCTGACCTCTGAGATTTATACCGAGCGTAAAGATGAAACCGGTCAACTGTTATCCGCCTTGCGCAATATGAACAGCCGCCTACGAGAGATTGTCAGCCAGGTGCGTGATGGTGCAGAAACGATCTCCAGCGCCGCATCGCAAATTGCAGCGGGGAATCAGGACTTGTCTGCCAGAACGGAAGAGCAGGCAAGCTCACTGGAAGAAACAGCGTCATCAATGGAACAGTTGACGTCGACGATTAGAAATACCGCCGATAATACGACGCAGGCGACAGATCTTGCGGCCAACGCGTCTGAAACCGTGAAGAAAAGCGGTGCTATGATGGAAACCGTAACGCAGGAAATGCGCGGCATTCGTGATTCGTCACTGCGTATGGCGGAAATTATCGGTGTGATTGATGGCATTGCATTCCAAACTAACATTCTGGCGCTGAATGCGGCCGTTGAAGCGGCGCGTGCCGGTGAACAGGGCAGGGGATTTGCCGTTGTTGCCAGTGAGGTTCGCGCACTGGCTCAGCGAAGCGCTACGGCGGCAAAAGAAATCAAAGAGCTTATCAATGATTCGTTCAAGAAAGTGCAGGATGGCATGGGGTTGGTAGAAGAAACCGGCGTCACGATGAACTCACTGGTGACGAATGTGCAGGGCGTAACGGGAATTATCAGCGAAATTGCGCAGGCTAGCCGTGAGCAAAGTGATGGCATAAATCAAATCAACCTGGCCGTTGGGCAGATTGATACGACAACCCAACATAACGCGGCGCTGGTTGAAGAATCCGCCGCCGCGGCGCTCTCTTTGCAGGATCAGGCAAATAGTCTTGCGCGCACCGTCAGCGTATTCAATCTCGGTTCATCGTACAAAAGTGCGGCGTTAAATAGAAAAACAGAAACGCCAGCGCTGGCTGCACCTAAAAATAACCGTGCAGAAAAAACCGCTGCCAAAGATGAGTTGGCGGACTGGACGACGTTCTAGCGTCAGCCGTTAACCTGTATTGCTGATTGACCGCCATTATATTGCACAAACGGTGTTACACAATGGCGGTTTTTTTATGGCTATGCAAGGGTGATAGCTGAGGGGATATCAACTTTTGACGATGCCTTGCTTTGGATGGCTATACCACCGAGCCGTGTCAATCAGCAGGAAAATAAGCAGGCTGATCCCCATGACGGGCAAACTCACAGCTAACAGCACCGTAATGAGCCCAATGAGTAGGCGGTAAAAGACAGGAACCACTAACAATGCCGCCATCAGCGTGTTGACCGGATTCGCACCATGACGAGATTTCGGGCGACGTATCCACCACATCCGATAGCCCCACACGATCATCGCACAGAGCCCAAGTCCAAACACTGCGAGGATGAGCTGATTTGGCAAACCGAATAACACACCCATGTGCGCATCCACACCCCAGCGAGTGAGCTTGGCGGCCAGCGGAAAGGTGTTGAAATCGGTTTTGTCCACAATCTCCAGCGTATCCGGATTTACCGACACGGCATCCACCTGCGTTGGCCAGGCGCGGTCGATCTCAGTGACGGTCCAGGCGCGGTGCAGTTGAGTGGCGGGGCGGATTTCGATTTTATTGGCATCGATCCCAACACTACGCGCGGCAGCCAGCACCTCATCAAATAACGCGGGTGAAGAGACGTCGACATTCCCCATCGGCATTGACGCATGGTGTTCCGCGTGCTCATCCATCGCCATATCGTGATCGTGCATTATAGTTTGATGAGACATCGGTGCAGACAACTGGGTTTTCACCGATGGAGTCTGCCATCCTAGCGCGGTACGGGCGACAGAAATGTTGCTTCCTGCCCACTGTGACCAGGTTAACCCCGTCGCGGAGAAAAAGAGCAAACCAAGCACAAGACTTAGCCCCATCGTGGCGTGCCAGTGACGCAGGCGCTGTGTCTTTGCTGCCATCGCCTGGCTATGTTTCAATTTCCGTCGTTTGGCTGCTGACGACAGATGTCGGGTTGACCACCAAATGACGCCGCCGCCCAGTGCCGCAATCCACAGCCAGGATGCTGCCAGTTCGCTGTAATTACGCCCGATATCGCCTAGCAACAACCCGCGGTGCAGATAATCAAGCCAGGTACGAAATGGCAGAATGCCGCTGGTTCCATAAACAATCTCACTGCCGCGGTTTTCCAGCGAAACGGGATCAATAAAAACGGCGCGACTTTCCGATGGCCCCAATTCCGGCAGGGCAAACATAAGGCGAGTGGTTTCTCCAGTGGCAGGCGCAGGACGTATCGCCACTAATTTTGCATCCTGGTGATGACCGAGCACTGCCTGTGCAGCACGGACTTGCTCAGCCAGCGAATGCGGTGTGCCCTGACTTTCGGTGAAAAGCTGGTGTGAATATAGCCGATTTTCAATCTGCGGCGTCAGGACATACAACGTTCCTGTCAGGGCTGCGACGAAAATAAAAGGACCAACAAAAATGCCGATATAGAAATGCAGTCGGATGAACAGGTCTACGATAGCGGCACGTGGCGATACGTTGTCTACCGCGTGTTGATCTGACGCGGTTTCTCCGGCTGGGCGCGTACCGGAGACGGCGGCATTAGCGGATGCCTGATTAGGGTGTGACATAAAACCCTCTGAAATCATTTAGCAAAAAATGATCAAACGCCACACCTGAAAAGGTATAGCGCGATGCGTTATAAATGCACATGAGCATGATGATGCGTGATTCAGAAAGGCGGGGCACGCACCACTGGGGAAGCGTAACGTTCGGGAAGGATAATACGGGAAATAAAATGAATAACCCGCGCTTCAGATAAATACGAGGTCAATAGGGGACAGGGAGAACCTGTGGCGAATAGCGCTGGCGTATACGAAAAGAGCACGCAGTAACCACAAGCGGCATGATCCATCATCATGGACGACGATGAGGGAGAATGGTGTGATGGCGTAGCGTGGTGCCCGGTATGCGGTTGTTCCGCTATATTGCCGCTGTGGCTGGCGGGAGCTGTTGCACTCTTGTCAGGGTGCCCATCTTCATGATGACCCTGTTCATGAAAACGATGGTCATGCTCGTGAAGCACGAGTGTTTGTGAAATCACTGGTGCAACGAAGATGGTCAAAATAGCGAAGATGCCGCCCCAGGCTGGGAAACTTCGCCGTCGTAGCGCGGACAAAAGCATAGCAGTCTTAATTCAATAATACCGGGTTCAGTCAGTGAGTGTACTTTACTTGCCCCTGCATTGTTACACAAATGTTTATACCGATAGACTTCAGGCAATATGTGAAACGATACCGATATTCGTTCCTGTGTTGAACGATGGCAGGCCAGAAAATTGCACGGGCGTACACGAGCGTAAACGGAATAATCCTACGCACGCACTGGTCGATATTCGCTATAGTCCGTGGGTGTTTTCCACTTTTACAACCCGGTTTATCATGCTTTAGCGTCCTCGTTGTTTAAACGCTGACCTATTATGATGAACAATATCTTTATCAAGTTGTCGGAAAGCTAACTTATCCATTAATATGGATTTTAGTTGATTGAAGCACACGAACAGGGGGAGCTGTGCTGGATAATAAATTTGGGTTTAAACAGCGGGTTGCCAGCCTTCGCTGGCTGTCCGCCGCCGTTATGCTGTCTGTAAGCGCGATGCCAGCGTGGGCATTCTCTATTGACGATGTGGCACAGCAGGCTGAAAAGCTGGCTGGAAAAGGTTTTGAAGCGCCGAAAAGTAATCTTCCTGCGCAATTCCGTGATATGAAATTTGCGGACTATCAGCAAATTCGTTTCAATAACGATAAGTCATACTGGAATAATGTACAGACCCCATTCAAACTCCAGTTTTACCATCAGGGGATGTATTTCGATACCCCGGTGAAAATAAATGAAGTTACGGCAACAACGGTTGATGAAATTAAATACTCGCCTGAGTATTTTGATTTTGGTTCCGTCAACCACGATCCTGAAACGGTTAAAAATCTCGGCTTTGCCGGTTTTAAAGTTCTCTATCCAGTCAATAAAGCAGATAAGAACGATGAAATCGTCAGTATGCTGGGTGCTAGTTATTTCCGCGTGGTAGGCAAAGGTCAGATTTATGGTTTGTCTGCTCGTGGTTTGGCTATCGATACCGCTTTACCTTCCGGTGAAGAATTCCCTCGCTTCCGTGAGTTCTGGATTGAACGTCCAAAACCGAATGATAAACATCTGGTGATTTATGCGCTGCTGGATTCTCAGCGTGCGACGGGGGCTTACCGTTTTACCGTCTATCCCGGTCGTGACAGTGTCGTAGATGTCCAGGCTAAAGTGTTCATGCGTGACAAAGTGGGCAAACTGGGTATCGCTCCGCTGACCAGTATGTATCTGTTTGGGCCAAACCAGCCGTCACTGACGCTGAACTACCGTCCGGCGCTGAACGACTCTAACGGTCTGTCAATTCATGCTGGCAATGGTGAATGGATCTGGCGTCCGCTGAATAATCCGAAACACCTGTCCGTGAGTACCTATTCGGTAGAAAACCCGAAAGGATTTGGTCTGCTGCAACGCGGTCGCGATTTCGCTGCTTATGAAGATCTTGATGATCGTTACGATCTACGTCCAAGCGGCTGGGTTGAGCCGAAAGGCGAGTGGGGCAAAGGAAAAGTCGAGCTGGTTGAAATCCCTACTGCGGATGAAACCAACGACAACATCGTTGCCTTCTGGACGCCTGATGTATTGCCTGAAACGGGCAAACCGTTGGATATTAAATATCGTCTGCACTTTACGCGCGACGAAGATCAACTGCATTCCCCGAACATTGCCTATGTTCAACAAACTCGCCGCTCTGCCGGCGATGTTAAACAATCTAACCTGATCCGCCAGCCCGACGGTACGATCGCGTATATTGTCGATTTTGTTGGACCGAATTTAAAAGAGCTGGATGAGAGTACTCCGGTAGCTTCTCAGGTCAGTATTGGCGACAACGGCGAGATTGTAGAAAATAATGTTCGCTATAACCCGGTTACTCATGGCTGGCGTCTGACGCTGCGTTTGCGTGTGAAAGATGTGAAACAGCCGACTGAAATGAGAGCTGCGTTGGTTAATGGCGAGACGACATTGACTGAAACCTGGAGCAATCAGCTGCCTGCTAATGAATAAGTCAACTTCTTCTCTCAATTATATTGAGAAACTTCCTCTGCCTGCCGAGCAGGCAGAGGTTCTTCGCGAAAAATTACCGCAAGCGGCCTGGAACGATCAGGCCGTTTTGCATCAGGTCTTATCTGAAAATAGCCAGCCTGAAGGTCATCAGGTTAATGTTCAGGCTGAAGACGATGCTGCGCTACATTCTGTGCAGGTACGTCTTGAAATGGCTTGGGCAGATGGTCTGGATAATGGTAAGCAACTCGGCACTGACAGAGAAGGACGGACGGCATTAAAAGCAATGCCCGTCGTTACCCGCGCTTCTATGTTCCCTGACGTCTGGCGGACGAATCCATTGGTTCGGTGGTGGGAAAGCCTGCTTGGACGTGCCGTACCACCTCGGCATCATTACAGCCCGGAAGAGAGAATTTCCGAGAACCGCTGGCGTCTGGTTGGCACAATCCGTCGCTATATTCTACTGGTGTTAACGTTGTTCCAGACGGCGATCGCAACCTGGTACATGAAAACCATCCTGCCTTATCAGGGATGGGCGCTCATCGATCCGTTTGAAATGGCGGGTCAACCGTGGACGCGCTCGCTGATGCAGTTGCTTCCTTATGTGCTGCAAAGCGGCATACTTGTCCTGTTTGCGGTGCTGTTCTGCTGGGTGTCGGCTGGGTTTTGGACCGCACTGATGGGGTTCCTGCAACTGCTGATTGGTCGAGATAAATACAGTATCTCTTCCACGACAGTGGGGGACGAAGCGCTGAATCCTGAGCATCGCACAGCGCTAATCATGCCGATTTGTAATGAAGACGTAGAACGTGTGTTTGCGGGATTACGTGCGACGTATGAATCGGTTGAAGCGACGGGCAATCTTGAGCATTTTGATATCTACGTCCTGAGTGACAGTAACGATCCCGATATCTGTGTGGCAGAGCAAAAAGCCTGGATGGAACTGTGCCGTGATGTGGGGGGAACAGGGCGTATTTTCTATCGTCGCCGTCGTCGTCGCGTCAAACGTAAGAGCGGCAATATCGATGACTTCTGTCGCCGTTGGGGCAACCAGTATAGCTACATGGTGATTCTGGATGCTGATAGCGTCATGAGTGGCGAATGTTTGACGTCTCTGGTCCGACTGATGGAAGCCAACCCGAACGCCGGTATTATCCAATCCTCACCGAAAGCGTCAGGTATGGATACGCTGTATGCGCGCTGCCAACAGTTTGCAACGCGTGTTTACGGCCCACTGTTTACCGCTGGCCTGCATTTCTGGCAACTGGGAGAATCGCATTACTGGGGGCATAACGCGATTATCCGCGTTAAACCGTTCATCGAGCACTGTGCTTTAGCACCGCTGCCGGGGGAAGGGTCGTTCGCTGGTGCCATTCTTTCTCACGACTTCGTTGAAGCCGCGCTGATGCGTCGTGCCGGGTGGGGCGTGTGGATTGCCTATGACCTGCCGGGAAGTTATGAAGAGTTGCCGCCTAACTTGCTGGATGAGTTGAAACGTGACCGCCGCTGGTGCCATGGTAACCTGATGAACTTTCGGTTGTTCCTGGTTAAAGGTATGCATCCGGTTCACCGTGCCGTTTTCCTTACTGGCGTGATGTCGTATCTGTCGGCACCGCTGTGGTTTATGTTCCTGATGCTCTCTACGGCGTTGCAGGTTGTACATACCCTCATGGAACCTCAGTACTTCTTGCAGCCCCGTCAGCTATTCCCCGTCTGGCCACAGTGGCGGCCGGAACTGGCTATCGCATTGTTCTCGACGACATTGGTCTTGCTGTTCTTGCCAAAACTGTTGAGCGTAATTCTGGTGTGTGCGAAAGGTGCAAAAGAATACGGCGGTGCTTTCCGGGTATTTATTTCGCTGTTGCTGGAAATGCTGTTCTCGGTTCTGCTGGCGCCGGTTCGTATGCTGTTTCACACGGTGTTTGTTGTCAGTGCGTTTCTCGGCTGGTCGGTACAGTGGAATTCTCCACAGCGTGACGACGATGCAACTCCGTGGAGCGAGGCGTTTGTGCGCCACGGTTCCCAGTTGATTCTGGGGCTGGTCTGGGCGATTGGTATGGCATGGTTGGATCTGCGCTTCCTGTGGTGGCTGGCTCCGATAGTCTTCTCGTTGATTTTGTCGCCGTTTGTTTCGGTTTATTCAAGCCGCGCGTCATTGGGGCTGAGCTGTAAACGTGCCAAGCTGTTGATGATTCCAGAAGAGTTCAATCCGCCGCGTGAACTGGTCGCTACGGATGAATATTGCCGACTGAACCATCAGCGTAGGCTTGATAGTGGATTTATGCAGGCTGTCTTTGATCCGTCAATTAATGCCCTTGCCAGTGCAATGGCGACGGCGCGCCACCGTTTCAGTCGGGCGATTGAAGACGTGCGTGAGAAGAATGTGCGTGATGCTTTGAGCCGTAAGCCGGAAGAGGTGAACAATAACCAACGTTTGGCACTGCTTAGCGATCCCGTTACGATATCGCGCTTACACTACCATGTGTGGCAAAAACCAGAAACGTATGCTGCATGGGTTGAGTCTTACCAGAAACTTCCTTCCCCTCATATCAAAAGCTAACTTCACGTTGGCATGAAAGATAAAGCAACGGCATTAATGCCGTTGCTCAGACTTTGACCTAATAAGGTCAGTGGCCAAAAACGGACTGACCGTTATGCTTAGAGAACCCGCCCTACAGCAGAAAGGGTTATCCTTGAAGAACTGGTCCCTGAAGACCATCTGGTGTGTAAAATCGATACCGCTGTTACTTGAAGGCAGCCAGATAAGGCGCAATAAGAAAGCGGATGATGACTCTAAACGCGGTTATGGGCTTGAAGGCAAAAATATCGCGATCGCGACCTCTGGTCGCTTATAAAACAGAACCCCACGGAAAATAAGGGGTGTCAGCAGTCTGAAGCAGACTAACAAAGCCTCCTTTTAGGTGAATCAGTACGATGTGACAGGATCAGTTACGACGTTCGAATACCAGCGAACGGCGCTCAACCCAGCGCATCAACAATGTCAGTAACCCATTGATGCACAGATAGATAATCCCGGCTGCGCCAAATACCATCACATCATATGTCCGACCGTACACCAGTTGGCTATAGCCCATAACTTCCATCAGCGTAATGGTGTAAGCCAGCGATGTACTCTTAAACACCAGCACCACTTCATTTGAATAAGAAGACAGCGCGCGCTTAAACGCGAATGGCAGTAGAATACGTAATGTCTGCTTCTGGTTCATTCCCAGCGCCGCACAGGATTGCCACTGTCCGGTAGGAATCGCTTTTACCGCGCCATAGAACAACTGCGTGGTATAGGCTGCGCTATTGAGCGCCAAGGCAACCATTGCACACAACCACGGCTGTGACAGCAGGTTCCACAGCCACGGAATTTGCTGGATAGCGGTAAATTGCCCTGGACCGTAATAAATCAGGAAGATTTGCACCAGCAGCGGCGTGCCAGTAAACAGCGTAATGTAGCCTTTCGCCAACATCGACACGACAGGGAGCTTGAGCGTCAGCACGACGGTCAGCAACAGTGATAACACCAGCGCCACGACGATGGAGACGGCCGTTAAGGTCAGGCTGGTATGCAGGCCTTTTAATAGCTCAGGTAAATAAGCGAGCATCAGGAAGGTCTCCGCTCAAAACGCGTAGTGCGCAGTTCAATGCGTTTCAGCACATACTGACTTAACAGCGTGATAATCAAGTAAATTGCCGCGGCAACAACGTACCAGGTAAAAGGCTCCTGCGTTCGTGTCGCAATACTTTTGGTTTGCAGCATCAAATCGTTAACGCTGATGAGCGAGACCAGTGCGGTATCTTTCAACAAGACCAGCCATTGATTACCTAATCCCGGCAGGGCGTGACGCCACATCTGCGGCATGATCAGACGGAAAAAAATCGCCGATTTACTGAGCCCGAGCGCCTGACCCGATTCCCATTGCCCTTGCGGCACGGCTTTCAGCGCGCCGCGTAGCGTTTGTGACGCGTAAGCGGCATACAATAGCGCCAGCGCAATCACACCACACAGGAAGGGGCTGATCTCAAACATGCCGATATCCAGTTTTACCGGAATCTGCACAATAAAGAGATTCAGGGTAAAACCATCCGCCAGCAGCATCAGCAGTTGGGACGATCCAAAATAGATAAATAGCACGACCAGGATTTCTGGCAGGCCGCGCAGCAGCGTGACAACAGCCGTTCCCATCCAGCCAACGGCCTTCCAGCGAACCGTTTCCCAAACGGCAAACAGCATCGCCAGCACGAGACCGAGCACCAGTGCACAAACGGCAAGGCCCACGGTCATCCCGGCGGCGCTTGCAAGAGGTTGAAATTCAATCATTGAGCGTCAGATTACTGCTGGAACCATTTTTTGTAGATGGTCTCGTAAGTGCCATCCTGCTTGATTTTGTTGAGCGCATCGTCGAATTTTTTCAGCAGATCATCGTTGTTCTGACGCACGGCGATGCCTAGACCGATACCGAAGTAACCTTTATCCGTCACCTTCTGGCCCACGGTACTCAATGTATCGTTTTGTTTCAGCCATTCGTTAACGACGGCGGTATCACCGAATACGGCATCCAGACGACCATTTTTCAAGTCCAGCACGGCATTCTGGTAGCTGTCGTAAGGCACGGTTTTGATATCGCTATGCTTTTCCATCAGGTATTTCTGATGGGTGGTACCATTCTGTACGCCAACGCGTTTGCCCATCAGTGCGGTGATATCGGCAACTTTCCCTTTCTGGGCAATAAACTGCGCGGAGTTGTCATAGTAAGGCTGGGTGAATGACACCTGCTGCTGACGCTCTGGGGTAATATCCATTCCCGCGATGACGGCTTCGAAACGACGGAATTTCAACCCGGGGATCAGGCTATCGAACGCCTGATTGTTGAACGTGCAGTTGGCCTGCATTTCTTTGCACAGTGCATTGGCCAGATCGATATCAAAACCCTGGATTTGGTTATTGGCATCGACAAATTCAAACGGAGGGTAGGAGGCTTCGGTCGCGAAACGGATGGTATCCGCGGCGTTAGCAGAGGCGGCGCCCACTGCGAATAAGGCTGCAACAATCAATTTTTTCATTATCATTTTCCTGATAGTAATCAATGTGACAAATAACCAGCGAATTCAGGCGTCTGCGGCTGGGTAAAGTGCGTCGCATCCCCCTGTTCAACGATGCGGCCGTTTTCCATATACACTACCCGGCTGGCCGTTTTACGAGCAAATTCAACTTCGTGGGTCACAATCACCTGCGTGATGCCGGTTTGCGCCAATTCACGGATGATGTTGACGACCTGAGCGGTAATTTCTGGGTCGAGTGCGGCAGTGGGTTCATCAAATAACAGCACCTGAGGTTCCATCATCAGCGCACGCGCAATCGCAACGCGCTGCTGTTGTCCGCCGGAAAGATGAAGGGGAAAGCGATCGGCAAAGTCATTGAGACGCAGACGCGTTAGCAGTTTGTTGGCCCGCGCTTTAGCTTCTTCTTTACTCAGTCCCAGCACGCGGCAGGGCGCTTCAATCAGGTTCTGCGCCACGGTCAGATGCGGCCATAAATTGTATTGCTGGAACACCATCCCGACATTCTGACGCAACTCACGGATCGCGCTGTCGGATGGCGTGCGCTGAAAATCAAACTGATTACCGGCGATGGAAAGCTTGCCAGAGCGTGGCATTTCCAACAGATTAAGAACGCGTATCAGCGAGCTTTTTCCCGCACCGCTGGGGCCAAGAAGCACCAGCGTTTCACCCACTGGGCAATCAAGAGTGATATCAAATAGCGCCTGGTATGTGCCGTAGAAACAGTTAATGCCGTTTAGTTGAATACTCATGCGTAAGAATTGAATAGACATTGATGCGGCGAATGTTAACGTTGGCTAAATAGTTATGCAATCACCGTGGGTTAAAATTTGCCAATAAGCGATTTGTTGGTTAAATAATAGCACAAAGTAGCGACTTACGGCGTGCTCGCCTGCTTTCTCAGCGCAGATACCTGTAGGGCTGTACATTGACAGTCAACCGCAATGAAAGGAGATAACATGCAATTATCCACTACGCCTACTTTGGAAGGCTTCACTATTACTGAATATTGTGGCGTCGTGACTGGTGAGGCCATTCTGGGGGCGAATATCTTCCGTGACTTTTTTGCCAGTATTCGTGATGTCGTCGGCGGCCGCTCCGGCGCTTACGAAAAAGAGTTGCGTAAGGCACGGCAGATTGCCTTCAAGGAGTTACAGGAGCAAGCCGAAGAGTTAGGGGCAAATGCCGTGGTAGGCATCGATCTTGACTATGAAACCGTCGGGAAGGATGGCAGTATGCTGATGGTCACCGTCAGCGGTACTGCGGTAAAAGTTCGTCGCTAGTGGCCTATACTCGTTATACTTCAAGTTGCATGTGCGGTGGCTACGTTCTGTCACCCGAATCACTTACTTGAGTAAGCTCATCGGGGCTCCTTCTCCTACCGCCTGCCTGAAACTTGAATGATTTAGAGTATATAGCAAGTTGGCAAAGAGACGGTGTGGAAAAGCGTATAGAGTGGAATAACGATGTTGAAATGGATGGTCTGCATAGCGTTGGGGCTGTTGGTGGGTTGCCAATCGGCTTCCTCGTTACAGGAACAGAATAATTATGTGCTGGAGACCGCATTGCAGTCGCGGGCACAGGAATCCCGTATCCGCTTTCTGGTGATTCATTACACGGCGGAAGATTTTGCCACCTCGCTGAATATTCTGACGGATGAGCACGTCAGTGCGCATTATCTCATTCCAGCACATCCGCCTTTGCAACGAGGCAAGCCGCTTGCCTGGCAACTGGTGCCTGAGTCTCAGGCAGCCTGGCATGCCGGAGCCAGTAGCTGGCGCGGATTTAGTCGGTTGAATAATTCCTCGATTGGTATTGAGATCGAAAACGCGGGCTATCAGCGTACGCTAACGGGCTATACGTGGGAGCCGTTCACTGCCTCGCAGATTCAGCTTGTGACGGCACTTGCACGTGATATTGTCGCTCGCTACCAGATTGCCCCGCAGAATGTCGTTGCACACAGCGATATCGCCCCACAGCGGAAACAAGATCCCGGACCGCTATTCCCCTGGCAGGCGCTGGCACAGGCGGGAGTGGGTGCCTGGCCAGATGCACATCGAGTGGCGTTCTATTTGAACGGCCGACTGCCGATGCAATCGGTGGATGAAACCGTTCTGTTGGAAAAGCTGGCGCGCTATGGCTATTCGGTACAGGACACCATGACAGCGCGTGAGAAGCGGAAGGTGATTGCCGCTTTTCAGATGCATTTCCGCCCTGAGAACTATCAAGGTCATCCAGATGCGCAGAGTGAAGCGATTGTTGACGCGCTGCTGGAGAAATACGGCAGCCGCTAAATCGCTTCCCTCTCTGCCAGTTTCGCAATCCGCGCCGCCATGCCACGGAAGATGAACAGATGAGCGGGCATCATCAAAAACCAGTAAACCAGCCCGTTGAATCCGGAAGGGTGCCAGCGGGCGCGGACATCCACCGTTCGATAGGCACCTTTGTCCGTGATGGTGAACGTGAGTTTGCCCAGTCCTGGTGCTTTCATACCAAATAGCAATACCAACTGACGCTGTGGCTTGATCGAGATAACCTTCCAGCCGTCAATCTTGTCGCCCACTTCCAGCGTCGGGCGCTCGGGGCGTCCATATGTGACGCCGTTGCCGCAAAGATCGTCCAGTCGGGCGCGAATGTTCCACAACGTATTCGCATAAAAATAGCCTTCCTTGCCACCGACCTGCTGGATGACCTGCCAGAGCGCCTGACTGGAGGCGGTCGTGTCTATCGAATGGCCCGCCTGTTTAGGATAAAAGCCGTAATTCGGTTTCCAGCGTGCGCGAACCTCAGTGTCATCACCCCAATCGGCCTGCTGCACGCTTTCCATTTCGCTTTGTAGCGTGAGGCGCACGGCGTCATCAAAGCTAATCAACGTTTGTGGAATCAAGGCCTGGAGTTCGCGGCCATCGGCCTGTAAGTCATGTTTTAGCCCCTGAATCAGGGCGCGGGCGATGGAGGGGGGAACCGAGGTCACCAGATGCAAGAACCAGACGGATACCAGATGTGTCGGCATCGGAACGGGGATCAGCACTCTGCGCTTGCCGCTGATCTGAATGAAACGCTCGAACATTGTCTGGTAACTGATGTATTCAGGACCGGCGGCGTCCATGATGCGGTTTTCTGGCGCGGGGTGCTGCGCGATATCGATCAGATAAACCAGCAGATTTTCCAGCGCAATGGGCGATGATTTAGAACGTACCCAGCGCGGCGGTGTCAGCACCGGCAGGTTATAGATCATATCACGCATGATTTCGAATGCCGCCGAACCTGCGCCGATAATAATTCCCGCACGCAGCTCCGTGACGGGAATACCGCTGCTGCGCAGGATATCACCGGTCATCTGGCGCGCCTGCATATGCGGTGAGGTGTCATCCTTCGCCTGAAGCGACCCCAGATAGATAATCTGTTTTACGCGGCTGGAGGCCAGTGCCAGCAACAGATTCATGGCCGCCATCCGCTCCCTTGCCACGAAGTCCGCGCCGTCGCCCATGCTGTGCACCAGATAATAGAGTATTTCCGCGCCCCACAGGTCATCAGGTAGGCTTTCTGGTTTCGCGAGGTCAACCTGTTGGCAGTCAACGCCCGGCCAATTTCGTGAGGCGAGGGATGCGGTATGACGACCGGCTGCGATGACTCGGTTGCCCTGTTTGCTCAATCGTTCGGTTAAATGGCGGCCAATGTAGCCAGTTGCGCCCAGAATCAGGATCGGGGCAGAGGGGGATGTCATGCGGCAACGGCTCCACAGCAAAAGATAACCATGGCTTACTATATCCTAAATAATTCGTGGTGGGAAAACGGCAAAAAGTCTGTGATAACAAGGTGTCATTTGCAATCCCCCCCTGAGCCTGCGCGATCAGGCTCAGGGGGAGCAAACGAAGGAAAATCAGGCTAAAACCGTGTCGCCCTGTAGCTGGCAGCTACAGGCTAAAACGTAGCCTTGCTCGATCTCGGCAGGTGTCAGGGTCATCGTACTGGTCGTGGTGTAATCACCGGAGAGCACACGGGTTTTACAGCTCCCGCACACGCCCGCACGGCAGGCGGCAAGAACCGGTACCCTATTGGCTTCCAGTGCGGCCAACAGGCTGATGCCCACCGGGACGCGCAGGTTTTTCAGCGGACGACTGATGGTGAGCGTAAGCCGATCGGCGTCTTCATCCGGCACCTCATCCGTTGGTCGGAACTGCTCTTTGAAGATGCGGGATGGGGCAACGCCAAGCTGCTGACTCAGGGTTTCAATCTGTTTCATGTATGGGGCGGGGCCACAGGTCATCACGGTACGATTCGTGATGTCCGGCACGCGTTCGACGAGCAAATCTTGGCTGATACGTCCGGCGAGAAAACCGGGCGTGGCGTCAAACTCTGCCATCAGCGTCAGATGCAGTTGCTGTGGATAACGCTGTACCAGATCGCGCCATTCGTTGGCGAAGATCACCTGCTGGGGATTACGCATGTTGAAAATGACGTAAATATCGGTTTGTGGCTTGTTTGCCAGCAGCCAACGACACATCGACATAATTGGCGTGACACCGCAGCCTGCCGCCACCATCAGGTAGCGATCGCTGACTGCATTGGCACAGGTAAATTCGCCTTGCGCATCGGACAACCACAGATAATCACCGACTTTCAGCGTTTGGGTCAGCCAGCGGGAACCGATACCGCCGTCCAGCCTTCTTACTGTGAGGGTAATAAAGCGGCTAAGTCCCGGTGAAGACGAGATCGTATAAGCACGTAGCGTCTCCGCGCTGTTAGCAATGCTGACTAACGCATACTGACCCGGCTGATACGGATAAAAATCATGATTAACCAGTGAGATTGTCCAGACATCAGGCGTTTCCTGGGTAATCGAATGCACTTGCATGCGGTTAGAACAAAGCGGTGTCGGCATTGTCATTGTTACTCTCCAAAAGAAACGGATTTGCGGCGCATCCGGAAGTGCGCCGCCGGGACGTCATGTTATGACCGTCGATACGTCGTCCGTCTTAATACATCACGCAGCCAGAATGGTGTTCATATCCTGTTCAACGGTAGTGATTGCCCGCATACCAAATTTCTCATTCAGAATGGCAAGCAGGTTGTCCGTCAGGAATCCCGGTGAGGTTGGCCCGGTGTAGATGTTCTTCACGCCAAGGGACAGCAGGGTGAGCAGGATGACGATCGCTTTCTGTTCAAACCAGGACAGCACCAGACTCAGCGGCAGGTCGTTCACGCCACAGCCCAGTTTTTCTGCCAACTTCACTGCCAGAATAATGGCGGAGTAGGCGTCGTTACACTGACCGACATCCAGCAGACGTGGCAGACCTTCCAATGTACCGAAGTCCAGTTTGTTGAAACGGTACTTCCCGCAGGCCAGCGTCATGATCAGGCAGTCTTGTGGAACGTTTAGCGTGAAATCAGTGAAGTAGCTACGTTCCTCACGGCTGCCGTCACAGCCACCAACCAGAAAGACATGGCGCAATTTTTTCTGTGCAACCAAATCGATCACGGTATCAGCCGCGCTCAGCAGGGTTTCACGACCAAAGCCAACGGTGATTATGTGCTCGATCTCACTGTATGGGAAACCTGCCAGACGCTGTGCCTGTTCGATGACCGGGCTGAAATCGTCGCCTTCCAGATGGTTCACGCCCGGCCAGCCAACGATACTGCGCGTCCAGATACGGTCACCATAGTTACCGACATTTGGATCGATAATGCAGTTAGAGGTCATGACGATCGCGCCTGGGAACTTGGCGAATTCGGTCTGCTGATTCTGCCAGCCGCTGCCGTAGTTGCCCGCCAGATGTTTGAATTTTTTCAACTCAGGGTAACCATGTGCAGGCAGCATCTCACCATGGGTATAAATATTGACGCCCGTACCTTTGGTTTGCTCCAACAGCATGCGCAGGTCTTTCAGGTCATGGCCGGAAATCAGAATGGCTTTACCCGCAATCGGACGGACGTTAACGGCGGTTGGCTGTGGGTTACCGTAAGCGTCGGTTTCGCCACGGTCGAGGATCGCCATGACGTTGAAGTTCATTTTACCGATGCCCATCGCGTTGTTCAGCAGGGTATCAACATCGGATGGTTGTGTGCCCAGCCATGCCATGAACGCATGATATTCGGCATAGATCGCCTCGTCATACTGACCAAGAACGTGGGCGTGCTCCATATAAGCCGCTGCGCCTTTCAGACCATAAAGGTTGAGCATACGCAAGCCGTGAACATCATCGCCGACGAGAGCTTTATCGCTGTCCAGCGCAAAATCCACCGCCTGTTGCAGTAACGTCGTAATATCGTTACCGGCCAGTTGCAGGGCTGCCATTGGGTGATCCACGGTCGCGGTGGCATCGTGCAGACGGCAGCGAACAGCCAGAGACTCACGCAGTGTAATGGCCTCCTGTGCGTAGCCAATAATGCGTTGGGAATCGAAGTTAACGTTGGTCAACGTCGAGAAGAAGGCGCGTGGCGCAAAGTTGTCGATATCATGATCGATGATACCCAGCTCGCGCGCTTTCAGCGCCCAGGCAGAAAGCCCTTGCAGCACAGCAACCAGCAGGTCTTGCAGATCGGAGGTTTCTGCGGTTTTGCCGCACATGCCCTGCGCGTAAGAGCAGCCGTTTCCAACAGGGGTACGAATTGTTTGTTCACATTGCACACAAAACATAATGATTTCCTTTTTAAGTTGCATTTAAAATGCTTGTTTTGAGCATAGTGTCAGCCAAGGCAGGTAAAAAGGCTTTTTTAATGCAACTTTAGGTAAGTTTGATTTAGCGCAATTTTGATGATAGGCAATGAAAATCATTCTCAATCACTGAGGAGCGGCACAGGATAAAATGCGCCTAATGAGTAAAATAGAACCTCCTGACGGAATGAATAACGTGCGAGGTAGCCAGATGATCTACACTACACGCGATAACAGCAGAAAACCGCAGGCAGCCGCTACAGGAGAGAAGGATGCATCTGGAAAGTATTGAAATCCTGGGGTTTCGGGGAATCAATCGTCTGTCGCTGATGCTGGACGAAAGTAATGTGTTGATTGGTGAGAACGCCTGGGGGAAATCAAGCCTGCTAGATGCGCTCTCCCTGCTGTTGGCACCGACGTTGCCGCTTTATCATTTTGATATGCAGGATTTTCACTTCACGCCGGGGGATGAAAATAGCCGGGAAAAGCATCTTCAGATTATTTTCACTTTTTGTGAAACCGCACCTGGCCACCATTTATCCCCGCGTTACCGCTCGCTAAGCCCTGTTTGGGTGGAAGGCGAGGCGTCGCTATACCGCATTTTTTATCGTCTGGAAGGTGAAGTGGACGAAAGCCAGTCGGTCTTCACCTGGCGTGGCTTTCTGGATGCAGACGGGCACCCGATATCGCTGGAAAATATTGACGAACTGGCCAGAGAGATTATCCGTCTGCATCCGGTGCTGCGGCTGCGCGATGCGCGTTTTATGCGGCGCCTGCGTTCCGGGACGCTGGCGGCGACGTTAGATAACAGCAATGAAAAGCTGGCGCAGCAGTTTGAACAACTGATGCGCGAGCTGGCGCAAAATCCGCAGAAGCTGACGGATAAAGAGTTGCGTCATGGCTTAGTGGCGATGCGGCAACTGCTGGAGCACTATTTTTCCGAGCAAAACGCCACGGGTAACGATCGGCGTCACTATCGGCATGCGCGAGCGCACAACGGTAAATCGTGGCGATCGCTGGACAACATCAACCGCCTGATTGCTGACCCGAATAGCCGCAGTCGCCGCATTATTCTGCTGGAGTTGTTTTCTACGCTGTTGCAGGCGAAAGGAGCGGTGACGCTGGATCCGCATGCCCGTCCGCTTTTGCTGATTGAAGACCCCGAAACCCGCCTGCACCCGATTATGCTATCCGTTGCCTGGGGGCTTCTTGTGCAGTTGCCGCTCCAGAAAGTCACGACAACGAATTCGGGAGAGCTGCTGTCGCTGGTACCGATGGAGCAGGTGTGCCGCCTGGTGCGGGAATCTTCACGGGTTGCGACATACCGCATTGGGCGTCAAGGCATGAGTGCGGAAGACAGCCGGCGCATTGCGTTTCATATTCGCATGAATCGGCCTGCTTCGCTCTTCGCGCGCTGCTGGTTGCTGGTGGAAGGGGAAACGGAAGTCTGGATGCTAAATGAACTGGCACGCCAATGCGGGCATCATTTTGAAGCGGAAGGGGTGAAGGTGATTGAGTTTGCCCAGTCCGGAATTCGGCCATTACTGAGGTTCGCACGGCGTATGGGGATTGAATGGCATGTGCTGGTCGATGGCGACGACGCAGGGAAAAAGTATGCCGCAACGGCGAAAAGTATGTTAACCGTTCAGGACGAGAATGAACGAGATCATCTGACCGTCTTGCCCGCATCGGACATGGAGCACTATATGTATCGTGAAGGGTTCAGCCACGTTTACCACCGCACCGCACAGTTGCCGGAGAAGGTGCCGCTATCGATGCATAAAATCATCATCAAAGCAATCCATCGTTCATCCAAACCCGATCTGGCGATTGAAGTAGCGATGGAAGCCGCGGCGATGGGAAACGATGCCATTCCACCGCTGATTCGCAGCATGTTTTCCCGCGTACTGTGGCTGGCTCGCGGGCGTGCAGATTAGTTTCACGATAAAAAATGCCGCTCAGTGTCGTGAACGGCATTTGTCGCATTATAGTCATTTTACGGTTTAGCGTAGGTGTTCTGAGTAAACGTGTAGGGTGTAGAAGGGGTCAAGATGCGGCCTCGATGATTTGCGGGACGATCAGGCTGGCATGATTGCCTTTCGGCCCTTGATGAACATCAAACCTGACAACCTGTCCGGCTTTCAGAGTCCGGTAGCCATCCATTTGAATGGTTGAGTAGTGCGCGAAAATATCGTCACCCCCCCCTTCTGGACAGATAAAACCAAACCCTTTGGCATTATTGAACCATTTAACAGTACCTGTCTCCATGCATTGACATCCTTCGCAAGAGTATTCTTTTTAGTAAGGTGTGGTTATTTGGTTACTACGAATACGAATTGATTAAAACCTCATCAATTCATCCGTACACTTTAGTGAAATCGATCCCGGCGTCAAGCGATCCACCGCGTGGTGTTGAGGGAGTTTGTCAAAATTTGATGCAGATAACGCTATTGATGAACCTACTATCCCGTTGCGTACTCAAGATATCGGTGACAGGCCTTGAATTTTACTTTCCAGGAACCATTTAATCCCTCAGGTGGTAAAATAAAAAGTAGACGTGATACTGTAAATACAGAGATACCCGTAATGTCGATCGTTTAAGAATCGAGATACCGGGACTACCACGGTGTGAGGCATCCCTGCGGGAGCCTCACACCGTGTTTCCCCTAATCCTATACTTAAGTGAGCCGCATTAAGAGATACCCGTCATCTTTCAAGTCGCAGGCCTCATTTCCTGCTTCTCGAATCTATTGGGAATAACAGACCAATGTCGCGGGGCGCGATATTCGTTACATGATGTGGATAGAGAATGGGAAACAACAGTACGTGGTCACAGTCTGAGAACCTGACCGCCGATAAACAGAAAGAAAAATTGCAGCCGCCGTCCATGTATAACGTGGTGTTGAATAATGATGATTACACCCCGATGGAATTTGTTATTGACGTTCTGCAAAAGTTCTTTTCTTATGATATTGAACGTGCCACGCAGCTTATGTTAACCGTGCATTATCAGGGGAAAGCGATTTGTGGCGTATTCAGTGCTGAAGTGGCTGAGACCAAGGTCGTACAAGTCAATCGTTATGCCAGAGAAAACGAGCACCCGCTGCTCTGTACGCTGGAAAAAGCCTGAAGTCAGGCGATTTATTGGGAGAGGTGCCTATGCTCAATCAAGAACTGGAACTCAGTCTCAACATGGCTTTCGCCAGAGCGCGTGAGCACCGACACGAGTTTATGACCGTGGAGCACCTGCTGTTAGCACTGCTCAGTAATCCAGCCGCCCGTGAAGCACTGGAAGCTTGCACGGTAGATTTAGCCGCGCTGCGCCAGGAACTTGAAGCGTTCATTGAGCAGACCACACCAACATTACCGCAGAGTGACGACGAGCGAGAAACTCAGCCAACGCTCAGCTTCCAACGCGTCCTCCAACGCGCCGTCTTCCATGTGCAGTCCTCCGGCCGCAGCGAAGTGTCCGGCGCCAACGTTCTAGTCGCGATTTTTAGCGAACAGGAATCTCAGGCCGCCTACCTGCTGCGCAAGCATGACGTCAGCCGTCTGGATGTGGTGAACTTTATTTCTCACGGCACGCGTAAAGAAGAAACCGATCAGGTGCCGAACCCTGAAAATCCCGTCAATGAAGAACAGGCAGGAGGGGAAGATCGTATGGAAAACTTCACCACCAATCTGAATCAACTGGCCCGCGTTGGCGGTATCGATCCGCTCATTGGCCGGGACAAAGAACTGGAGCGTACCATTCAGGTCTTGTGCCGCCGTCGTAAAAATAACCCGCTGCTGGTCGGCGAATCTGGCGTCGGTAAAACCGCGATTGCTGAAGGGTTGGCCTGGCGTATTGTGCAGGGTGATGTACCGGACGTTATGGCAGAGTGCACGCTGTACTCGCTGGACATCGGTGCGCTGTTAGCAGGCACGAAATATCGCGGTGACTTTGAAAAACGCTTCAAGGCGCTGCTGAAGCAACTCGAGCAGGATAAAAACAGCATTCTGTTCATTGATGAAATTCACACGATTATCGGCGCTGGCGCCGCGTCCGGTGGTCAGGTTGATGCCGCTAATCTGATTAAACCGCTGCTTTCCAGCGGCAAGATTCGTGTTATCGGTTCAACCACTTATCAAGAGTTCAGCAATATTTTTGAAAAGGATCGGGCGCTGGCGCGTCGTTTCCAAAAAATCGATATCACTGAACCCAGCGTGGAAGAAACCATACAGATCATTAATGGCCTGAAGCCGAAGTATGAGGCTCACCATGATGTCCGCTATACGTCGAAAGCGATTCGCGCAGCGGTAGAGTTGGCGGTGAAATATATCAATGACCGTCATCTGCCGGATAAAGCAATTGATGTGATCGATGAAGTGGGTGCTCGCAGTCGTCTGGTTCCGGTCAGCAAGCGCAAGAAAACGGTCAATGTGAGTGACATCGAATCGGTTGTCGCCCGTATTGCGCGTATTCCCGAAAAAACGGTTTCCGCCAGCGATCGCGATGTGCTGAAGAACCTCAGCGACCGCCTGAAAATGCTGGTATTCGGGCAGGACAAAGCTATCGAAGCGCTGTCTGAGTCTATCAAGATGAGTCGCGCAGGGCTGGGTCAGGAGCGTAAACCAGTTGGTTCTTTCCTGTTCGCGGGCCCTACCGGTGTCGGTAAGACGGAAGTAACGTTACAACTGGCAAAAGCACTAGATATTGAACTGCTGCGCTTTGATATGTCCGAGTATATGGAACGCCATACGGTTAGTCGCTTGATTGGCGCGCCTCCGGGATACGTAGGCTACGATCAAGGCGGTTTGTTGACGGATGCCGTGATTAAGCATCCTCATGCGGTACTACTGCTGGATGAAATCGAAAAAGCGCATCCAGACGTCTTCAACTTGCTGTTGCAGGTGATGGATAACGGTACGCTGACGGACAACAATGGCCGCAAAGCGGACTTCCGTAATGTCATTGTCGTCATGACGACCAACGCAGGTGTGCGGGAAACACAGCGTAAATCCATCGGTATCATCCATCAGGACAACAGTAGCGATGCGATGGAAGAGATCAAGAAGGTGTTTACGCCGGAGTTCCGTAACCGTCTGGATGGCATTATCTGGTTCAACCATCTGTCTGCCGACGTCATTCAGCAGGTTGTCGATAAATTTATCGTGGAACTCCAGGCACAACTGGATGCGAAAGGCGTATCGTTGGAAGTCAGTGATGAAGCACGTAACTGGCTAGCAGAAAAAGGCTACGATAAAGCCATGGGGGCCCGACCGATGGCTCGTGTGATGCAGGAAAGCCTCAAGAAACCGCTAGCCAACGAGCTGTTGTTTGGTTCGCTGGTGGATGGAGGTTCTGTCACGGTGAAATTGGATAAAGAAATGCAACAGCTGACGTACGGCTTTAAGAGCGCGCAGAAGCGTAAGGCGGAAAGCGTTAATTAATCAATACCGTATGTTGTTATCTAAAAAGGATGCTGGGGCATCCTTTTTTACATCCCTTTACGAGTCGTTCTCCAAAAACAAAAGCCCTTGCCATGGAGGGAAGGGCTGGGGAGGGAGTCATATCCTCATATGTCGCTGTTTTCAGCGATGAGTCAACCGGTTAACGGCTGCGGAAGACAATGCGGCCTTTACTCAGGTCGTACGGGGTTAATTCTACAGTGACTTTGTCACCCGTCAGGATGCGGATATAGTTTTTACGCATTTTACCGGAGATATGAGCGGTAACCACGTGCCCGTTTTCCAATTCAACGCGGAACATGGTGTTGGGCAGCGTATCAAGCACGGTGCCTTGCATTTCAATATTGTCTTCTTTGGCCATCGAATCCTCTAGGTCTAACTACCTTTATTTTTTAACCGCAAGATAATGCCGAAAAACCGGCATTATGTAAAGAAGCGTTCACGTTTGGGAGGTTATTTACTCGGTTTTCTCAGTCACAGTATTGGTTCGGCGAGCGGTTGTGGTAACCAGCAGCCGTCATCGACGGCGAGATCCTGCCACTGATAAAGCTGTTGCAGGAAGCGATCTCGGGGGATTTCACTCACGCCCAGCGACGCGGTATGGGCGTTTAATACCTGACAATCAATCAAATGGCCACCGTGGCGGATAAAATGTTGTTGAAACGCCAGCAGTGCGTATTTTGACGCATTATCCGTGCGGCTGAACATCGATTCACCGCAAAATAATCTTCCTTGCTCAATCCCATATAACCCACCAACCAGTTTGTCCTTCTGCCACACTTCGACGGAATGTGCTTTCCCAACCTGATGAAACTGACGATAGGCTGAGATAATGTCCGGCGTAATCCAGGTGCCATCCTGGTGCTCCTGCGCACAGGCGTGAATGACATCATCAAATGCCTGATTTAGCGTCGCGTGAAACGTATGGCGCTTCAGAAATTTTTTCATACTGCGACTGACATGGAACTCATCAGGAAACAGCACTGCGCGCGGATTCGGAGACCACCATAAGATAGGCTCACCGGGGGAAAACCAGGGGAAAATACCCTGTCGGTAAGCCGCTTTTAACCGGGCAACGGAGAGATCGCCGCCAACGGCCAGCAGGCCGTTGGGGTCATCCAGTGCATGATTCGGGTCAGGAAACTGAAGCGATTGGGATGATAGCTGATATAGACGCATGTTTTTCAAACGTTGTATTTCAACTGAGTTTGCCTTAAACGTGTTGGCGGAATTGCCAATAACGACCTTTTTGCGCCATTAGTGCCTGATGGCTACCCTGTTCGATCACCTTGCCGTCGTCCAGAATACAGATGCGATCCATTGATTCTAGACCGTATAGCCGGTGAGTGATGACGATCAGCGTCTTATCGGCACAGTGCTGGCGGAGCAATTGCAGAATACGTTTTTCCGTCTCCGCATCCAACCCTTCGGTGGGTTCATCCAGCAGAACCAGCGGCGCGTCGTGTAATAAGGCACGTGCTAAAGCGATACGGCGTTGTTCACCACCGGAGAGCTGGCGACCGCCTTCTCCCAGCCAGGCATTCAGCCCTTCATTTTCCAGCAGCTTTTCCAAACCGACCTGCCGCAATACCTCGGCCAGTTTTTCGTCCTGCGTAGTGGGTGCGGCCAGTAGGAGGTTGTCACGCAGCGTTGCGCTAAAAATATGCACGCGCTGTGGTACCACACACATCATTGCGCGGAGATCGGCTTCCCGCCAATCGGCAAGAGAGTGGCCATTCAGCGTAATATCCCCGCATTCACAATTCCATGCCCGGGTTAGCAGCTGTAATAGCGTCGATTTCCCGCACCCGGTACGGCCCAGCAGCGCCAAATGCTCGCCCGGCTTAATGGAAAGGGCGATATTCTGTAACACGGGCTGTGGCTGACCGGGGTACGTGAACCTGACATGTGAGAGTTCAACTGAGGCTTCGCGTGAAATGTCTGGTCCATGATCAGGAAATGTGATGTCAACGGGCTGGCGAATGATTTGATCGACCCGCGCGGCGGAGGCAATCACTTGTCCCATATGCTGGAAAGCCGCCGTTACGGGGGCCAATGCCTCGAAAGCGGCAAGCGAGGCAAACACGAACAGGGCAATCAATGCGCCGGGCTGTGGATTACCGCCAACGCCATCCGCCGCCAGCCACAGAATCAGGGTAACGGTCAGCCCGCTGCACAGAATCATCAGCGCCTGAGACAGGCCGGTAAGATTGGCTTGCTGGCGTTGACGACGCAGCCAGTTAATTTCCACCAGTGCCAACTGTTGACGGACGCGATCGAGTGCGCCGAAGACGGTTAGCTCCGCCTGACCTTGCAGCCAAGTGGTTAGTTGAAGGCGGTATTGTGCCCGCAATGCGGTCAACTCCTGCCCGATGCCGTTTCCTGCCCGATAAAACAAAACTGGCAGACACAGCAGCAGCACCAGCATGATGGCACCAAGCGTTAACGCCAATGAGGCGTCAATGAAGCTCAGACCGTAACAGACGATAAGAATGACCGCGAATGCGCTGACGATGGGGGAAATCACGCGAAGATAGAGGTGGTCGAGCGTATCCACGTCCGCCACAAGTCGGTTGAGCAGCTCAGCCTGACGAAATTGCGCCAGCCCACCCGGAGAGAGCGGCAAAATACGTGAAAAGGTGAAAACACGTAAGCGCAGCAGAACGCGGAAAGTGGCATCATGACTGACGACTCTTTCTCCATAACGCCCCGCCGTACGTGCGATAGCCGCACCCCGCACGCCGGCAGCGGGCAGCATATAGTTAAAGGTGAGCAGCCCGACAAGTCCTGCCAGTGCGGCTCCCGCAAGAAACCAGCCGGATAGGGCGAGTAGGCTAATACTGGCAAGTAGTGTAGCAATAGCCAGCGCAATGCCCAGACTTAAGCGCCAGATGTGTTGGCGATAGAGTCCCAGAAACGGTTTTAATACCTGCATCGTTTTTCTCTGAGCCATTACAGCGCCTCCTGTCGTTGTGCCAGCAACGTCGCAAAGGGGCCTGCTTCGGCGCGGAGTGTTTGATAATCCCCTTGTTGGACTAACCGACCACCGTCCATTACCCAAATCGCATCATATTCGGTGATATCGTTGAGCTGGTGCGTGACTAGCAACGTGGTCTGGTGGCGTGCGGCTTTATTCAACGCCGTCATAACCAGCTCTTCGCTATGGGCATCCAGACTGGCTGATGGTTCATCCAGCAGCAATAAGTTGCAAGGATGAATAAGCGCGCGGGCAACGGCGACGCGCTGTGCCTGCCCAACAGATAAGCGCGCCGCGCTGTCACCGATTGTGGTTTCCAGCCCCTGCGGTAGCTGAGGTAAAAACTCTTGTACATAGGCACGCTCAATCGCCTGCTGTAATTCCACAATACTGGCCTGTGGGTTACTCAGCAGAATATTGCTGCGCAGCGTCTGTTCAGGTAAATGAGGGTTTTGCCCAACCCAGCTTAATTGCTTGCGCCATGATTCAGGCGTCAGCGTGTTTAGTGCCTGACCGTTGACGGTCAATGACCCGCGATAGGGCAGGAACCCTAGCAGCATATTAAGCAGTGAGCTTTTTCCTGCGCCGCTGAGACCGACCAACGCGATACGTTCGCCTGCGCGAATATCGAACGTCAACGGTTGGGTCAGTGGCGTGCCATTCGGCGCGAGGACAACCAGATCTTCGGCCCGAATAGCAATGGCAGTATCGCTGCTGAAGGTGTGGGTGCCAAAGCCTACCGTTTCACCTTCCTCGGATAAAAAAGTCACCAGCGATTCTGCTGCGCCGATAGCCTGAGCTTTGGCATGATAGAACGTACCCAGATCGCGTAAAGGTTGAAAAAATTCCGGTGCCAGAATCAGCACAAGAAAACCGGCGAAGAGTGTCACCCCCATTCCGTAGTGACCGAAATCCAGTTCTCCGAGATAAGAGAAACCGAAATAGACGGCGACAACGGCGATTGAAATGGAAGCGAAAAATTCTAGTACGCCTGAGGAGAGAAACGCCATGCGCAGTACTTCCATCGTGCGACTGCGAAAATCCTCGGAAGCATGGCGGATTTGTTCGGTTTCAGCTTTGCCACGATGAAACAGACGTAGCGTCTCCATCCCACGAAGGCGATCGAGGAAATGTCCGCTCAGGCGTGCCAGCGCCAGAAAGTTGCGTCGGTTAGCATCCGCTGCGCCCATGCCGACCAGCGCCATAAAAAGCGGGATAAGCGGAGCGGTCAGAAACAGGATCAAACCTGCGGCCCAGTTCAGCGGAAAAATCGTGATTAAGATAAGCATAGGAATCAGTGCGGCAAGATACATTTGCGGCAGGTAGCGGGCGTAATAATCTTGCATATCATCTATCTGCTCAAGGATCATCGTTGTCCAACTGCCGGCCGGTTTACCTTTTACCCAGGCAGGGCCAAGCTGTTGCAATCGGTCCAGTACCAGCTTACGAATTTGCTGTCGTACTGCTTGTCCGCACAGAAAACCGACACGTTCGCGTAACACACTGTTGAACGCACGCAGAATAAAAGTGGCGATAAGCAGAAAAAAAGGGGGGAGCAGGGATTCTCGAGGGGCATGCTCGATGATCAAGGCATGAAGCAGCGTAGCTAATAGCCAGGCTTGTGCCACGATTAACGTGCCGCTCAGGAATCCAAGCAGCAGTGAAATCCGTAGCCAACGTTGCGCCAGCTTACTCTGCTGTTTCAGCCAGGCGGTCAGTTCTTGCTGTCTGGTTTTTTTCATCAGGCACCAGTTCGTTATATTGCAGAAATGGATTTAACAGAAAACAACTCTCATGCAACTGTTAGTTAACAAAATTATCTTCTATCAGGCAGAATGAGCCATGTTACCGCGACGGGGGCGTGCTGCAAACGAAAAGGAGAGGGGAAATGGGGGGACGATCAATTTTTGTGTTGCGTGAGGTAAGTTAGAGGGAAGAAAACGGAACGGCTGTCTCCGCTCCGTAATCAACAGTGGATTACTTGTTAACGGTCAATCCGTCCAGGTAACGCTCTGCATCGAGTGCCGCCATACAGCCGGTACCTGCGGAGGTAATGGCCTGACGGTAAATGTGGTCCATGACGTCACCTGCGGCAAAAACACCAGGGATGCTGGTCTGTGTCGCGTTGCCGTGAATTCCGGATTGCACCTTAATATAACCATTTTCCAGTTCCAACTGACCACCGAACACGGCGGTGTTCGGACTGTGACCGATAGCGATAAACACGCCAGACAGTTCCAGCTCTTCCGCTGCATCGCTTTGCGTATCGCGGATACGAACACCGGTCACACCCATGTCATCGCCAAGCACTTCATCCAACGTACGGTTGGTATGCAGGATAATGTTGCCGTTTTTGACTTTATCCATCAGACGGTCGATCAGAATCTTCTCTGAGCGGAATGCCTCGCGGCGGTGGATTAAGTGCACTTCCGAAGCGATGTTAGACAGATACAGTGCTTCTTCAACGGCGGTATTTCCGCCGCCAACTACGGCGACTTTTTGCTTACGATAGAAGAATCCGTCACAGGTTGCGCAGGCGGAAACGCCCTTGCCTTTAAATGCCTCTTCAGATGGCAGACCAAGGTAGCGAGCCGATGCACCCGTGGCGATGATCAGTGCGTCACAGGTGTATTCGTCGCTATCACCAAATAAACGGAAGGGACGGTTCTGCAAATCAACATGTCCAATATGATCGAAGATCACTTCGGTATTGAATTTGGTCGCATGTGCGTGCATGCGTTCCATTAACAGCGGGCCAGTTAACTCATCGGCGTCGCCCGGCCAGTTTTCTACTTCGGTCGTGGTCGTCAACTGACCGCCTTTTTCCATACCAGTGATCAATACTGGCTGTAAATTCGCCCGCGCAGCATAAACTGCGGCAGTATAGCCAGCCGGGCCTGAGCCCAGAATCAACAACTTGTGGTGTTTAACGGTACCCATGCTTTCCTCATTTCATGATGGCGGATAATGTTCATATGAACGGTCTCTACGACAAACACGCTGACTTATTATGAACAGTCTCTGCCACGGACAATAAGAATGATTGTAAGGAAATTACATGAGTAAAAAAAGTATGCAGAAAAGTTGCTAGCTATTTG
Organism: Pectobacterium artocarpous; assembly: GCF_046159765.1. NCBI lineage: Bacteria > Pseudomonadati > Pseudomonadota > Gammaproteobacteria > Enterobacterales > Pectobacteriaceae > Pectobacterium > Pectobacterium artocarpous. The sequence continues at coordinate 29,836 of NZ_JBJXVK010000008.1, forward strand.
TTTAATCGTTAATGACGATGATTATGACAAACAGCTGAAAAATCAGCCACATTCATAAGTAAAATGATTGAAGTCACCTCGGCGAATGGTCCTTGCCTATCCAATCTGGCAGTTTCTTCTGATTTTCGTTGTTTTGCTTTGACAATCGGCTGTGCATTTGCGAAAACATCTGGGTAAGAGGAAATTTTTTGTATGTGAACAGTTAAAAGCTCGGCTTTTATTCGTTTTTGCCTGGTAGGCCTTTGGGCCACGGATATGACGTGAGGGTCTTCTTCGCAGGTGAACATTACGTGGGACGAGAACGAGAAGTTAATGACTGTTGATATACAAAATAGGCAGCGTGTCTTCTTTAAGGGTAGCTCTGATACATGAGGTCTATCGGGGTAAAGCGGGTGCAGGGAAAAGTGAAGAGAGACCATAATAATGGTAGACACTAAAAAACGGCCAGGAAAAGATCTCGATCGTATTGATCGTAACATCCTGAACGAATTGCAAAAAGATGGACGTATTTCCAATGTCGAGCTATCCAAACGTGTTGGGTTGTCGCCAACACCTTGTCTGGAGCGTGTGCGTCGTCTGGAAAGACAGGGTTTCATTAATGGCTATACAGCGTTGCTAAACCCGCATTATCTGGATGCGTCACTGCTGGTTTTTGTTGAAATTACACTAAATCGTGGCGCGCCTGATGTGTTTGAGCAGTTCAATGCTGCTGTGCAGAAGCTGGAAGAGATTCAGGAGTGCCACCTGGTTTCTGGTGATTTTGACTACCTGTTGAAAACGCGCGTGCCGGATATGTCCGCTTACCGTAAGCTCCTGGGCGAAACGCTGCTACGTTTGCCGGGCGTAAACGACACCCGTACTTACGTGGTGATGGAAGAAGTGAAACAAAGTAACCGTCTGGTCATTAAGACGCGATAAACGTGTGGGTGCAAAACCCGATAAATTCAGCTACACTCCTGTGAATTTATACAGTCCCAGCGCCGGGTTTTCTCGGCGCTTTGTCATAAACCTTACAGGCCCCTGGAGAGACTCTTGAGCCAGGAATATACAGAAGATAAAGACGTTACCCTGAAAAAGCTCAGTGGAACACGTCGTTTGCTTGAAGCGATTTTAATCGTTGTGGCACTTTTTGCGGTTTATCTCAGTGTCGCACTACTCAGTTTCAGCCCCTCCGATCCCAGTTGGTCACAGACTGCATGGCATGAGCCTATTCACAACTTGGGTGGGGTAGCAGGTGCATGGCTGGCGGATACGCTGTTCTTTATTTTTGGTGTGTTGGCCTATGCCATTCCGCCGATTATGTTATCCCTGTGTTGGGCTGCTTTCCGTCAGCGTGATAACCACCAGTCTATTGACTACTTTACCTTTTCACTTCGTCTGATTGGGACATTGGCGCTGATTCTGACCTCTTGTGGTCTGGCTGCGTTGAATATTGACGATCTCTACTATTTTGCTTCTGGTGGTGTCTTGGGAAGCCTATTGAGCAGCTCAATGATTCCGCGTTTCAACAGCATGGGCGCGACGCTGATTCTGCTGTGCGTGTGGGGCGCAGGGTTAACGTTGTTTACCGGTTGGTCATGGCTAACGATTGCTGAAAAAATTGGTGCAGGCGTGTTGGGCTGTCTGACATTTATGTCAAACCGTTCACGTCGCGATGAAGAGTGCAGTGAAGAAAACGATCGTGAAGAAGATGAACGCGATGTGCTTAACCTACGCCACGATGAAGCGTCGGGGGAGGCAATAATGCAGCCGCGCGATGACGATGATGTACTGTTTTCTGCCCCTTCTATGGCTGATGTCGTAAACGATACGGCGGAAGATAATAAGATAGATACGTCATCATCTTCAGCCGAAAACACTATGGCTGCAATAACACCGACCTTCTCAGCAGAAACGCCAGCGGCAGGATCAACATTCCCTGAACTGACCGCGTCAGATTCGGCGTTACCTGACGCATCGTCTGGTATTGTGCCATCTGTTGCTCCATCAACGATTGATAAGGCATCGTCGCTGAATCCACCGCTCTATTCGTTTGAAATTCCTGAAACGCCTGCAGCGATGACTGAGATCGCGACGTCGCCTGAACTTCATAGCAGCGCGTATACGCCTTACGGAAATAGTACCGTAACGGCACCGGTAGTTCAGCCTTTTGCGGAACCGACACAGCCTTCACGTGATACGCATTTCAACGAGAATAACACCTTTATGCCTGCGTTTAGCGCCGATGGTGATGATAATCCGCAGATTAAACGCGGCGTGGGGCCGGAACTACCGCGCCCTAATCCGGTACGCATTCCTACTCGACGCGAATTGGCGTCATACGGAATCAAATTGCCGTCGCAGCGGCTGGCTGAAGAGCAAGCAAGGCTACAGGCGCAGAATGAGAGTGCGAAAACGGAATTGACGAGCGACATCTATCAGGAAGAAACACCTGATGATATCGCTCGTCAGGAAGCCGCGCTACAGCAGGAGTACCTGAATCAGCAGCGCCAGCGTTACGGTGATGAATATCCGTTACAGGAAGAGAATGAAGACGCGCTTTTGCAAGCGCAGTTAGCCAGAGATTTCGCTGCACAGCAGCAATCCCGTTATGATGCTGATGCATTGCAGCGCGATGAAGAAATCCCCGCTCCGACAGTACCGCCTGCGGTCAGTGAGCCCGTCCAACCAGCTCCTGTGGTAGCGCATAACGATTTTTCATTCTCGCCGTTTAGCGCGGAGAATAATCGTGAGCCTGAGCCGCCTACGTTCAGTAAACCTACATATACGCAGCCGTCTTATCGTGCCGAATCCGATCTTCCTATGCATGCCGGTGAGGATGATGATGAGTGCAGCCCGTTGACGTTTGATCAGCCAGTGCAAGCGACGTCAGTTCCTGCAGAGGTTACGCAGCAGGACAGTCCGGCGGCACCTGCGCGTCATCCGGCAATGGATGGCCTGATTCATCCATTCCTGATGCGCAATGAACAACCGCTACAGAAGCCGACTACGCCGCTGCCAACGTTGGATTTGTTGACTCCGCCGACGGCCAGCGAAGCGCCTGTTGATAATTTCGCGTTGGAACAGACGGCGCGACTGATCGAAGCGCGTCTGGCTGATTTCCGGGTAAAAGCCGATGTGGTCGATCATTCGCCAGGCCCGGTGATCACACGGTTTGAATTGGATCTGGCGCCGGGTGTTAAAGCGGCGCGGATCTCGAATCTGTCGCGCGATTTGGCACGTTCTCTGTCCGTTGTCGCGGTGCGTATTGTTGAGGTCATTCCGGGTAAACCGTATGTCGGTCTGGAACTGCCGAATGCGCATCGTCAGACGGTTTATCTGCGTGAAGTATTGGACTGCGACAAATTCCGCGATAACCCGTCGCCGCTGTCGATTGTGTTGGGCAAAGATATTGCAGGCGAACCGGTCGTTGCCGATCTGGCGAAAATGCCGCACCTGCTGGTTGCGGGTACGACGGGATCGGGTAAATCGGTCGGCGTCAATGCCATGATCATCAGTATGTTGTATAAAGCCACGCCGGAAGACGTGCGCTTCATCATGATCGACCCGAAAATGCTGGAACTCTCGGTGTACGAAGGTATTCCGCATTTGCTGACGGAAGTCGTGACCGATATGAAGGATGCGGCAAATGCGTTGCGCTGGTGCGTCGGTGAAATGGAACGTCGCTATAAGCTGATGTCTGCGCTTGGCGTGCGTAATCTGGCGGGATACAACGAACGGGTGATGACAGCAAATGCAATGGGACGCCCGATCCCCGATCCGTTCTGGAAGCCGGGTGACAGTATGGATATGACGCCGCCAGTACTGGAAAAACTGCCGTATATTGTGGTGATGGTCGATGAATTTGCGGACCTGATGATGGCGGTGGGTAAGAAAGTTGAAGAATTGATTGCCAGACTGGCGCAAAAAGCGCGTGCAGCGGGGATTCATCTCGTTCTGGCGACGCAGCGTCCTTCCGTTGATGTCATCACCGGATTGATCAAAGCGAATATTCCGACGCGTATCGCGTTTACTGTGTCCAGCAAGATCGACTCACGGACTATCCTCGATCAAGGCGGTGCAGAGTCGCTCTTGGGGATGGGGGATATGCTGTATATGGCTCCGAACTCCTCGATACCTGTCCGTGTGCATGGCGCTTTTGTCCGCGACGAGGAGGTTCACGCCGTCGTTCAGGACTGGAAAGCGCGTGGCCGTCCTCAATATATCGACAATATTGTCAGCGGTGGCGATGATGCTGAAGGTGCAAGCCTCGGTCTTGATGGTGATGAAGAGCTCGATCCTCTGTTCGATCAGGCGGTAGAGTTTGTCGTCGATAAGCGCCGTGCATCCATTTCCGGTGTACAGCGCCAGTTCCGAATTGGCTATAACCGCGCCGCGCGAATCGTTGAACAAATGGAAGCGCAGGGCATCGTCAGCTCCCCTGGGCACAATGGCAACCGCGAGGTATTGGCGCCGCCATCCATGGAATAATCGCGTTGTATTGATTGACTTCACTCCACTCTAAAGGCTGCGCGTGCAGCCTTTATGCAAAGAAGCGTAAAAGCCGTGATAAGCAGATAATTCACCTATCGCCGCCCGAGTGGGTTCAGATAACATAGACCTACAATAACGTAGTTCGACAAGTAACACCGAGCCACAAGTCACATTGATGCCTTGCAAAGCATCTGGCCTCACTATGTGAAGGTTGTTATATCAAGAAATTCAAAGGATTATGCGTATGAAAAAGTGGTTAGTTATCAGTTGCCTGATTGCAAGTATGACCTCAACCGCTGTCTATGCGAACGCAGCAAAAGATTTGCAGGGTCGTCTCAATAAAGTAAACAGTTTCCATGCAAATTTTAGCCAGAAAGTCACCAGCGCCGACGGCGCAGCCGTGCAGGAAGGGGAAGGCGAACTGTGGTTGAAGCGCCCTAACTTATTTAACTGGAAAACCACATCACCGGATGAAAGTACTCTTGTTTCTGACGGAAAAACATTGTGGTTCTACAATCCGTTTGTTGAGCAAGTGACGGCAACCTGGCTGAAAGATGCAACAGGAAATACGCCGTTCATTCTGATTACGCGTAACGATGCGAGTGACTGGAATAAATACGATGTGCGTCAGAAAGGCGATGATTTTGAGCTTACGCCGAAATCCGCGAACGGTAATCTGAAACAGTTCGCGATTAATGTGACGACAAACGGCATTATCAAGCAGTTTACCGCGACGGAACAGGATGGGCAGCGGAGCACTTATGTGCTGAAGAACCAGCAAAATACCGCTGTTGATGCTGCGCAATTCACGTTCATACCGCCGAAAGGCGTCACGTTGGATGACCAGCGTCAGTGAGGCCAGTGTGAGCAACCTGTCCCTTGATTTTTCCCACAATGAATGCCAACCTCTGGCCGCACGTATGCGGCCTGCGACGTTGGCGCAGTATATTGGCCAACAGCACTTATTAGGCGCTGGTAAGCCTTTGCCACGAGCCATTGAAGCAGGGCAACTGCATTCGATGATTCTTTGGGGGCCGCCAGGCACGGGAAAAACCACGCTGGCAGAATTGATTGGGCATTACGGGCAGGCTGATGTAGAACGCATTTCTGCCGTGACGTCCGGTATTAAAGAAATTCGTGAAGCGATTGAGCGTGCCCGACAAAATCGCAATGCGGGGCGTCGCACTATTTTGTTTGTCGATGAGGTCCATCGTTTCAACAAAAGTCAGCAGGATGCATTTCTGCCACATATTGAAGATGGAACGATCACCTTTATTGGTGCGACAACGGAAAATCCTTCTTTCGAACTCAATTCCGCATTGTTGTCGCGCGCCCGCGTCTATTTGCTAAAAGCGCTGACGGCGGAAGATATTGAGCAGGTCTTGCAGCAGGCAATGAGCGACAGCGAGCGAGGATACGGCGGACAGAATATTGTCCTGCCAGCTGAAACCGCGCGAATGCTGGCCGAATTGGTCAACGGTGATGCCAGACGTGCGCTGAATAGCCTGGAAATGATGGCGGATATGGTGGAAATTGACGCGCAGGGCATGCGTGTCCTGACGCCGGCGCTCCTCAACGAAATCGCTGGCGAACGTAGCGCCCGCTTTGATAACAAAGGTGACCGCTATTACGACCTGATTTCGGCGCTGCATAAATCGGTAAGAGGTTCTGCGCCGGATGCGGCGCTTTATTGGTACGCCAGAATTATCACTGCCGGTGGCGATCCGCTGTATGTGGCTCGACGATTGTTAGCGATCGCGTCGGAAGATGTCGGCAACGCCGATCCGCGTGCGATGCAGGTGGCTATCTCCGCCTGGGATTGCTTCACTCGCGTTGGCCCGGCAGAAGGGGAGCGCGCCATCGCTCAGGCGATAGTTTATCTAGCCTGCGCCCCCAAAAGTAACGCTGTATATAGTGCGTTCAAAGCGGCGATGCAGGATGCGCGCGAGAAGCCAGACTATGATGTTCCCGAACATTTGCGCAACGCGCCGACCCGGTTGATGAAAGAAATGGGGCTCGGGGCAGAGTATCGGTACGCACACAATGAACCTAATGCCTATGCGGCCGGCGAGATCTATTTTCCGCCGGAAATGGCGGATACGCACTATTACACGCCGACTTCGCGCGGTCTTGAAGGCAAAATTGGTGAAAAGCTCGCCTGGCTTGCCGCTCAGGATCAAAATAGCCCGACAAAACGCTACCGTTGAACTAAGCGTTGCGGTAAGGTTATTGAGGTATTTTCTGAAACCGGCCGCGTAGCGCGCCGTGTACGCCACTATTTCATTTGATAATCATAAGCACAGGATTAGCATGCTCGATCCCAATTTACTGCGTAATGAGCTAGACGCAGTCGCCGAAAAGTTACTGGCTCGCAGAGGCTTTAAGCTGGATGTTGAGACCCTGCGTAAGCAGGAAGAACGTCGTAAAGTATTGCAGGTAGAAACCGAGAACCTGCAGGCAGAGCGTAACTCCCGTTCGAAAGAGATTGGTGCAGCGAAAGCACGCGGTGAAGATATCGAGCCTTTGCGTCGTGAAGTCAACATATTAGGCGAAAAACTGGATGTCGCGAAAGCCGAGTTGGATCAGCTGCAGAATGAAATTCGCGATATGGCGCTAACGATCCCAAACCTGCCTGACGATGCCGTGCCGCTTGGCAAGGATGACTCAGAGAACCAGGAAGTGGTTCGCTGGGGTGAGCCGCGTAAGTATGATTTCCCGGTGCGCGATCATGTTGAACTCGGAGAGATGGCTGCCGGACTGGATTTTGCCGCTGCGGTGAAATTAACCGGTGCGCGTTTTGTCGTGATGAAAGGACAAATTGCCCGTCTGCATCGTGCGCTTACCCAGTTCATGCTAGATTTGCATACGCAACAGCATGGCTATCAGGAAGCCTATGTGCCTTATCTGGTCAACCACGCCACATTATACGGTACCGGTCAGTTGCCAAAATTTGGCGAAGATCTGTTCCATACCAGACCGTTGAGCGAAGAAGCAGAAAGCAGCAACTATGCACTGATTCCGACGGCTGAAGTTCCGTTGACCAATCTGGTGCGTGACGAGATTCTTGATGAAGAATCCTTGCCGTTGAAGATGACCGCTCACACGCCGTGTTTCCGTTCTGAAGCAGGTTCCTATGGTCGCGATACGCGTGGGTTGATTCGTATGCATCAGTTTGACAAAGTAGAGCTGGTACAAATCGTCCGTCCTGAAGATTCTATGCAGGCGCTGGAAGAATTGACGACTCACGCCGAAACGGTGCTGCAACTGCTCAAATTACCGTATCGTAAGGTCTTGTTGTGCACAGGTGATATGGGCTTTGGCTCCACCAAAACTTACGATCTGGAAGTCTGGCTGCCAGCGCAGGATACGTACCGTGAAATCTCTTCTTGCTCAAACATGTGGGATTTCCAGGCGCGTCGTATGCAGGCTCGCTGCCGCAGCAAGTCCGACAAGAAGGCCCGTCTGGTTCACACGTTGAACGGTTCTGGTCTGGCAGTTGGTCGTACACTGGTGGCTGTTCTGGAAAACTACCAGCAGGCCGATGGCCGTATTGAAATTCCTGAAGTGCTGCGTCCGTATATGGGCGGGCTGGAATTTATTGGCTAATTGCCAGCTATCTGGATAAAGCGTCCGTTTAAGGGCGCTTTTTTATGCCTGGCGTTCGGTAATATTTTTTCATCGTAAAAATAGTTTCTCTACCTTAAACAATCTGCGTGACTGAATTTTAAAGATAAAAATGATTTAAAATCAGTGAAATGAATTGCTTCTGTTTTCATGTGTAAAGGTTTCTCTGTGTGCGTTGATGAATTCTTTCAATCCATAACTTGAGAAAGGACTTTTAGCACTTTTTGCCCGGATTGACTTTTACAAACGCAGTGGCATGATGCGCTCACTTTTCTCCAGTTGTTTGGTTATCCACTTCGCTATGTCTGCTTATTCCCGCCCAGTGCTGCTATTGCTCTGCGGACTCTTGCTGCTGACAGTTTGTATCGCGGTATTAAATACTCTGGTACCACTTTGGCTGAGTTATCAATCTCTTCCCGTCTGGCAGGTTGGCCTCGTTGGCTCATCCTATTTCGGCGGCAATCTGGTTGGAACGCTATTAGCCGGTAAATTAATCAAACTTTATGGATTTAATCGCAGCTATTATTTTGCCGCTTTAGTATTTGGCGTCGCGATTGCTTGTCTCGGTATTTCTGCGGATATTGGCAGTTGGTTGTTCTGGCGTTTTATTGCCGGGATCGGCTGTGCGTTAATCTGGGTTGTGGTTGAAAGCGCCTTGTTATGTAGCGGAACGCCGACACAACGAGGGCAACTGCTGGCTGCTTATATGATTGCCTATTACCTCGGTAGCGTGATTGGACAACTTCTACTTGGCATATTGCTGACAGCGTTGTTGAGCCTCCTGCCGTGGATGGTCACACTGGTTATTTTAGCAATATTACCTTTGCTGTTTACTCGTCTTCCCACGCCACCAGAACAGCAAGAAAAGTCGGTCAGTATGTTGAAAATGCTGACGTATCGCAGTGCCCGTTTAGGCGTACACGGCTGTATTATTTCCGGCGCAATTTTAGGGTCGCTGTATGGTCTGATGCCACTGTATCTCTCTCATCAGGGAATGAATGACGCGCAGGTTGGATATTGGATGGCACTGCTGATCAGCTCAGGGATTATCGGTCAATGGCCTATTGGACGTATGGCCGATCGATATGGTCGTTTGTTGGTTCTACGCGTATTAGTCTTTGTTGTTATTATTGGCTGTATTGCCATGTTAAGCATTAGTCACTATGCCATGGCGCCGTCGCTGTTGCTTCTGGGATGTGCAGGGTTTACGCTATATCCCGTTGCCATGTCGTGGGCATGTGAAAAAGTGCGCCCTGATGAATTGGTGGCGATGAATCAGGCCTTGCTCCTCAGCTACACGCTTGGCAGTCTTTGCGGGCCAAGCGTTGCTGCGGTATTGATGCAGAGCTACTCCGATCGCTTGCTGTTTGTATTGATCGCTGTTATTGCAATGATTTACCTGACGATGTTGCTCAGAAAAGCCGATCACCATCCAACACCATTAGCTACAGCATGAGCTAGCGACATCTAGGCTGGCCAGTGAGCTTTGTCCCGCTTCTACCATGTTATTCCACAGCGCTTCGGCTACTGGGCTAAGGCGCTGTTTTGCGTTTCGCACCAGATAAAATATGCTGGTTAGCTTTAAACGATCTGGTGCAATTGCGGTGAGTTTTCCTTTTTCAACCCAAGGCGCGGCGTAGTGATCTGGGAGAAAACCAATATGTGTTCCTGCCAGCAATAGCAGTAAACTTGCCTCTACGTTCCATGCTGTGTTTTGCAAACCTTTTTTTGCAACAGGCCCTAACTGTTTACTAATTTCATGCAGTGCATGCCCACCGATTAGCAGTCTGTTAGGGTTAAGTGTGCCATCGCGCCACTCTCTTGCTATTCGTTCTCCGTGTTCAGAAGCGCAATAGAAATGGCTGTTTTCAACGAAAACAGGCTGGAAATGGATATCTACTGGAACATCATCTGGTAAAACGCTCAGAATAATATCAAGGTGACCATTTTTCAAACGTTCCATTAATGGTGTATAGTCACCAATCTCCAGTTCGACTGCGACATCAGGGCTTTGTTCGTACAGTTTGCGAATAGCATTAGAAATAACTTTTTCTGGGTGAGTAACGGTATTATCCAGACAACCAATCCGAGCTTTTCCAATAAGCTGATGTTTTATATTTGCTAATCGATTAGCAAAATCGTCCAACGTAGCGATGACAGATTTAGCCTCCTGATAGACCACTTCCCCTTCGGTTGTTAGGGCAAATCCCCCACGTCCACGTTCGCACAGGACTAGCCCTAGTGTATCTTCAAGACGAGAGAGGTAGTGGCTTAGGACGGGTTGGCTTAAGCCTGTTGCAGTTTGAGCATTGGTAATTCCTTGTTTTTCAACAATTTTGCAAAAAAGCTTTAACCAGCGGATCTCCAGTTTATCTAAGCGCATAGCATTTCCTTCGCATACATTACATATCTGAATGTTAACATCAAAATATATCTGTATTAATCGATATGAAACCCATTTATCTTGTCTTTACGCCACATCGTTGATGTGGTTGCCACAAAATGTGTGGTTTTATGCGTCACATCAGGGTCTCTCATAAGCACAATGGTGTTGTTAGCTTGCTGACGACACCATTGCTCTATACGCCATCAGGCAACCTCTATAAAATATCACAACGATACAATAATTATTTGCTGCTTATTTAATGGAGGGAATATGTCTCAAGGGAAAGCTGTACCTGAAAAACAACAACAGGAACGGCAAATCTATGATTACGAATACGAACCTGTACCGGCTGAAGCCAGAAAAAGCTGGTATGTTATTACTTTAATTTGGTTGGCAATGGGAATTGACATCTCAGGTCTATTTCTTGGTGCTTTCTTAAGCGGTGGATTGCCTTTTTCCCAGGCAGTTAGCGCTACACTTATTGGTTCTGCCTTTTTAGGTGTGTTGGCAGCATTATGTGCTAACGTCGGTTATGGCTGTGGGCTATCAACAACGCTACTAAGTATTTCTGTCTTTGGGCGTCTTGGTGGAAAGATCATCGGTATTTTCTCTGCCGTATCATTGATTGGTTGGTTTGCTTTTCAACTCGATTTTTTTGGTGTGATGCTCCAAAAGGCACTCCTCCATTATCAATTTGAACCAGGTCGTTTTCTTATTTTAGTTTTCGGTATGGTGCTGATGGCATCTACAGCTATCTGGGGTGTCAGGGCATTAGGTAAACTGAGTGTATTCAGTGTTCCACTCATGTTGATATTGATAATTACGGGTCTGGTTTTAGCAGCAAATACCCACCCTGAATTACCTCTTCCAATAATTAAAGCTCCAATTAGTATGGGAAGCGCTATCTCTTATGTCGTTTCTATCTGGATAGTCTCTGCTGTGATGTCACCGGATATTGCCCGCTATGCAAAAACGCGTAAAGATGCGCTTCTCGGTGCAGGATTAGGGTTCTTTTTGGGTAATAGCTCAACGATAGTTGTGGCACTTATTCTAACTCATCTGGTCGGTACAGAAGATTTAGTTGAGGTATTTTTCAGTATTGGTTTGGGTATGTCTGCTATTGTGGTACTTATTTTTGCCCAATGGACAACAAATAGTACCAACCTTGTTTCTGCATCGCTGAGCCTATCCGTTGTTATTCGAGCGTTATCTCGACCGGTATTGGCTGTACTAATGGCGATTGCCGGGTTGCTGTTAGCTTACAACGGTATGATTAATAATTTTACTCAATTCTTGTCACTGCTTGGTGTCCTGATTTCCCCTATTGCGGGTGTTTATCTCGTCGAATATTATTTTATTAAATCTTCACGTTTGCAGGAAAGTGTATCAGAAGCTTCATTCTTGAATGTGGTGGCGGCTATATCTTGGTCTCTCGGTAGTATTGTGAGCCTATTAACCTCCCCAGATTTTTTTGATTTATTTACGATAAGCTCGATCTCTGCCTTGGATGGCGTCATGGTGAGTATGGCGGTTTATATCGGCATACATAAATTTCTCCCTAAATTGGCAGATTAAACGTGTTACGCAGATAACATGAGATCTTGGGTAGAAGTATGTCTCGTTCTATCAATGCACAAATAATCGATGATATAGCACTAGGGGCCGCTGTTCTTGGTACAGGAGGCGGCGGTGATCCGTATGTAGGCTCTTTGATGGCAAAACACGCATTAAAAAATGCGTCTGAAGTGACTATATTCGATTTAGATGAAATTAAAGATGATGATATGTTTGTGCCTTGCAGCATGATTGGCGCAACGACGGTAGTTGTTGAAAAAATTATGTCAGCGGGCCAGTTCGTTCGGGCATTTGACGCGATGGAAAAGGCGCTTGAGCGATCTATCACAGCAACGTTTCCAATCGAAGTCGGTGGTATGAATTCGCTTATACCGTTTGTCGTTGCGGCTGCAAAAGGTGTACCTATCGTCGATTGTGACGCGATGGGGAGGGCTTTTCCCGAAGCACAGATGGTGACTTTTTTTCTTGATGGTTTACCTTCGGCGCCCAATACGTTAGCTGATGAAAAGGGAAATACGGTTACCTTAAATCCTATTGATGGTATGTGGTCTGAGCGTTTGGCAAGGGTCATTGCGGAACAAATGGGCGCTGCATGTGCCATGTGTGATTACCCATTGCGCGGTAGTCAACTTAAGCGTAGCGCAATCAAAGGTACGCTCACGCTGGCGCAGGATATTGGAAAGACACTGCGTCTGGCTCACCAGTCAGGAAGTCATCCGGTGCAATCCTTACTTGCCATACTTGATGGTCACATCATTGCATCTGGCAAGGTTGTTGATGTCGACCGCCGTACCATAGGAGGGCTTGCCCGGGGCAAGGTGGTGTTGGATGGTATGGGGAACGATAAGGGTGAGTCGTTTACAGTGCTTTTCCAGAATGAGCTATTGCTCGCTTATCGCTCGTCACAGGTGGCAGATCCTACGCAGGATAATCTGCTGGCTGTTGTGCCTGATTTAATCTCCATCGTAGACAGTGAAACCGGACGTCCGATTATTACGGAACATTTACGTTATGGGCAGCGAGTCGATGTTATCGCCTATCCGTGTAATGACAAGTGGCGAACGCCAAAAGGGATTGACGTTGCGGGGCCGGAATATTTCGGTTATCCGGTGCAGTATGTGCCGATAGAACAGCTTGCAAATCGCTGAGGCTTTCCCGATGTTACATAAAAATGATTACCGACTCGGGATTGATGTCGGCGGCACCAACACGGATGCAGCAATTTTAGATGCAAATCTGCGCTGTATTGCGACGGCCAAATTTCCTACCAGCCTGGATATTTATAGCGGCATCGAACGGGTTATTGCAGACGTCCTGGCACAGTCAGGTATCGAGCCGCAACATATTCGCTATGCGATGTTGGGCACCACGCAATGTACCAATGCGATTGTTGAACGGAAGGGGCTGGATCGTGTTGGATTATTGCGTCTGAGTCTGCCAAGTAGCGATAGCGTTCCGCCGCTATTTGGTTGGGATGACGAGTGGCAAAGGACATTAGGTGAGCATTTCTACCAAATTCATGGTGGCTATGAATTTGATGGCCGCGAGATTTATCCCGTACTGCGGGATGAAGTCCTGGCGGTTTGTGACAAGATGCGCGGTCATGTGGATAGTATGGCGATTTGTGGCGTATTTTCTCCCGTCAATAACGAGCAGGAGTTGCAGGTTGCCCAATGGGTAAATGCAGCATTACCTGGAGTTTCTCTGTCGTTATCCCACCGGGTTGGTAGCACGGGACTACTGGAAAGGGAGAACGCAACCATCCTGAATGCGTCGTTACAAAGCACCGCTAACCGCTTTGTTAACGGCTTTACGCAAGCGCTAATCCGACATGGTATTAAGGCTATACCGTTCTTTGGGCAAAACGATGGCACATTGATGTCCGAAAGTATGGTGAAGCAATATCCCATTCTGACGATGGCCTGCGGACCAACAAACTCGATTCGTGGGGCGTGTCACCTGTCGGGATTGGATAATGCGCTGATTATTGATGTCGGCGGCACAACGACAGATATTGGTGTGTTGGTGAATGGTTTCCCACGAGAATCGGCCATCGCCGTTGAGGTGGGCGATGTACGGACGAATTTCAGAATGCCGGATATTATCTCTATCGGCATTGGTGGTGGAACCTGCGTGCGACAGTCTCAGGATGGAAAACTCACCCTTGGACCTGACAGCGTCGGCTATCGCCTTCTTGAACAGGGCGTCAGCTTTGGTGGGGAGACGCTAACGCTCAGTGATATCATGCTGCAACTCCATCGCGAGCGATGGACATCCGATCTTTCTCGCCCGTTACCTGAGCTGGATAACGTATTTTGCCAGCAGGCTTATCGTCAGATGATTGATAAAGTGGAAAGTGCTATCGATCGGATCAAATCGTCGAGTGCGGCTATTCCCGCCGTGCTGGTTGGTGGCGGCAGTATTTTGCTGCCTGATGTTTTATCTGGTATCAGTCAGGTCATGCGTCCGCAGAATTTTGATGCGGCAAATGCGGTTGGTGTGGCGTTAGGGAAGGTTGGCGCACAGATTGAGCGCGTGGTTAAAATGCCGGATAACGATCGTGAAAAGATAAAAAGCGAACTGCAACAGCAAACCGTTTGTCTGGCTGAAGAGACGGGAGCGATGCCGGGCAGCGTTGAAATCATCGACTATCAGGAAATTCCTTTGGCTTATTTGCCAGGGAATGCGGTACAGGTGAAAATCAAGGCAGCAGGGAATCTGGCTTAGCACAGCACTTGACGACGTAAGGATATCTCTTCGCTACCATGAAAATAGCGCACCATAAGCGCGCTATTTTTTCAAAAAATGTCAGAGGTTAGTACATGACCTTGTGACCGTAGCTTTCAAGGATTGATTTAATACGATCCATGGTATCGGCCTTCGGCGGTTTAACACCGTCCAATTTGTACTCTTCACCCATGGCGATCCACTTGTGTTTGCCAAGTTCATGATAGGGAAGAAGCTCAATCTTCTCGATGTTCGTCATATCTTTGGTAAATTCGCCCAGCTTGTGTGCAGATGCATCGTCATCAGACCAGCCGGGGACGACCACATAACGTATCCAGGTACGCTGGTTACGCTTTGCCAGATAGCGAGCGAAATCCAGAGTACGATGGTTCGATACGCCAACTAAATTCTGGTGTATGTCGTCATTCATTTGTTTTAGATCGAGCATCACTAAATCGCTGACGTCCAATAGTTCGTCAATAACGGGGTCATAACGGCGCACAAATCCATTGGTATCCAGACAGGTGCTAATGCCCTCCGCCTTGCAGGCGCGGAACCAGTCGCGTACAAACTCGGCTTGAAGAATGGCCTCGCCGCCGGATGCGGTTACGCCGCCGCCGGACGCATTCATAAAGTGGCGGTAGGTCACAACTTCTTTCATAAGTTCTTCCACCGTCACTTCCTTGCCGCCGTGTGTGTCCCAGGTATCTCGGTTATGGCAATACAGGCAGCGCATCAGACAGCCCTGGAAAAAGATGATGAAACGGATACCTGGGCCATCGACGGTGCCACAGGATTCAAAGGAGTGGATGCGACCGATTACTGACATTGCGAGGTTTTCTCCAAAGTTGACCGAACAATAGCGGTCTTTATGAGCGCAGTCATGAGAAAGCAGGTATCACTGACAGGGCGGCTGACAGAAGAACACCGTGTGACAGATGCTGCGTCGAATCTGTTTTGCTAGCCATCCACAGGGTGAGGGCAATATAGCGGGCTGGCAAAACAGGCTAACAGTCTGGACGACAAGCGAGGGTGAGAAAAAGGCCCCACTGACGTGGAGCCTTTATTTTACGCCTTTTCAGACAGTCATGGAAATTACATTGACTGAGTGAACGTACGGGTGATGACGTCTTGTTGTTGTTCTTTCGTCAGTGAGTTGAAACGCACTGCGTAGCCAGATACACGGATAGTCAACTGTGGATATTTCTCCGGGTTTTCCATCGCATCAAGCAGCATTTCACGGTTCATGACGTTGACGTTCAAGTGCTGGCCGCCTTCGATGCTAGCTTCGTGATGGAAATAACCATCCATCAGGCCGGCAAGGTTAGCTTTACGCACATTGTCATCTTTACCTAACGCGTTAGGGACGATGGAGAAGGTATAAGAAATACCATCTTTCGCGTAAGCAAACGGCAGTTTGGCAACAGAAGTCAGAGAGGCAACAGCACCTTTCTGGTCACGACCGTGCATTGGGTTTGCACCTGGTCCAAATGGAGCACCTGCGCGGCGACCGTCTGGTGTGTTACCCGTTTTCTTACCATATACCACGTTAGAGGTGATGGTCAGAACAGACTGAGTCGGGGTTGCGCCACGATAGGTATTCAGTTTCTGAATTTTCTTCATGAAACGTTCTACCAGATCACAAGCCAGTTCATCTACACGAGCGTCGTTGTTACCGAATTGCGGATATTCGCCTTCGATATCAAAGTCGATAGCCAGGCCGTCTTCATCACGAACCGGTTTCACTTTGGCATATTTGATGGCAGACAGGGAGTCAGCAGCAACAGACAGACCCGCGATACCACACGCCATAGTACGGAACACGTCACGGTCATGCAGTGCCATCAGCGATGCTTCGTAGCTGTATTTGTCATGCATGTAGTGAATGATGTTCAACGCGGTGACATACTGCTTAGCCAACCAGTCCATGAAGTGATCCATACGATCCATCACTTCGTCGAAGTTCAGTACGTCGCCTTTGATCGGTTCTGATTTCGGGCCAACCTGCATTTTCAGTTTTTCATCCACGCCGCCGTTGATAGCGTATAACATGGTTTTTGCCAGGTTTGCACGGGCGCCGAAGAACTGCATTTGCTTACCAACGATCATTGGGCTGACGCAACAAGCAATCGCGTAGTCATCGTTGTTGAAGTCAGGACGCATCAGATCGTCATTCTCGTATTGCAGAGAAGAGGTATCGATGGAGACTTTAGCCGCATAGTTTTTGAAATTCTGTGGCAGTTTTTCAGACCACAGGATGGTCATGTTTGGCTCTGGAGACGGCCCCATGGTGTACAGGGTGTTCAGGAAACGGAAGCTGGTTTTACTTACCAGCGTACGACCATCCAGACCCATACCAGCCAGAGACTCGGTCGCCCAGATCGGGTCACCAGAGAACAGTTCATCGTACTCAGGGGTACGCAGGAAACGCACCATACGCAGTTTCATGACCAGATGGTCAATCATTTCCTGGGCTTCTTCTTCGGTGATTTTGCCTGCTTTTAGATCGCGCTCAATGTAGATATCCAGGAAGGTTGAAACACGTCCAAAGGACATGGCCGCACCATTCTGTGATTTCACCGCAGCCAGGTAGCCGAAGTAAGTCCACTGAACCGCTTCCTGAGCGGTTGTTGCCGGGCCAGAAATATCGCAGCCATATTTAGCAGCCATTTCTTTAATTTGGCTCAGCGCGTGGTGTTGATCGGCAATTTCTTCACGTAGACGGATTGTTGCTTCCAGATCTTCGCCGTTTTCCAGTTTGGTTTGCAGAGAAGTGAACTGAGCAAACTTATCTTTCATCAGGAAGTCGATACCGTACAGCGCAACGCGACGGTAGTCACCGATGATACGGCCACGACCATAGGCATCTGGCAGGCCTGTCAGAACGCCAGATTTACGGCAACGCAGGATATCTGGGGTGTAAACATCGAACACGCCCTGATTGTGCGTTTTGCGGTATTCAGTGAAGATTTTTTTCAGTTGAGGATCCAGTTCACGACCGTAAACTTTGCATGAACCTTCAACCATTTTAATGCCGCCGAAAGGAATCAGAGCACGTTTCAATGGTGCGTCAGTCTGAAGACCAACGATTTTTTCCAGAGCTTTGTTGATGTATCCCGCGTCGTGAGACGTGATAGTTGCAGCAACATTGGTATCAAAATCAACAGGAGCGTGAGTGCGGTTTTCCTGTTTGATGCCTTCCATGACGCTGTCCCACAGCGCAGAAGTCGCTTTGGTTGCGCCAGCCAGGAAAGACTCATCACCTTCATACGGTGTGTAGTTTTTCTGGATAAAGTCACGAACGTTGACGTTATCCTGCCATTCACCTTTGCTAAAGCCTTGCCATGCATCGGCCAATTTTTCATTCAGCTCGGTCATTTTACACCTACCTTTGATATGGATTTCTTAAAACCCGACGTTGCGGCCGATTGCACCTCAGTGGTGCTTGTCTCCACCGCGCAAATAAATTACCCAATATGTTAAACCGACCAGAACACCACCGCCGATGATGTTCCCCAGCGTGACGGGAATCAGGTTATCGGTAATGAAGTGGCTAACGGTTAAATGTTCAAATTGAGAGGGCACCATTCCGATAGTGTTCCAGAATTCTGGGGCCGCAAAATTTTTGATAACGATGCCCATAGGAATCATGAACATGTTAGCGATACTGTGCTCAAAGCCACTGGCAACAAACATGGCGACAGGCAGGATCATGGCAAACATTTTGTCGGTAAGTGTACGGCCTGAGTAGCTCATCCACACGGCGAGACAAACCATTAGATTAGCCAGAATCCCCAGACACAGCGCTTCAACAAATGTGTGTTCAAGTTTGTGTTCAGCCGTTTGCAGGACGTTGAGACCCCACGCACCGTTTGCGACCATGTGCTCTCCCGAGAACCAGATAAGCCCAACGAAGAAGAGGGCACCAATCAGGTTGCCGACATAGACATTTGCCCAATTATAGGCTAGTTGCTTCCAGGTAATACGTCCACTGGCCTTGGCAATCACGATGAGAACGGTTGAGGTGAATAAGTCCGCACCGCAGACGACAACCAACATGAGACCAAGGGAGAAACAGATACCACCGATCAGTTTCGCGATACCGAAAGGAATCGTTGAGGTTCCTGTGGTGGCGGTAATATAAAAGACGAAGGCGATCGAAATAAATACACCCGCGGTTATCGCCAAATAAAACGTCGTACAAGGTTGTTTGGTAGCTTTATAAACTCCTGCGTCTTCAGCAACTTTTGCCATTGCGGCCGGGAGTAATAGAGTAAAGGGGTTGTCAGCTTTCACACTAACTCTCTCTTAAAAATTATTAGCATTGAGATACTAACAAAGCAGTATACGGTAAAATTTGATGTGGATCATATTGCAAGAAATTAACAGAGTGATGCAGGGGGTTAAAAGCGATGATTTAACACTTAATTTATTGAAATTTATAATAAAAAAATATTTTAAATTTTGCAAAAAGAGTTGAATGAGATGCGTTAAACCTAGCAATTTTGCGTTAATAAAAATCATGTTTTGTAGAATTTCAGTACCACCTTGTCTACGTAATTTAATTAAAAATTCACCATTCAATAACAATATTCTGATTATGCATTACGAATAATAAATATTGCTCTGTAGATAATAAAATAGCCCTTTAAGATAAAGGGCTATTCGGGATAACCAGAGGCAGATTGCTATTTGCCATAGCGCGTATTCATCAAGATAAGCCGCGCGGACTGCCTCCGTCAGACATTATTTTGCTTGCCAGTAACGACGTTTGGCCTGCTGCAGTTTTTCATAGGCCGCCAGCAGTGACTGGTGAGCAGGTAACGTGGTAAAGGTATCATCCACGGCAAACAAGCCGTAGAAGCAAGCTTCGCCAGCCACGGCGGCACTGGCGGCATCAACCGTTTCACTGCCGTACATTTTGGTAAAGGCGTCGTAATATTCTGCTGGGTCGCGCTCAGGCTCCTGCGCCAGTAACAGCAGGGTCTGAAGGCAACGGTAATAATTGCTGCGCTGCGCCGTAAAGACGGAGTCGTTGAAGTCCTGCGTCCACTCTGTCCAGCTTAGCGCTTGATCCAGATCGCCGCCGGCCAGTGCCAACATCGCTTTCAATTCGCCAACGCGCAGAGTAAACCAGCCATTATCTTTACCGGTAGCAATGCCGAGCAGTTCGCGTACGCGGGTGAAGTCATCCAACCCTTCGTCATCCAACTGTTGTAACAGAGCCAGATAGTCTTCTTTCTCCCATTTGCTGTCAGGCAGCGTCAGTAGCGTGTCACGCAGGTGAGCACCCATGCTGTTATTGGCCAATAACAGATCGTCAGCAGGGTAGATGTCTGACATTCCCGGCACGATGATGCGGCAGGCATAAACAGACAGATGCTCATAGTCGGCAATGTAAACTTCTTTATCTTCCTGTTTGAAGATCGCCATTAGCGTAGCGAATTCTTCTTCCGTCGACCCTTTAAAGCTCCAGTCGGCAAATTCATAATCCGCGTCTTTCTTGAACATATCCCAGGAGATCAGACCGCTGGAATCGATAAAATGGGTTTCCAGGTTGGCGTGCTCGGCCACTTCTTCATCATCAAACGTTGGTGGGGTGAAGACATCCAGATCTTTCAGACCGCGACCTTGCAGCAGTTCGGTGACGGTACGCTCCAGTGCTACACCGAAATCAGGGTGTGCGCCGAAGGAGGCAAAGCAGGTGCCGTTAGCAGGGTTAAACAAGACTACGCAGATAACCGGGTATTTTCCGCCCAGTGAGGCATCGTAAGAGAAAATCGGGAAGCCTTCTTTTTCCAGCGTCGCAATTGCTTCGACCACGCCAGGGTAGCGGTTTAGCACCGCTTGCGGGATTTCCGGCAGGCTGATGGACTCGGCAATGATGCGGTTTTTGATGCTGCGTTCGAACACTTCAGACAGTCCCTGAACGCGGGCTTCGTTGGCGGTGTTCCCAGCGGACATCCCGTTAGAAACATACAAGTTACCGATGATATTCATCGGAATATAAACGGTTTGCTGATCGGACTGGCGAGTAAACGGCAGCGCGCAAATACCTCTGTCAGCATTGCCAGATTGCAGATCGATGAGATCGCTGGCGCTCAGTTCCTGTTCGGGATCGTAAAATTTGTGCAGGCGGGCATCCAGAATACCTTCCGGCAGCGTGTCATCTGCCGGGATCGGGAACCATTTTTCATTCGGGTAATGAACGAAATCACCGTTGGCGATGGTTTTACCGAGATAGAAATCAGCGAAGAAATAGTTGGTGGACAGACGTTCGAAATACTCGCCTAACGCAGAAGCCAGTGCCGCCTTCTTACTGGCGCCTTTGCCGTTAGTAAAGCAGAGCGGGCAATCGCGGTCTCGAATATGGACAGACCAGACGTTTGGCACCGGGTTCAGCCATGACGCTTCTTCGATGTTAAACCCCAGGTCCTGGAGCTGATGTTGAAAACGGGCGATGGAGTCTTCCAGTGCGGCGTCTTTGCCTGGGATAAACGTTTGAGTCATGGAGTTCACTCTTATCGAGATTAACGGAAGCGGCATGATACGGATTTTTCTGTCCTGACACTATTTATTCATAACAGATCGGCAGCCGTGGAAAAGAACAGACGGCGTAACCTCTCGCTTTGTATAACGAAAGTGCGATAAGCGTTGCAGCCGCGATTGACGAGTGATAAAACCGATAGAAGGGCAAAAGTAGTGTGGTTATGGCGGCAGTTCCGTTATAACTACTATCTTGTAACAGCGGTATTTGTACAACGGTGATAAAACTGCCGCTATTTTTTAAGTGTGGTGAGGGGAAATGACTCAAATTTTTAATTTTAGCGCTGGTCCAGCAATGCTGCCGGTTGAAGTACTGCGTCGTGCTGAACAAGAATTGTGTAATTGGAATGGCCTGGGTACCTCGGTCATGGAAATCAGCCACCGTAGTAAAGAGTTTATGCAGGTTGCTGCTGAATCAGAACAAGATCTGCGTGATTTGCTGAAAATCCCCTCCAACTACAAAGTGCTTTTCTGCCACGGTGGTGCTCGCGCGCAATTTGCGGCAGTGCCGCTAAACCTTCTGGGTGAGCATTCAAGCGCGGACTATATTGACGGTGGATATTGGGCGCAAAGCGCAATCAATGAAGCAGAAAAGTATTGCACGCCTAACGTGATTGACGTGAAAACGCGTATAGACGGCCTGCGTGCCATTAAACCGATGCGTGAATGGCAATTGTCTGATGACGCGGTATTTGTACATTACTGCCCGAATGAAACCATTGACGGTATTGCGATTGAAGAAGATCCGGATTTTGGCGACAAAATTGTGGTCGCTGACTATTCTTCCAGCATCTTATCTCGTCGTATTGATGTCAGCCGTTATGGCGTGATCTACGCTGGTGCGCAGAAAAATATCGGACCTGCGGGTTTGACGCTGGTTATCGTGCGTGACGATTTGCTGGGTAAAGCACGCCGTGAGCTGCCATCGATTCTGAACTATCAGGTTCTGGCGGACAATGACTCCATGTTCAACACGCCGCCGACCTTTGCCTGGTATCTGTCCGGCATGGTCTTCAAATGGCTGAAAGAGCACGGCGGTCTGGCTGAAATGGAAAAACGCAATCAGGAGAAAGCCAACCTGCTGTATAGCACGATCGACGGTAATGATTTCTATCGTAATGACGTTGCGGTAGCGAACCGTTCTCGTATGAACGTACCGTTCTTGCTGGCGGATCCCGCGTTGGATAAAGTCTTCCTGGAAGAATCCGTTGCTGCGGGTTTGCATGCGCTGAAAGGCCATCGCGCAGTGGGCGGCATGCGTGCGTCTATCTACAACGCTATGCCGTTGGAAGGTGTGAAAACACTGACTGAATTTATGGCTGACTTTGCACGTCGCCACGGTTGATTAATACCAACCTCGCTATCCATTTTGATAAACCCCGGTCTTGCCGGGGTTTTGTGTCCACGTTGAAAGAATAGGCTTCACATGCAGGAATCCCTGACCCTACAACCCATCAAGCTCATTAACGGTACCCTTAACCTTCCAGGATCAAAAAGCGTCTCTAACCGTGCGCTGTTGCTGGCCGCCTTGTCTGAAGGAAAGACGCGACTGACTAACCTGTTAGACAGTGACGATGTTCGCCATATGCTTACCGCGTTAACCGCGCTAGGCGTGGAATATCATCTGTCATCTGACCGGACAGTCTGTGAGATTACGGGGCTTGGTGGGGCGTTTACGGCGACGCAACCGCTGGAGCTGTTTTTAGGGAACGCCGGTACGGCGATGCGCCCACTGGCCGCTGCGCTGTGCCTGACGGATGGCGATATTGTCCTGACAGGCGAACCGCGGATGAAAGAGCGTCCCATCGGGCATCTGGTCGACGCACTGCGTCAGGGCGGGGCGAAAATTGATTATCTGGAGCAAGAAAACTACCCACCGCTTCGTCTGTACGGTGGTTTTCAGGGCGGCGAAATCAGTGTTGATGGCAGCGTATCAAGCCAGTTTCTGACGGCGCTGCTGATGACTGCGCCGATGGCCGCGCAGGATACGCAAATCAGCATTCAGGGCGAACTGGTTTCTAAACCGTATATTGATATCACACTGAATATGATGAAAGCGTTTGGTATTGATGTACGTAATGAGAATTATCAGCGCTTTTTTGTCACAGGGCATCAGCAATATCGCTCACCGGGTGATTATCTGGTGGAAGGCGATGCGTCATCAGCCTCTTATTTTCTGGCCGCGGCGGCGATTAAAGGCGGCGTTGTGCGTGTGGCCGGTGTAGGCCGTCATAGCGTGCAGGGAGATATTCGCTTCGCCGATGTTCTGGAGAAGATGGGCGCGATCATACGTTGGGGGGACGACTATATCGAATGCGAGCGGGGAGAGCTGCATGCGATCGATATGGATATGAATCACATTCCTGATGCCGCGATGACTATTGCCACCGCGGCGCTTTTCGCTCAGGGGGGGACGACCACGCTGCGTAACATCTATAACTGGCGTGTGAAAGAGACCGATCGTCTGGCAGCCATGGCGACCGAATTGCGTAAAGTGGGCGCGGAAGTGGAAGAGGGTAACGACTATATTCGCATCACACCGCCAGCCACGCTGAATGCGGCAGAAATCGGAACGTACAACGATCACCGGATGGCGATGTGTTTCTCTCTGGTCGCGCTGTCGGATACGTCGGTCACCATTCTTGACCCGAAATGTACCGCTAAAACTTTCCCCGACTACTTCGAACAGTTGGCTCGCCTCAGCGAACTGGCTTGATTCCTCTCTAAGGCACGGTCTCCGTGCCTTTTTTCTCTCTCGGTTTCTCTCAAACGGCTCTCGGTTTTTCTTCCGAAATTGCGCACTGCGTTCAGATAATGCCTTATTTTTCCCACCATTCCGGCATTTGGGTAACCTTTCTTTGTATTGATGCGTATAATAAGGCTCCGTAATGCCATAAAACGGCATAAGCGGAACTTCCCAGTATTAAGGAGAGAGAAATGACGGTGATGGCACCGGTAATTACGGTTGACGGACCGAGCGGCGCAGGCAAAGGTACCTTGTGTAAGGCATTGGCTGAAGCTTTACAATGGAATCTGCTGGACTCGGGAGCTATCTATCGTGTTTTGGCTCTGGCGGCGTTACACCACCATGTTGATATCAGTTCGGAAGACGCACTGGTTCCGCTGGCCTCTCATCTTGATGTGCGCTTTGTGGCAGAAGACGGGCAGTTAAAAGTCATTCTGGAAGGTGAAGACGTTAGCCACGAAATTAGGACCGAAGCGGTGGGCAATACGGCTTCTCAGGCCGCGGCGTTTCCTCGTGTTCGTGAAGCATTATTACGTCGGCAGCGCGCTTTCCGTGAGGCTCCAGGGCTGATCGCTGATGGCCGTGATATGGGGACCGTCGTTTTTCCTGATGCGCCCGTGAAGATTTTCCTGGATGCCAGCGCGGAAGAACGCGCACAACGTCGCATGCTACAGTTGCAGGGGAAAGGCTTTAGTGTTAACTTTGAACGTCTTTTGTCTGAGATAAAAGAACGGGATGAACGCGATCGTAACCGTCCCGTTGCGCCGTTAGTACCCGCTGCCGATGCGTTGGTGCTGGATTCAACGGAAATGACAATCGATGAAGTGATAGCGCGCGCCTTGGCTTATGCCCGTGAAATTTTAGCGTAATCACAGAAAACCGAATTTTTACCTCGCTGTAAGGATGCACAGCGGGGCATGTTAAACAACCCCATCGAGCAGGATGCCAGATGGACGTTAAATTGAAACCCTTAAGATTATCAACATGACTGAATCTTTTGCTCAACTCTTTGAAGAATCTCTGAAAGAAATCGAAACCCGTCCAGGTTCCATCGTACGTGGTGTTGTTGTTGCTATTGACAAAGATGTCGTACTGGTTGACGCCGGTCTGAAATCTGAATCTGCCATTCCGGTAGAGCAATTCAAGAACGCATCAGGCGAACTGGAAATTCAGGTTGGTGATGAAGTTGACGTGGCTCTGGACGCTATCGAAGATGGCTTCGGTGAAACGCTACTTTCTCGCGAAAAAGCTAAACGTCATGAAGCATGGCTGACGCTGGAAAAAGCCTACGAAGAAGCTGCAACGGTTACTGGTATTATCAACGGTAAAGTTAAAGGCGGTTTCACTGTTGAGCTGAACGGCATTCGTGCGTTCCTGCCAGGTTCTCTGGTAGACGTTCGTCCGGTTCGCGATACGCTGCATCTGGAAGGCAAAGAGCTTGAGTTCAAAGTTATCAAGCTGGATCAGAAACGCAACAACGTTGTTGTTTCCCGCCGTGCCGTTATTGAATCTGAAAACAGCGCTGAGCGCGATCAACTGCTGGAAAACCTGCAAGAAGGCATGGAAGTTAAAGGTATCGTTAAGAACCTTACTGACTACGGTGCATTCGTTGATCTGGGCGGCGTTGATGGCCTGCTGCATATCACTGACATGGCTTGGAAACGTGTTAAACATCCGAGCGAAATCGTTAATGTGGGCGACGAAATCACTGTTAAGGTGCTGAAGTTTGACCGCGAGCGTACTCGTGTATCTCTGGGCCTGAAACAACTGGGCGAAGATCCATGGGTTGCTATCGCTAAACGTTACCCAGAAAGCACGCGTCTGACTGGCCGCGTGACTAACCTGACTGACTACGGTTGCTTCGTTGAAATCGAAGAAGGCGTTGAAGGTCTGGTACACGTTTCCGAAATGGATTGGACCAACAAAAACATCCACCCATCCAAAGTTGTTAACGTTGGTGACGTAGTGGAAGTGATGGTTCTGGATATCGACGAAGAACGTCGTCGTATCTCTCTGGGCCTGAAACAGTGCAAATCTAACCCATGGCAGCTGTTCGCAGAAACCCACAACAAGGGCGACCGCGTTGAAGGTAAAATCAAGTCTATCACTGACTTCGGTATCTTCATCGGTCTGGACGGCGGCATCGATGGTCTGGTGCACCTGTCTGACATCTCCTGGAACGTGGCTGGCGAAGAAGCCGTTCGCGAATACAAGAAAGGTGATGAAATCGCCGCTGTTGTTCTGCAAGTTGACGCAGAGCGCGAGCGTATCTCCCTGGGCGTGAAACAACTGGCTGAAGATCCGTTCAATAACTACCTGTCTGTTAACAAGAAAGGTGCTATTGTTACTGGTAAAGTTACAGCAGTTGACGCCAAAGGTGCTACAGTTGAATTAGCAGACGGCGTAGAAGGTTACCTGCGTGCTTCAGAAGCGTCTCGTGACCGCGTTGAGGACGCAACACTGGTACTGAACGTTGGCGACAGCGTTGAAGCGAAATACACCGGTGTTGATCGTAAAAACCGCGTTGTTAGCCTGTCTGTTCGTGCGAAAGATGAAGCTGACGAGAAAGATGCAATCGCAACTGTCAACAACAAGCCTGAAGAAAGTAATTTCTCCAACGCAATGGCAGAAGCGTTCAAAGCAGCTAAAGGCGAGTAATCACAACGGTAGAATGAGCAACGCAAGTTGCTCATTCTTGTAACGGTAGTCAGTTATCCTGGTTATTGATAGCCACGCATTTGGAGGAGCTATGACCAAGTCTGAACTTATTGAAAGGCTTGCTGGACAGCAATCTCATATCCCGGCCAAAGTGGTTGAGGATGCAGTGAAAGAAATGCTTGAACAAATGGCTTCTACGTTAGCCGAAGGCGACCGTATTGAAATCCGTGGGTTTGGCAGCTTCTCACTTCACTACCGTGCACCGCGTGTAGGTCGTAATCCGAAGACGGGTGACAAAGTTGAGCTGGAAGGCAAGTATGTCCCTCACTTTAAACCGGGCAAGGAACTCCGCGACCGCGCTAACATTTATGGTTAATCGTTAGTCATAAATATCAGCCTTATAAAAGCACCCTTTATCGGGTGCTTTTTTATGTCCATCGCTTTATTTTCCTCTTCGACACTTCGACACTTCGACACTTCGACACTTCGACACTTCGACACTTCGACACTTCGACACTACTGAATGTACAGGAACGGATTCCACGCTTAAAACCGTTGCTCGGGCTGTGTCATTCCGAATGGGTAGGTTCGCTCGTCGTAGATAAACGTGCTGATTTTGTTATTCTGGCAGATTCCGCTGACCTATGACTCAGCAAATAAGAGTAATACGGTGAAAGATATGCGGGCATCCCGGTTCTGAGAAGTTGGAAAGGGGGGGATTCAGGTGTATAACGCTGCGATGCAGCTAGGGTAAAGCCCCGCGTTATTGACAGCGGATAACGCGGGGAAAGGCTTACTTATTGTGACGCGCTTTCAGGCGATTGATGATGGTCGCCAGATCTAAATCCTGATCCTGCAACAGCACCAGCAGGTGGTACATTAAATCTGCGGCTTCATTGGTCAGCTCTTCGCGATCGTGCACCGTTGCCGCGAGTGCGGTTTCCAGTCCTTCCTCACCCACTTTCTGCGCGATACGCTTGGTGCCGCTGGCATACAGGCGTGCGGTATAAGAACTATCTGGGTCAGCATGCTTACGTTCAGCCAGCAGTTGCTCCAACTGATAAAGGAACGTCCAGTCGCTGGCAGCAGGCGAGAAGCAACTGCTGGTGCCTAGATGACAGGTTGGCCCAACAGGATTAACCAGGATCAGCAGCGTATCGTTATCGCAGTCTGGTGTTATAGAGACGACATTCAGGAAATGACCGGAAGATTCACCTTTGGTCCACAATCGCTGCTTGGTACGCGAGAAAAACGTGACTTTGCGGCTCTTTTCTGTGGCTTGTAAGGCATCCTGATTCATGTAGCCCAGCATCAACACTTCACCGGATACCGCGTGTTGCACGACAACCGGCAGCATGCCGTCTGTTTTTTCCCAATCGAGTTGGTTCCGTTGTTCGTCGTTTAGAAAGAACTCTTCGCTTAACACACTCGAATCTCCACACCCTGTTGCTTAAGATATTGTTTCAGTTCGCCAATGTTAATAATTTGCTTGTGAAACACTGATGCTGCCAGCGCGCCATCAACGTGGGCGGTTTGGAATGCATCCAGAAAATGTTCCATGGTGCCTGCGCCGCCGGAAGCGATAAGCGGAACCGTGCAGACATCACGCACCAGATTTAGCTGGTGTAAATCATAGCCGTTGCGCACGCCGTCCTGATTCATCATGTTCAGCACAATTTCACCCGCGCCGCGCTTTTGTACTTCTTCTACCCAGTCCAGCGTTTCCCAAGTGGTGACCTTGGTGCGCGCTTCATCGCCCGTGTACTGATTAACATGGTAGCGCCCCGTCGCGGCATCGTGCCAGGTATCAATTCCGACGACGATACACTGTACGCCATAGCGATCGGCCAGCCGAGTAATCAAGTCTGGGTCGGCCAGCGCCGGTGAATTGATGGAAATTTTATCCGCACCGAAAGAGAGGATTTGGCCTGCTTCTTCGACGCTTTTAATGCCGCCCGCCACGCAAAAGGGAATATCAATGACTTCAGCAACGCGGGACACCCAACTTTTATCGACTACACGACCGTCGGAAGAGGCGGTGATATCATAAAAAACCAGCTCATCGGCGCCTTCCTGCGCGTAGCGCTGCGCCAGCGGCACGATGTCACCGATGATTTCGTGATTGCGGAACTGCACACCTTTGACGACCTGGCCGTTACGCACGTCCAGACAGGGGATTATCCGTTTTGCCAGCATGAAATAGCCTCCGCGACGTTAAATTTACCTTCCAACAGCGCACGTCCAACGATAACGCCCTGAACACCGCTGCCGCGCAGATTGGCGATATCTGTCAGGTTACCAATGCCACCGGATGCTTGAAAGGCGATCTGCGGGTAGCACTGGCTGATTTCACGATAGAGTTCGACGTTGGAGCCGCTCAGCGTACCATCACGGGAAATATCGGTGCACAGAACATGCTTCAGACCGAACGGCAGATATTGTTCGACGACCTGCTCAAGCGTGGCATCAGAGTTTTCCTGCCAGCCACTGATGGCGACAAACTTCGTACCGTTGGCATCGATACGTACATCCAGCGCCAGCACCAGCGCTTCTGCTCCGTAGCGGGTGAACCATTGCTGAACGAGTTCTGGTTGTTTAACCGCCGTGGAGCCAATAACGACACGGCTGGCACCGGCTTTTAATAACGCTTCCACGTCCTGCTCGGTGCGGATGCCACCACCGATCTGAACCGGCACGCTAACGCCAGCTAATAGCGTGGTTAATAACGGAATCTGGCGGGCAGAGGGATCTTTGGCACCGGTCAAATCGACCAAATGCAGCACGCCAGCCCCTTGCTGTTGGTAATCCTGCAAGCGGGGAAGCGGGTTGCTGCCGTACTGGCGCTGTTGGCCATAATCACCCTGATGCAGACGGACAACCTGTCCATCAATCAGATCTAATGCGGGAATAATCATGACGCTCTACATCTCCAGAAAGTTTTTCAGCAACTGTGCGCCCGCAGCACCTGAACGCTCAGGGTGGAACTGCACGCCAAAGAAGTTATCTTTTTCCAGCGCGGCAGTGAACGCTTCACCGTAGTTGGCTTGTGCAATCGTATTTTCGCAGACTGGCATGGCGTAGCTGTGGACGAAATAGAAATAGGCACAGTCATCGATATCACGGAACAAACGATGTCCGGCCTTCGGAATCAGCTGATTCCAGCCCATATGCGGCAGAGGTAAGCCGTGGTCAATCATCTTCTTCACGGGGGCGTCGACAATCCCCAACGTAGGGATGCCACCATTTTCGTCGCTGTGTATACCCAGTAACTGCATACCGAGACAAATACCGAGAACGGGCTGAGTACAGGCCTTGATCAACGCAATCAGGTCGCGTTCTTCCAGTTGATTCATCGCGGCCTGCGCGGTGCCAACGCCCGGCAGAAACAGCTTGTCCGCTTGCAGGACAATCTCGGCCTCGCGGCTGACAACGGGCGTATATCCCAGGCGCTGCACGGCATAGGTCACCGAAGAGAGGTTGGCGCAGCCGGTATCAAGAATGACGACCTTCATCAGAGCACTCCTTTTGAGCTTGGCAGCGTATCACCCTCTACACGGATTGCCTGACGCAGCGTGCGACCGAAGACTTTAAACAGGCTTTCCACTCGGTGGTGATCGTTACGTCCTTTGGTTTTCAGGTGCAGCGTGCAGGCCATGGAATAAGACAGCGAACGGAAGAAGTGCTCGACCATTTCTGTGCTCAGATCGCCTACGCGTTGGTAGCTGAATTCGGCTTTATATTCCAGGTGCGGACGACCGGAAATATCCAGCGCGCAGCGCGCCAGGCACTCATCCATTGGCAGAACAAAGCCAAAACGACCGATACCGCGTTTGTCGCCCAGTGCTTTATTCAGCGCCTCGCCCAGCGCTAGACCGGTATCTTCCACCGTGTGATGATCGTCAATGTACAGATCGCCTTTCACTTCAATATTCATGCGGAAGCCGCCGTGGGTGGCGATTTGATCCAACATGTGATCGAAGAAGCCGACACCAGTATTGATTTTGCTGCCACCTTCTTGATCCAGCCAGACGTTCACATCGATCGCGGTTTCGCGCGTGACGCGGTTAACGTGGGCATGGCGGTTACGCTTGGTTAACTGATTGGTAATCGCTTGCCAGTTCAGGCCGCCGCGCTGGTAGAGCAGGCCGGTAATGCCCATATTTTGTGCCAGTTGGATATCGGTCTGGCGGTCGCCAATGACGTAGCTATGCGCCACGTCCATTAGGCCATTATTCAAATAACTGGTTACCAGCTCCGTTCTGGGTTTGCGGCAGGTGCAGTTATCCGCCGGTAAATGTGGACAGATCAGCACTTGCTCAAACTGGATGCCCTGCGATGTCAGAATCTGCATCATCAGGTTGTGCGGTGGATCGAAGGTCTCCTGCGGAAAACTATCGGTTCCCAGCCCATCCTGATTCGTGATCATTACCAGCGTATAACCGGCCTTTTGCAGCGCCAGCAGTGAGGGAATGACATCTGGTTCCAGCGCCAGTTTATCCAGACGGTCAACCTGAAAATCCTCAGGCGGTTCAGCAATCAATGTTCCGTCACGGTCGATAAAGAGGTATTTCTGGCCCACGTGAGCTCCTTAAAATTAAGCGTTGATGCTCGGCAATGATTGTAATGCAGCAACAACGCGTTCACATTCGTAGCGGTTGCCGATCGTAATACGCAAACAGCCTGCAAGACTTGGTTGCTTATTTTGATCGCGCAGAATAATGCCCTGATCCCACAGCGTTTTAAATACAGAAGGGGAGGCGGTAAAGCGTACCAGCAAATAGTTACTCTCGCTGGGGAAGACTTTTTCAATACAGGGAATGTCTTTTAAGGCATCGCTCAGCCAGCGGCGAGCGGACGTAATCTCCTCAACATTCGCTTTCATTTTGGCTACGCCTTCACGGCTTAGCGCTTGTGCCGCAATATCCGCTACGGGAGTAGACAACGGGTAAGGTGCAATGACTTTCAACAGAAGCTGAATCACTTCAGGGTTTGCCAGCGTAAAACCACAGCGCAATCCGGCGAGTGAAAAGGCTTTGGACAAGGTACGCAGAATCACCAAATGGGGGAATTCGTCCAGCCAGACCGAGGTGGTCGCTTGCGGACAGAATTCAATGTACGCCTCATCGATAACAACCAGCGCTTTCCCTTGTGCCAGCATGAGCAACTGGCGTAAATCTTCCCGTGCAATTAAGTTGCCGGTCGGGTTATTCGGGCTGCAAACGTAAATAACCTTGGTGCCGTCTAATTGTGCTTCAATCGCATCAAGATCTAACTGCCAGTCTGATTTGCTCTCTACCGTACGGCGTTCTACGCCAAATGTTTCGGCGCTAACGGCGTACATACCGTAAGTCGGTGGGCAGAACAGGATGGCGTCTTTCCCCGGCTCGCAGAATGCGCGGATCAGTAATTCAATCCCTTCGTCGGCACCGCGGCTAACCAGAACCTGCTCAGGTTGTACACCAGCATACTCGGCGTAACGGTTGATGACGAGCACTGGCTGACATTCCGGGTAGCGGTTCAGCGTTTGTCGCGTTAACTGATACTCTGGTGCCTCAGGATATTCATTGGCGTTCAGCCAGACATCTCCGTTGCCGCCCAGACGACGGGCTGACTGGTAAGGGATTAACGCGCGGACGTTAGCGCGTGCCAGTTTTTCAATGCTGCTCATGCTTGCTCCTTCAGTGCTGCAACACGCAGGGTAACGGCGTTTTTGTGGGCAGTCAGTTGTTCGGCCTGTGCCAATGTTTCTATCGTCGGTGCCAGTTGCAGCAACCCTTGCGGCGTAAGCTGCTGTACGGTCATGCGCTTCTGAAAATCGGCCAACCCCAGACTCGAATAGGTTGAGGTATAGCCATAAGTCGGCAGAACATGGTTGGTGCCGGAAGCGTAGTCGCCGGCGGATTCCGGTGACCAGTCGCCCAGAAACACGGAACCCGCGCTGGTGATGCTATCAACCAGTGATTCGGCGTCGCGCGTCTGGATGATTAGGTGCTCCGGGCCGTATTGATTGCTGATTTCAACGCACTGCGCTAAATCACGTGCGACGATGACGCGGCTGCTGGCAAGCGCCTGACGCGCGATGTCTGCGCGAGACAGTTGTGTTAGCTGTTCTTCAACGGCATCCGCCACAGCTTTGGCCATTTTTGCGTCGGGCGTGAGCAGGATGACCTGCGAATCGGGGCCATGCTCTGCCTGAGACAACAGATCGGACGCGACAAACGCGGGTGTTGCACCACTGTCGGCGATCACCAGAACCTCGGAGGGGCCAGCAGGCATATCAATGGCTGCGCCATCAAGCAGCTGACTTACCTGACGTTTGGCTTCCGTGACATACGCGTTGCCGGGGCCAAAAATTTTGTCCACTTTCGGCACGCTCTCGGTGCCAAACGCCATCGCAGCAATCGCTTGCGCGCCACCGAGTTGAAAGACTTCGTTAATGCCGCACAGTTGGGCGGCATACAGAATTTCATCGGCAATCGGCGGCGGCGAGCACAGCACGACGCGACCGCAGCCAGCGATACGTGAAGGCGTTCCCAGCATCAGTACGGTTGACGGCAGCGGGGCGGAGCCGCCGGGAATATACAGACCGACCGTCGCGATAGGGCGGGTGAGTTGCTGGCAACGCACGCCCGGCTGCGTTTCGATATCGACAGTTGGCAGTTTTTGCGCGTTGTGGAATGTTTCGATATTACGCACGGCGATCGCCATCGCCTGTTTGACGTCATCACCCAGACGCGCCGCGGCAGCGGCGATTTCGGCATCGGTGATGCGAATCGCATTCACCTGAACCTTATCAAACTGGGCGCTGTAGTCGCGTAAGGCGTTATCACCGCGACTTTTTACGTTTGTCAGAATGTCGCTCACGATGGCGGTAATGCGGTCTGACGCGGATATGGCCGGTCGAGTCAGTAACTGACGCTGCTCTTCTGCTGAACAGCGCTGCCAGTCGACGAGCGTGCTGAAACTGCCAGTGCTGTTGGTGTTATCAGCCATCGTCATTACTCCATCATTTTTTCAATAGGCAGAACCAGAATGGAGCTGGCACCCAACGATTTCAGTTTTTCCATGGTTTCCCAGAACAGCGTTTCGCTACTGACCATGTGCATGGCAACGCGGCTCTGATCGCCAGCCAGTGGCAGAATGGTCGGACGCTCAGCGCCGGGCAGCAGGGAAATGACTTCTTCCAGACGTTCACTCGGCGCGTGCAGCATGATGTATTTTGATTCACGCGCCTGAATCACGCCTTGCATACGGGTCAACAGTTTGTCGATCAACTGTTGTTTCTCTGCGGGCATCTCGCCGTCGCGCTGAATCAGGCAGGCTTTTGAGCGATAAATCACTTCCACTTCGCGCAGGCCATTGGCTTCGAGCGTAGCGCCGGTCGATACCAGATCGCAGATGGCATCGGCCAGACCGGCTCGTGGCGCAACTTCGACGGAACCGTTAAGCAGACAGGATTTGAAGCTGACAGATTGTCTGTCGAGATACTGTTTGAGCAGGTGAGGATAAGAGGTGGCGATACGTTTGTTTTGCAGACATTCAGGACCGGTATAGATTTCGTCCAGCGGCATTGCCAGCGACAGGCGGCAGCCGCCAAAGTCCAGACGGCGCAGCGTGAAGTAACGCGGATCTTCGCCCTGTGCGCGACGGTTTAACAACTCTTCTTCCAGTACGTTTTCGCCGATGATGCCCAGATCGACTACGCCATCCATCACCAGGCCGGGGATATCGTCATCGCGCACGCGCAGAATATCAATCGGCATATTTTCTGCGAACGCAATCAGACGCTGTTGCTGTAAGTTGATTTTGATCCCGCAGCGTGCCAGCAGTTCGCGTGAATCGTCGCTCAGGCGGCCTGACTTCTGCATTGCTATCCGTAAACGTGTTTTATCCAGCATGGAAACCTCATTAACCTGTCAAATTTAAATTTCTAGAAATATAGCGAGCATAAAAAAACCCTCGGAAGGTGATCTTCCGAGGGCTCTCTTTGTGTTCTGTGCCACTGGAAGATCCGAATGTCTTCCAGCACCAACTGCCCGAAAGACTAATCAGGATGATGGTGATGATGGTGGTTAAACAGAACGCGTGTCATAAGTTGTCTCTTTGTTGTCTTTGTCTTTTATGAAGTCAATAACGTTTATCTGTCGAATAACCTAAACCATGTTCGGGTTGTTGTGCAACATTTTTTTAGCAGATGTGGGAAGTTCGTTTGGGTTGGGGAATGCGCCAGCATAATTGCATGGGATATTTGCGATTTATAGACAGAAAGACTAACTGAAATCGGGCAGACTCCGTAGCGATGCGCGTTAAAGCCGTTTACTCTGTAAGGATAGCGTAGGGTTAATTACAGGCTCCTTGCTGGGGAGAACGGCTGATGAAAAAAGTAGCGATTGTTGGATTGGGCTGGCTGGGTATGCCTCTGGCTCTAGCGTTGAATGGACACGGTTACCACGTAACGGGAACGAAAACCACGCAGGATGGCGTCGAAGCGGCGCGTATGAGTGGGATTGAATGCTATCAGTTAGCGCTGACGCCGGAACTGGAATGCGATGCTGACGAGCTTGACGCTATACTACAACAGGCTGACGTATTGGTCATGACGCTGCCCGCCAGCCGAACGGCAGAGGGGGGAGAAGGGTATGCACAAGCGGTACAGCAGTTGGTGAATATGGCGCGCGTGTTTCATGTTCCACGCATTATCTTCACCAGTTCAACTTCAGTCTATGGTGATGGTAGCGGTACAGTAAGAGAAAGCTCGCCGCTACAGCCGACCACAGTGGCTGGGAAGACGCTGGCATCCCTTGAACGGTGGTTACAGCACTTGCCCGATAGTTCCGTGGATATCCTGCGTTTGGCTGGGCTGGTCGGCGGCGATCGTCATCCCGGACGGTTTCTTGCCGGTAAAACCAATCTGCCGCGTGGCAACCACGGTGTGAATCTGGTGCACCAGGAAGATGTGCTGGCGGCTATTCTGTTGCTGCTTAAGCTACCAAACGGTGGACATATCTATAACCTGTGTGCGCCAGAACACCCGGCCAGACAGGATTTTTATCCCGAACAGGCGCGCAGGTTGCACGTGTCTCCACCGCAGTTTGCCCCCGTAACTGAGAGCGATCAGGGCCGAATTGTTGATGGGCTGCGTATCTGCCATGAACTTGGGTTTGATTATCAGTATCCTAATCCCCTAACAATGCCGCTGAATGAATGAGAGTGCATACCCTTAAACTTTATTGTTATTACAGACGGGCAGTCGTTTTTGACTACGCGATCCCCTACGGCGGCCTAGTGGGAGTGCTTTGTACGATATAACCGACGTGGATGGCCAATCTTTCCGTAACGCATTTCGATATCGAGGAACTGGTTTTCAACGCAAAACTCCAGATAGCGACGCGCCGTCGTTTTACTCAGTCCGGTTTTTTCGACGATATCATCGACAGAATACAGTGTCTCACCGCCATCGCTGGCAAAAATCTGCTTGATCAGCCCCAGCGTGTTTTCCTCAATACCTTTTGTGGATGATGAGGGGGCGCCGGACGATTGCAACTGATAGAGAATATCGACGTTCTGTTGATCGACTATCTTGTACGTGTGCTGGGTTTTCACGAATTGAATAAATCGCTCCAGTGAAGAACGCAGCCGTGGGTAGGAGAGCGGCTTGATAATGTAGTCAAAGGCACCGCAGCGAATCGCCTGAGCGCAGGTATTCATATCGCTGGCGGCGGTGATAAAAATGACGGAGCAGTCCATTCCTTTGAGCAGTTGGCTTTCAATCAGCGAAACCCCTTCGCCGTCGGGCAAATAGTTATCAAGCAGGATCAGGCGCGGCCGGTGTTGCTGAATGAGCTTTTTGGCTTCAAAAAGCGTCGCGGCAATCCCGACGACACGCAGATTGAAATGTTTTTCAATAAATTCAGCATGAATAGTTGCCAGCTTACTTTCATCTTCAACGATTAAGACATCGAAATGGTCAGTGTGCTGCATGGTATGAATCCCTGTTAGTATCTGAAGCATAAAAGAAGGTCTGGTACCCGTTATACCTCAAGCGGCGCGTGCGTTGTGCACCCTGTGGCCGCTTAAATTATTTGGAGGATATCGGTATAAATAGGGAAAATACGCTGCCATTCGGCTGATTGGCCGAGACTTCGATAATTCCCTGCGCCTGGTTAACGTAGCTCGCCACCAGATGCAGCCCCAGCCCGTGATCGCCCTGTGTTTTGCTAGTCACCCCCATTTCAAACAGGCTATCGGCAATCGCCGGGTCGATACCCGTTCCCTGATCGGCGACTTCAATAACCAGTTCTTGTTCGCTGTCATAGATATACACCTCGACAGGATAATGTGGTGCAGTAGTGGCTAATGTGGCTTCCATCGCGTTATCCAGCAAATTACCAATGATGGACATGAGTTCCGTCTCGCTTAACGCGGACGGAATATGAGTGAGCTGGCAGCGTGGATCGAAAACAATCTCAATGCCTTTTTCCCGTGCCGTCGCGTACTTACCCAGCAGCAGCCCACATAGCGCGGGTGAACAAAAGCGGCGGGACACAAAATCCAGCACTACCTGCGCGCTTTCCGACTGTGCTTCAATATATTTTATCGCTTCGTCATAGCGTTTTAGGTGTAGTAGCCCGGCCAGTGTCGCCGTCCAGTTCAATTGCTCATGGCGTAGAATACGCAGGCTGTTCGCGTAACGCTTTACCTGACTGAGCTGCATGCTAAGCGTATGGATATCGTTTTTGCTGCGGAAGCTAATGACCCAGCCCTGAAGCTCGTCTTCCAACATAATTCGCACCCGGCTGGCAATCACGGTGGCGTGATTAAAGCGACAGATCTCATCGTGGGTGTCGCTATTCCACATGGCCTCGCCGGAGAAAAAAGGCACGGGTTTAATCACGGTATCAATCGGCTTGCCGCGCAATAGATAGGACGGTTCGTCTAGTCCGAGGATCTCTTTAGCGGCATGGTTAATCGCTGCAATGCGGTGCTGCTTATCGATGGCGATCACGCCTTCGTAGATGGATTCGAGCAGCGCCTTCTGCTGCCTGACCAGCATACGAATCTCAAGAGGTTCGAGGCCAAACATCTGTTTCTTCAGATTACGCGAGAACCACCAGGAAAAGATAAATAGCGCAACAAACATCGCCAAAATCACCAGCAGGATATGCGCCAGTTTACTGAATGTCAGGTTATCGATATGGGTTTTCAGATAGCCAACGGAGACAATACCAATAACCTGACCGTCCGCCATGATTGGCGCTTTGCTGCGTAGCGAAATGCCAATACCGCCCCGGCGCACCGTGATAATGCTTTTGCCTGCTAACACCTCGACGTTATCGCCGCCCACCATCTGTGTGCCGACGAGATCGCCATCTTCAGAATGAAACAGGTGACGTGCCTGATTGTCTCCGATCACGATATAGCTGGCGTCGCTGCGCAGCTTCAGTTGCTGAACGAGCATGTCTATCTGTCTGATATCTTTATTCTTCACGGACTCAATCAGGGACGGAATGATGGCGATCTCTCTGGCTTGCACCTGGGCCCGTGTCCCCAACTCGGAATACAGCTGTTTATCGATATCGTGGTAATAATAAAGACCCGTCATCAGAAGTAACAAAGAGAAGAAGACGATCAAATAGATAAATAATTTGATATGAAAGGAAAGTCTCAATCTCATGATGTGTGGCAGCCTGCTGATGAACGAAAATAGCCGATGAATTTATCACGAATGCGAATAAGAATGGACGGAGAGGAAAAAACTTGTGAGCAATAACACGTTTAAATAGATTGCTACCACTATGGCGGTAAAAATAAATAAAAAAATTAAACGACTCTGTTTTCTTTAATAAACAACTTAATCACTTTTTATCAACATAATCATTTTTAGGAAATAAAAACCATAAACACCATAAAAACCTTAAAATTCATTGTGAGCGCAAAATCATCTAACCGACTGCGTAATAAACAATTTCCGAATATAAACCATAAAAACCATAAACATCTTTAAAACTCATTTTTTAATTTGAAGAGAATCACATAATAATATGTTCATGGCCCCTATGATGCGCGGACAAAATAAAACGGGGAGTGAGTTATGAGTACGACTGATGATTCATATATTGTTGTAAATAATGAGGCGGCTGGGAAGGTCTCATTAAAGGAAAAATGGTGGCACATTCTGGATACCTATAAAGTAGGTATTATTCCTGTGCCACTCTTTTTGCTGGCGGGGGTATTAATCGGCATCGACTGTCTGAACGGCAAGTTGCCGAGCGACATCGTCGTGATGGTGGCGACGCTGGCATTCTTCGGGTTTGCCTGTGGTGAATTTGGCAAGCGTCTGCCCATTATCGGCAAGATGGGGGCCGCGGCAATCTGTGCGACCTTCATTCCTTCGGCGATGGTGCATTATGGCCTGCTGCCGGATGTTGTCGTTGAATCCACGACCAAGTTCTACAAAAGCACCAACATTCTGTATCTCTACATCTGCTGCATCATTGTCGGCAGCATCATGAGTATGAATCGGCAGACGCTGATTCAGGGCTTCCTGCGCATTTTTTTCCCTATGCTGTGCGGGGAAATCGCCGGAATGCTGGTGGGGATGGGCGTGGGCATTGCGCTCGGTCTGGATCCGTTCCAAATCTTCTTCTTCCTGATTCTGCCGATTATGGCGGGCGGTGTGGGGGAAGGGGCGATCCCGCTGTCTATCGGCTATGCCACGATTCTACATATGGATCAAGGTGTTGCTCTGGGACGCGTCTTGCCTATCGTGATGCTGGGTAGCCTGACTGCTATCATCCTTGCTGGTGTGTTGAATCAGGTAGGTAAACGCTATCCTCATCTGACCGGTGAAGGTGAGCTGATGCCGAATAAAGGCAATAATCTGGGCGGCGAAAGCGGTACACCGGCTTCTGCCTTTAGCGGTAAAGCGGACGTCACGACCATTGCCTCTGGCGCGCTGTTGGCCATCCTGCTGTATATGGTCGGTATGCTCGGTCACAAAGTGATTGGCCTGCCTGCACCGGTTGGCATGCTATTTGCGGCGGTGCTGGTGAAACTGGTTCACGGCGTTTCACCGAAAATGCTGGAAGGTTCTCAGGTGGTTTATAAGTTCTTCCAGACCTCTGTAACGTACCCGATTCTGTTTGCCGTTGGCGTGGCGATTACGCCGTGGCAGGAACTGGTGAACGCTTTTACGATTCAAAACCTGCTGGTGATTATTTCCACCGTGGTGACGCTGGTCGCGACAGGCTTTTTCGTAGGGAAAAAGATCGGTATGCACCCGATTGATGTGGCGATTATCTCCTGCTGCCAGAGCGGACAGGGCGGTACTGGTGACGTCGCGATTTTGACGGCAGGTAACCGTATGGTGCTGATGCCATTCGCCCAGATTGCTACACGTATCGGCGGTGCCATTAACGTTTCGGTTTCACTGCTGGTGCTCGCCAACTTTTTAGTCTGATGTCATTCAGAAAATAAAAAGAAGCTGAGCTACATAAGTATTACGTTGAAAAAATATGTTGAGTTAACGAAATAAAAACCGGCATTACGCGTGGGTTTATTTTGCACAGGAAATATTATGAAACTTGCAAGCTATCGTTATAACGGTAAGGACAGTTACGGCATTTATACGCCAACGGGGTTGATCGATCTCGGTAGTAAAATTGGCCACCGTTACCCCGATCTGAAAGCATTACTGGCGCAGAATGCATTACAGGTTGCGCATGAATTCAGTATGAGTACACCGGATATTTCGGTCGCAGATGTGACGTTCTTACCGGTTATTACTGCGCCAGGGAAAATCCTGTGCGTGGGAATGAATTATGCCGCTAAGCGTCAGGAGTTTAATGAACTGAATCCCGCGCCAACGTTATTTGTGCGCTTTGCTGATTCACAAACCGGACACGCGACGCCTGTTATCAAACCGCATTATTCCAGCGAGTTCGATTATGAAGGCGAACTGGCGGTCATTATCGGTAAAGGCGGACAGAATATTGCTCAGGATGTCGCGCTTTCCCATGTCGCGGGCTACAGCTGCTACATGGACGGCTCGGCGCGTGACTGGCAGCACAGTTGGTTTACTGCGGGTAAAAACTGGCAGAAAACCGGCGCGTTTGGTCCTTATCTGACCACCACGGATGAAATTCCCGATCCGCATGTGCTGGCGATCCGCACGTATCTGAATGGTCGCATGGTGCAGGACGACAACACCAGCAGCATGATCCACAAAGTGGCGGAATTGATTGAATACATTAGCACCTTTACTGAACTGAGCGCGGGTGATGTGATCATTACTGGTTCACCGGGCGGCGTGGGGAAAAAACGCAATCCACCGCTGTTTATGAACGCGGGTGACTGCATTGAAGTGGAAATCGAGAACATTGGCCATTTGCGCAACACGATAGTGGATGCGGTGGTGCCGTTGAAATCGGTTCCGACCACGGCGGAAGCCGTCGCGCACTGAGTGCGAGTGTAAGTACCTGGCTGTCGGCATTAAAACCGGCAGCCTGCAATGATCGCCCTAAATAATTCGAGTTGCAGGAAGAACCGTGATGTATGCCAATGATTCTGTCTTTTTTGACACGCTGGATGTGCGCCTTCGGGAGCAGGAGAGGAACGCGGTACGCCAATTCCTTGCACATTGCCAGCTCGGCATGGATGACGATATTGACATCGTGGTGGTTGGCAAACTAGGCGGGCAGCTGATTGCCTGCGCAGGACTGGCCTCCAACACGATTAAGTGCGTGGCGGTTGACCCTGAATTCAGACACCTCAATCTGGGCGTGCAAGTGGTGAATGAAGTAATGCAGCAGGCGGCGCAGCGCGGGCATTTTCACCTGTTTCTCTATACCCGGCCGGAAAATGTCGACATTTTCCGTGGATGTGGTTTCTACCCGCTAGCCTGCTATCAGAACAGCGCGGTGCTGATGGAAAACACGCCGATTGGTATTCAGCAGTATTGCCAGTCTCTGGCCGCTTTTGCGCATACTGAATCGCTCGCTACGCGGACGGATAGAAAAATCGGTGCGATTGTCATGAACGCGAATCCCTTCACGCTGGGGCACCGCTATCTGGCAGAACATGCGGCGCAGTCGTGCGATTGGCTGCACGTATTTGTGGTGCGGGAAGACGTGTCCTTTTTCCCGTTTAGCGAACGTCTGGAGATGGTGCAGCGCGGCGTGGAGCACATCCGCAATCTGACGGTGCATGCGGGTTCGCACTACATGATCTCTAAAGCGACGTTTCCCGGCTATTTCCTGAAGGAAGAGACGCTGATAACGCGTGCCCATGCTGCGCTGGACTTAATCATTTTCAGGAAATATATCGCGCCAGCCCTCGGGATTACCCAACGTTTCGTTGGCACCGAACCTTTTTGTCCGGTGACGAATCAGTACAACCAGGACATGCACTACTGGCTGGAGAAAGACCAAACGGTGTCTGCCCCTGCGCTAAACGTGATTGAAATTGAACGTAAACGGCAATCCTCAGGATTGGCCATTTCCGCCTCGGAAGTCAGGAAATTACTCAAACTTCGGCAGTACAGCCGTATTCAGGACATCGTGCCGACCTCAACCTTTGAGCATTTACAGCACTACTACGAACCCGAATACGCGTAACTAAAATTAATCAGGATAAGTCTATGAAGATTGTTAAGGAGTCTCTGGCGGGCACCTTTGAATCCAGCGATTTGCTGGTCAAAGTGGCTCCGGCAGACGGGAAACTCACCGTGGTCATCAACAGCGAAGTAATGAAACAGTTCGGTCACCAAATCAAACAGGTGGTGAATGACACACTGAAGGATCTGGGCGTAGAAGAAGGGACGATTATTGTGGATGACAAAGGCGCACTGGATTGTGTCATCCGTGCGCGCGTGCAAAGCGCGGTACTGCGCGCGACAGACGGACAGCAGATTGAATGGGAGAAATTATAATGAATAAACTTCGCCGCAGTATGTTATTCCTCCCCGGTGCCAATGCCGCCATGCTGTCCAATGCGTTTATCTATAAGCCTGACTCCATTATGTTCGACCTGGAAGACGCGGTTTCTCTGCGGGAAAAAGACACTGCGCGTCTGCTGGTTTTCCATGCGCTCCAACATCCTATGTACCGAGACATTGAAACCGTCGTGCGCATCAACCAATTAAGTACGCCGTTTGGCCTGCTGGATCTTGAAGCGGCCGTGCGCGGCGGAGCCGATGTGATTCGCCTGCCAAAGACTGATTCCACCGACGATGTGGATGAACTGGAACGCCATCTGGTTCGTATCGAAAAAGCCTGCGGTCGTGAAGTTGGCTCCACGCGCATCATGGCGGCGATTGAGTCTGCGGTGGGCGTGATTAACGCCGTCGCGATTGCCCGCTCTTCCGAGCGTATGATTGGGATTGCGCTGGCAGCGTTTGACTATGTGATGGATATGCAAACGGAACGCGGTGATGGCACAGAGCTGTTTTATGCCCGTTGTGCGGTGTTGCACGCGGCTCGCGCTGCCGGAATCGACGCTTTCGACGTGGTTTATCCCAACGTCAATGACGATACGGGCTTCCTGAAAGAGGTCGAACTGATCCGCAAACTGGGCTTTAACGGGAAATCTCTGATTAACCCGCGTCAGATTGAGCTGTTACACAACGCTTATGCCCCGACACAGGATGAAGTGGACTATTCCCATCTGGTGATCAAAGCCGCCGAAGAGGGTGAGCGTGCCGGTCTGGGCGTTATTTCCCTGAACGGAAAAATGATCGACGGGCCGATTATCGACCACGCCAGAAGGGTGCTGGAACGTGCTCAGGCCTCCGGCGTTCGCAAATAGCCGTTGCGTGTTTACACCGCAATTGCCGCTCTCAGGAATCACAGGATTAGACAATGAGTCATTTTATTGAAGCACTGCAAAAGCAGTACCCGGAAAAACGTCATCTGCAACCCTTCGTCAACGCCAATCAAAATACGCCGTGGCTGAATGATGTCGCTCAAAAGCATGAGCGCAAACTGTGTACCGATCTGGAAGAGGCAGTTCGTCACAGCGGCCTGAAAAACGGGATGACGATCTCTTTCCACCACCATTTCCGCGAAGGCGATAAAGTTATTAATCGGGTGGTTGATACGCTGGCTCGTATGGGTTTTCGCGATCTGACGCTAGCTTCCAGCTCGCTGATGAGCTGTAACGCCGCGCTCATCGACCACATTAAAGCTGGCGTGGTTAGCCGGATTTATACCTCCGGGATGCGCGGCAAGCTGGCTGATGCCATTTCTCACGGGCTCATGAAAGAGCCGGTACAGATCCATTCTCACGGCGGTCGCGTTCATTTGCTGCAAAGCGGCGAACTGAATATCGATGTCGCTTTTCTGGGGGTACCGTGCAGTGATGAATTTGGTAACGCCAACGGCACCGTTGGGAAATCCAGCTGTGGTTCGCTGGGCTATGCGATGGTAGACGCACAATTTGCCCGTAAAGTGGTACTGCTGACTGAAAGTCTGGTGCCGTTCCCCAATATGCCAGCTAGCATCGTGCAGGATCAGGTGGACTATATCGTTCAGGTTGATGAAGTCGGCGATCCGGCCAAAATCAGCGTCGGTGCGGCGCGCGTCACCAGCAATCCGCGTGAGCTACTGATTGCCCGTTCAGC
Source organism: Pectobacterium artocarpous (assembly GCF_046159765.1). Taxonomy (NCBI): domain Bacteria; kingdom Pseudomonadati; phylum Pseudomonadota; class Gammaproteobacteria; order Enterobacterales; family Pectobacteriaceae; genus Pectobacterium; species Pectobacterium artocarpous. The sequence goes on from NZ_JBJXVK010000008.1 coordinate 74,188, forward strand.
GGCAGACGTCATTGAACATGCCGGCTATTTCAAAAACGGCTTCTCTATTCAGACCGGTTCTGGTGCGGCCTCGACGGCCTGTACGCGTTTCCTTGAAGACAGAATGCGTCAGCAGAATATTGTGGCGCGCTTTGCCCTCGGTGGTATCACTGGCGGTATTGTCGATTTGCACGAAAAAGGGCTGATCGAAAAACTGATCGATACCCAGTGTTTCGATGCGAATGCCGCCGCGTCATTGGCGAAGAATCCGAATCACGTCGAGATTTCCACTAACGTATACGCCAACCCAAGCTCTAAAGCGGCCTGCTGCGATCAACTGGACATGGTGATCCTCAGCGCGCTGGAAATTGACACCGATTTCAATGTCAACGTGATCACTGGCTCCGATGGGGTGATGCGCGGCGCGTCCGGCGGACACTGTGATGTCGCGACGGCCGCAAACTTGACCATCGTCGTGGCGCCGCTGATTCGTAGCCGTATCCCGACTGTGGTGCGCCAGGTGACGACACGCGTTACGCCGGGAGAAAGCATTGACGTATTGGTGACCGATCACGGCATTGCCGTAAACCCGGCGCGTCCTGAGGTTGCTGAACGCCTGAAACAAGCGGGGCTAACGGTGACGACGATTGAGGCGCTTTACCAGCGTGCGATTGAGTTGGTTGGCGAACAACGCGCTATCGAATTTCACGATCGCATCGTTGGCGTGATTCGCTATCGCGATGGCAGCGTGATTGACGTTGTTCGTCAGGTGAAAGAAGCCGACGAATAAGCGTGAACGCATGAGGGAATCGATGATGACAAATGCTGTTTCCATTTCGCTGGAAACCTTACTCGCGGCGAAGGAGCGCCGCGCAGTTCGCCAGCAAGAGTGGCTTGCCCGGCACGGTGCGACGCTGGTATCCCTGACGCTGGTCACGCCGGGGCCGATAAAAGAGAGTGAAAGCTATCGGCAGGTGATGGCTGAAGCCATCAAGGCGTTTACCTCGCTGTGCCAGACACGGGGCTGGACGGTGCTGGAGCAGCAGACATTCTGGCTGACAACCGGGGCAGAAGGGCTGTGGGCGATCGCCAAAGATGCGCTGTCGGTGAAAGCGGCGACCATTGCACTGGAAGATAGCCATGAGCTGGGACGGCTGTGGGATTTCGACATTTTCAGCCCGGTAGAGGGATCGATTGGCCGGTCGATGTTGGCGCACCGCGGGCGCACCTGCTTATTATGCGATCAAATGGCACATGCCTGTAGTCGTTCGCGTCGTCATTCGTTGCCTGAACTGCTTGAGCACATTGAGGAAATGGTCAATGCCTACTTTACACCCGCCTGACGGTATCCTGTCGGCTGCGGTCTCCCGTTCGGTAACCCGCCAGTATCGGGAGCGAGCTCCGTTACCGGATATCGCTCGGCGGGTCGCGCAGGCATTGACGATGGAAGTGATGTTGACGCCGAAGCCTGGACTGGTGGATCGCGCGAATAATGGGTCTCATCGTGATATGGATGTGGCGCTGTTTCAGACCAGCATTCAGGCGATTTCGCCCTGGTTTCGCCGTTTCACTGAGGCAGGTTATCAGCACGCGGGCATACCGCTAGCACAACTATTGTCTGAGGTTCGACCTATTGGCATCGCCTGCGAACAGACGATGCTATCAGCGACAAAAGGTGTGAATACCCATAAGGGGGGGATTTTCGCGTTTGGCTTGTTGTGCACCGCGGCGGGCTGGTTGACAGGGCGGGGAGAGCGTGTGACGCAGCGCAGTCTGTGCGAAAGTGTTGCCGCCATGTGTCACGATCTGGTGCGGACTGAGTTGGCCGCGTGTTCTGGCGCGTCAACGGCAGGTGAACACCTCTATCTACGTCATGGACTGACGGGAGCGAGAGGAGAAGCCGCCAGCGGTTTCAATACCGTATGTCAGTACGCCTTGCCTGCTTTACAGCAGGCTATTGCCGCTGGAGCTGATGACGACACCGCGTTGTTACGCACGCTGCTGGTATTGATGGCTCATAATCCCGATACCAATGTCGTTTCGCGTGGCGGAATGGAAGGATTAGCGTTTGTGCAAGATTATGCGCAGAGGTTACTGGCTGGCCCGTTAGATCGTCAGGCGCTGATAGCGATGGATAACGCGCTGATTGCCAGAAACCTTAGCCCTGGTGGCAGTGCTGATTTACTGGCGTTAACCTGGTTGCTGTATCACTATCCTGCCGAATAGCGCAACGGTATTCATACATCAGAGCAGAAGAATAGTTTCCTGGCGGTGTGGTATAGAAAAACGCCATTATTTGGTCACTTCTGCTCACTTTTTTTCTATTATTTATTCCGCTAAAGTAGTTGAGCAAACTATCGATATCGTTTGCATCAACTTATATCGTATGATTTCAGGCACTCCGATCGTTTTCAATATGCAGCCAGTACGATGGCATCGTGGTGGCACACATGGGACTTGAAAGATAACGGAGAGGCTGGCATCAATATAAGCCATTGGCACATAATCCATGTAAAAATGGTGGGGATGAAAGCGGTGAATGAAAATTTGAAAGAGCAGTTTGTTAAGCGCAACAAACTGGCTATCTGTGCAACGCTACGCGAATTAAAGAAGAATGATACGTCTTTGATGGTTCATCATTCTCATGGTCAGTTCATCAGTAAAATTCTTGACGTTGTCCCCGACAACAACCTGTTTGTTTTCGATTTAGGCGGTGTTGAGCGTGAAAATAACCGGGCGCTATATGCGGGATCGCTGTCTTTCGTCGCCGAACCTGCTGGCGCAAAAGTCGAATTTAATGCCGAAATCGCGAAAACAGTGAGTTACGACGGGCTGCCAGCCTTCAGCGCGCAGATTCCTGAGTTGCTTTACCTTATCCAACGCAGAACCTATTTCCGCATTAATACGCCGCTGTGGCCGCCGTTGACGTGCCGTGGTGAATTGCCGGATGACAGTGTTTTCCTGTTTACGATTAAAGATCTCTCCTTGGGGGGCTTGAGTCTGTATACCGACCGTGACACCACGGGGCTGTTGACCGAAGGCGACATTATCAAGAGCGTGGAGATGGATCTTGATGACCACGGTTTCTTCTGTGTCGATTTGCAGTTCGTCGGTCAGGCAATGGTGAAGATTGTCGATAATAAAGGTGAAGTGAAACTCACGCAGCGTCTGAGTTTCAAGTTCCCGTCACTGAGTGCGGCACAAGAGCGGGATCTTCAGCAGGTGATTTTTGAGCTGGAAAGATTACAAAACGAAAAGAAAAAGCGGTTCCAGGAGTTGTAATTTTTAAGCACAATTTTTTGTTTGGGCTTCACACATTTTTTGTCTTCACACATAGCAGCAACGTTTTTAATAATAAGCATTAACGTACTTACCCGAAATATTTCAAGCTGCAGAGCAAAACATGACTGTTTTACATGCAGAAAACCAACGCACAGGCTGCTTGATGTATAACGGCGATAAATAAATTGTTTCCAACGTTCTCAGAGCCTTGTCAGAAGAGATCGTCTGGTGCAGAATACGCGCCTTGCAAATAACCGACGTCTAATAGCGTCGGTTATTTTTTTACATTTATGCTCGTCAACCTTCAGGTTACAGAGGTATTGGTGTGGTTTATTGCCTTCTCTGTCGCTCAGGTTTGCTGGGTATAGGGTCTTCAACCAAAGAGGCCGGACAACGATCCGGATAGATAATTTTGTGTGTGCCTGTGAGCACAGTGAGGAAAGGAAAGATGGGGCAATCAGTAAGTTTCGCACCGGTGCCCGCCGGTTTGGGCTGCAAAGGTATTGGTTATGGCGCGACGCAGTCGCAAGTTATCTCTGGTGCTGTTACAGCCACCTCTTCTCATCGTGATTCAGGCGAACCCTGTATCCCTTCATTTGTTTCCAGTGCGTATGCTTCTGCCGTGATGAACGGAGGTGCGCGCCATGTCGCTTGATGTTCAACTGCCTAATGCTGGCGCAAAACGTGCTCAGTTAAAAAGAACGCTCACACTCTGGCCTGTCGTGATGATGGGGCTGGCGTATATGCAGCCGATGACCATTTTTGATACCTTCGGTATCGTATCTGGCCTGACAGATGGCCATGTGGCGACCGCCTATGCGTTTGCACTGGTCGCGATTTTGTTCACGGCGCTGAGCTATGGCAAATTGGTAAAACGTTTCCCGTCTGCGGGATCGGCTTATACCTATGCGCAGAAAGCGATTAGCCCGCACGTTGGGTTTATGGTCGGCTGGTCATCGTTGCTGGACTATCTGTTCATGCCGATGATTAACATCCTGTTGGCGAAAATCTATCTGGAAGCGATCTTCCCCGGCGTGCCGTCATGGATTTTTGTCGCGGTTCTGGTTGGGCTGATGACGCTGTTTAACCTGCGTGGCATCAATCTGGTTGCTAACCTGAACTCCATTATCGTAGTGGTACAGGTCGCTATCATGGCGGTGTTCCTGGGGCTGGTGATTCACGGTGTCTATCTGGGCGAAGGGGCAGGTACGCTGACCAGCACGCGTCCGTTCTGGTCTGAGAACGCGCACGTGGTGCCGATGATTACTGGAGCCACCATTCTCTGTTTCTCGTTTCTGGGTTTTGACGGCATCAGTTCTCTGTCGGAAGAAACACAAGACGCCGGTCGGGTGATTCCAAAAGCCATCTTCCTGACGGCGCTGATCGGCGGCGTGATTTTTGTTGCCGTGTCGTACTTCCTGCAACTGTACTTCCCGGATATTTCTCGCTTTAAAGAGCCGGATGCCTCTCAGCCAGAAATCATGCTGTACGTCGCGGGTAAATTCTTCCAGTCCATTATTCTGGTCTTCTCCTGCGTTACCGTGCTGGCATCCGGTATGGCTGCTCACGCGGGTGTTTCTCGTCTGATGTATGTGATGGGGCGCGATGGCGTGTTCCCTGAGCGCTTCTTCGGTTATATCCACCCGAAATGGCGCACGCCAGCGCTGAACGTCCTGCTGGTTGGCGTGATTGCGCTGTCTGCGGTGTCGTTCGATCTGGTGACGGCAACGGCGCTGATTAACTTCGGTGCGCTGGTGGCGTTTACGTTTGTGAACCTGTCGGTTATTTCACAGTTCTATATTCGTGAACGCCGAAACCGTACCGTGAAAGATACCATTAACTTCCTCGTGCTGCCCGTGTTGGGGGCGTTGACGGTAGGGGCGCTGTGGGTGAACCTGGAAGCCAGCTCAATGACGCTGGGTCTGGTGTGGGCAACGATCGGGCTGCTCTATCTGGCGTTTGTGACGCGCAGCTTCCGCCAGCCAGTACCGCAATGCAGTGAAGAGCCCGTGTAAGTAAACTGAGCACTCATATAAAAGAGAAAAGCGGAGCCGGTGTGCTCCGCTTTTTTATGTCTTATCCCATTGATGCTTTATCCCACCAGTTCCTGCGCATAGGCGTACAGCGCTTTTAGCTGTGCCATCTTCTCTTTATCGTTTTCATGCAACTGATACAAATTGCTGAGTTCTGACAGATAGTCCTGCAAGCGTTCTGGCGTAAATACCACACGCCGATGTTGCAACCACCGTTGCTGCTCGCGGTCGTCCAGCGTGCCGGGGAAATTGCGGGCGCGATAGCGGAAAAACAGCGGTTCCAGACGATTATCGGCAAACGTGAGATCCAACGCGGGAAGATTCTGCGGGGCGGTCTCCTGAATAATCTTCATCGCCATGCGATCGGCATCGCCAAAGAAGCCATCATAAAGGCGTAAATCGACATCATCAGACGCGACAAAAGCGGGCGCGTCCGCAAACAGTTCCACCACTTTTTCCCTGACGCTCGCGTTGTTGCGCAGCAGCGCCAGATTGTCCAGACAGCGTTGACGATCGATGCCCAATCTTTCCGCATCTTCTGGTCGTAAGGTATTGGCAGGCGCTAAGACCGGACACTTATTGATGTGCACCAGCTTGAGTGGAACCGCACTTTGATCGGCCTCCAGCGCATCCCGACGGGTGTATAACCGTGTGCGCAATGCTTCGCTGTCCAACTCCAGCAGCGGTGTCATATCGCCAGCCAGATCGCACATGATGACCGCGTTACGGTTGTCCGGGTGCCAGGCGAGCGGCACCACCCAACTGGTGTTGCTCCTTGCTGCGCCAAACATGCCAGACACGTGTACGAGCGGCTTCATCTGCGGGATATCAATCAGTGCGGAAATTTTATTTTTGTTGCGTAGCGTGAACAGATACTCAAACAGCTTGGGCTGCGCCTGCTTGAACAGTTTTGTCATCGCAATGGTGGCATAAACGTCAGACATCGCATCATGCGCCTGTTCATGGGAGATGCCGTTTGCTTTCGTCAGGTGCTCAAGGCGGAAGCTGGGGAGGCCGTCATCATTTTCGGGCCAGACGATGCCTTCCGGCCTCAGGGCATAGCAGGCGCGTAATGCATCCAGTAAATCCCAGCGAGAATTGCCGTTTTGCCAACTGTAAGCGTAAGGATCGTAGAAGTTACGGTAGAAAATATTCCGGCTGACTTCATCATCAAAGCGTATGTTGTTATAACCCATAATACAGGTGCCGGGCACACTGAACGCGTCGTGGATTTGACGAGCAAACGCCGCCTCATTGACGCCTTTTGCTAGCGCGATCTGTGGCGTAATGCCAGTGATCATCACCGCTTCCGGCTCTGGCAGGTAGTCATCGGCCGGACGACAATAAATGACCCGTGGTTCACCGATGATATTGAAATCCATATCGGTACGCACACCCGCAAATTGCGCGGGGCGATCGCGTGCCGGATGTTTACCGAATGTCTCGTAGTCGTGTATGAAAAAAGTGGGTTGTGTTTTCTCGGCCATATATGCAGTTAGCTTTAGCTACGTGTATGCGCTGAGCTTGAAGTCAGGCAAACAGACTGGAAAGTGGCAAGGATACCATTGAATCGGCTTTTCTGTGGTGCTTTCCTGATTTGCATCACTTCCCTGATTTACATCAAGAGAGGGGGAGACATAATCGCTAGGCATGAGTGTGTCCATTCGGTTACAATTTTCGTTCTAATGCGAATGATAATTAAATTCTTTCTTGCCTCGTCGATCGCTTTGCGGGGGCATACGGCAACAAACAGCGAAATGGAGAACACACTTATGCGTTTAAATGCGGTGCGATTGAATGCAGCATTTGCAGTGAAGGCGACGCTATTGGCATCTATGTTTGTTCTGGCTGGCTGCGATCAGCAGGCCTCGTCTTCAGAAGGAACTCACACGGTGAGCATTGAGCACGCGCAGGGGACGACTCAGGTTCCACAACCGCCGAAGAAAGTGATTGTGTTTGATCCCGCTACGCTGGATACGTTGGACGCATTGCAAGCCGAAGGTATTGCCGGTGTACCGAAAAGCAGTACGCCGCTGCCTGCGTTTTTATCAAAATACAACAGCGATGCTTACCTGAACGCCGGTACGCTGTTTGAACCTGCCTATGAAGCGCTGAGCAGCGCTAAGCCTGATCTGATTATTGCCGGTGGCCGGACACGTGATGCTTACGACAAACTGAGCGGTATTGCACCGACGATTTCGATGGACGTGGATGAACACCAGTTTATGACGAGCTTTATTCAGCGTATCGAGCAACTGGGTACCATCTTCGGCAAAGAAGACGAAGCAAAAAAACAGATTGATGAGTTTAAACAACAGATCGCGCAAACGCGTGCTAAAACGGAAAATGCAGGCAATGCTCTGGTTCTGATGGTCAGTGGTGGAAAAATGTCTGCCTATGGTCCCAAATCGCGTTTTGGCTTTGTGTTTGATGAACTGGGTTTTAAACCGGCAACGGAGTTTCCTGAATCCGGGCGCCACGGTAACGTGGTTACCTCAGAATTCTTGCTGAGCGTGAACCCCGAATGGCTGTTTATCCTCGATCGTGACAGTGCGATTGGTCGTGCTGGCGGGGAATCCGCCCAACAGGTCCTGGATAACCCGCTGATTCACAAAACCAATGCGTGGAAAAATAATCGCGTGATCTACCTGGATTCTGCATCGCTTTATATCGCCGGGGGGCTGCAAAGCTATAAAAATCTGGTGAGTACCGTCAGCGATGCACTGGATAAGAAATAACGGCAGACTACGGCAGGATAAATGAAGTCTTTTTACTATTCGCTGGGTCTGTTGTTTCTGGCCTTCATGATCGTTGTCAGCCTGTTTGTTGGCGCAGGGCAATTGACTATGCTGGCCGTCTGGAACGATCCAGAAATGCGCGACATTTTCTTTATCAGTCGTGTTCCCCGTACGCTGGCGCTGCTGCTGGCTGGCAGTGCCATGAGTGTTGCTGGTCTGATCATGCAGTTGCTGACGCAAAACCGTTTTGTTGAGCCGTCTCTGGCGGGGACCACGCAATCGGCCAGTTTTGGTTTACTGGTGGTGATGATCGCCGTGCCCGGTGCGACGATTTTTACCAAGATGGTGGTGGCGAGCCTGTTTGCGTTGGCGGGCACTTTCCTTTTCATGATGCTGCTACAGCGGATTGTGCTGAAATCTGCGTTGGTGGTGCCGCTGGTCGGTATTATGTTGGGCGCGGTTATCAGCTCAATCACCACGTTTGGCGCGATGTATTTTGATCTGTTACAGGCGCTTGGTAACTGGGAATCGGGTGATTTCTCCGGTGTCCTGCAAGGCCGCTATGAGCTGCTTTGGCTGGTTGGCATATTAACGCTGGTGGCCTGTTGGATCGCTGATCGTTTCACGGTCGCAGGGATGGGGCGCGAATTTTCCGTCAATGTCGGCCTTAACTATCGACAGGTAATGCTGATGGGGTTGTGTATCATCGCTGTCGTCAGCGGCGTGGTGGTTGTGGTGGTCGGTAGCCTGCCGTTTATCGGACTGATCGTGCCGAACCTGATCAGTATGATGATGGGCGACAATGTGCGTAAAACGATTCCGTGGGTGTGCCTGCTCGGCGGCGGCTTGGTCTTGTGCTGCGATATTATCAGCCGCGTGATTCGATACCCCTTCGAAATTCCGGTTAGCGTGATTCTTGGCGTCATTGGCGCTGCCGTTTTCCTTCTCTTATTGCTAAGCCAGAAACGCCATGTCAGTCAATGAACGTAATACGATGCTGACCGGGGCGGTCAGTGAAACACGATCAGGGTTATCGCCTGTCCAACGGTTACTGTGGCTGGCTGGCGCGGCTTCCGTAGTGATCGTGCTGTTTATGACCATTAATCTGGGTAGCAATCTACGCTACATTTTAACGCACCGCGGACTGATGTTGACAACGATGCTGCTGGTGGCGTTTGCCGCCAGTGCGTCAACGGTACTGTTTCAAACGGTGACGAATAACCGGGTATTGACGCCGTCGATTATGGGGTTTGAAGCCCTGTTTATCCTGATACAGACCTCTCTGGTATTTGTTTTCGGCATTAGCGGTATTCCGGGGCTGGGCGTTGAAGGCAAATTTGTGCTTGAGACGCTGTTGCTTATTCTGTTCTCTGCGCTGCTGTACCGCTGGTTGTTTACCGGTAGCCGCAATAACCTGCATTTGGTCTTGCTGGTCGGGATTATCTGCGGCACGTTATTTCGCAGCATGGCAGGTTTAATGCAGCGTCTGCTGACGCCCGGTGAGTTCGCCATTTTACAAGGGCGGATGTTCGCCACTTTCACTCGCACTGTACCTGAACTGTTGGCGTTGTCGGTTGGCATTACGCTGGTGGTTGCTGTGGTGATCTGGCGCATGCGCTTTCGGTTTGATGTGCTGGCATTGGGACGTAATAACGCGATTAGTCTTGGTATTGACTACAAGCGCAGCGTCACGATCATTCTGCTGCTGGTTTCCGTACTGGTTGCCATTTCGACGGCGCTGGTCGGCCCGCTCACCTTTTTAGGCTTTATGGTCGCGAACCTTGCTTATTTAGTGATTGGTTCCAGCCAGCATCGTTTATTGCTGCCTGCGGCTTTCCTGCTGGGTGTCATTTCACTGGTGGGCGGCCAATTGGTGCTTGAGCATCTGCTGGATATGTCTGGGGCGCTGTCGGTTGTTATCGAATTTGTCGGTGGGTCGCTGTTTATTGTATTGCTACTGAAAAAGGTTTCCGTGTGATTGAGATCGGCAATGTAACTAAAACGTATAATAACGTGACGGTATTAGATAATGTCACCGCGGCAGTGCCTCGTGGTGGCGTCACCTCGATTATCGGCCCAAATGGCGCAGGGAAGTCGACCTTGCTGTCCATCATCAGTCGCTTACTGGAGGCGGATCGCGGACAGGTAAAGGTTAATGGCATGGATGTGATGACCACGCCAAGCGATAAGCTTGCCACCTGTTTGTCCGTACTGCGGCAGGAAAATCAGTTCACCAGCCGTTTAACGGTGGCGGAATTGGTGGGTTTTGGCCGCTATCCTTATACCAAAGGACGGCTGAACGCTGACGATCGTGAGCGTATCAACGTCGCATTGGCGTTCCTTAATCTGACCGAATTGAAGGATCGGTTTTTAGATGAGCTTTCCGGCGGCCAGCGTCAGCGTGCTTATGTCGCGATGGTGCTGTGTCAGGACACAGAATATGTGCTGCTTGATGAACCGCTGAATAATCTGGATATGAAACATGCGGTGGCGATGATGAAACAGATTCGCCGTGCGGCCGATGAGCTAGGCAAAACCATCGTGCTGGTTATCCACGATATCAACTTTGCTTCTGCCTATTCAGACTACATTATTGCGATGCGCAAAGGGCAGATTATCTACACGGGAAAACCGGAGGACATCATGATGTCCGACGTTCTGGAAGATATTTTCGATACTGAAGTGGCCATTGAAGAGATTCATGATCAGCGTATCGCAGTATATTACCGCTAAATACCTGTCATACTTCAAGCCGCCTGTGCGTTGGCTTCCCTTACTCACCCCAGTCACTTACTTACGTAAGCTCCCGGGGATTCGCGCGGTTGCCGCCTGCACGCAACTCGAATTATTTAGGGTATGTTTGATGACAGATTATCCGATCGGCGGGGCGTTTGCGCAAAGGGCGTAAGCACTGCTTGAAAGACGCTGGGTATAACCTGTATGGTGAATGCATAAAGAATTTATGTATGACTCAAGGTAAGGGTAAAAGATGGATAAGGACACTAAGCCATGTTTCCAGGATGTGCTGGAATTCGTGCGCATGTTTCGTCGTAAAAATAAACTTCAGCGTGAAATCGTCGACAACGAAAAGAAAATTCGTGATAACCAGAAGCGTGTTCTGCTGCTGGACAACCTGAGCGAATATCTGAAACCTGGTATGTCTATTGAGGACGTGCAAAATATCATCGCCAATATGCGCAGTGATTATGAAGATCGCGTTGATGACTACATCATCAAGAATGCTGATCTGTCGAAAGAACGCCGTGAGCTGTCTAAAAAGCTGAAAGAGATGGGCGAAGTTAAGTAACCTAACGTGTGATGTTCTACTGTAAAAGGATCGCTTCGGCGATCCTTTTTCTTTTGGTTTTTATGCCACAACCCTGCTTCTTTTTACTTATCCACGTGTTTGAGCGTCGGTGGCGGCTGTTAATGATTTCGTCGTTGACGATAATGCCGAACGCCCAGAAAACTGGAACCCAACTCGCACGTCGAATGTCATTCTTTGAAATGTAGTCACTTTCTTGCGAGACGTTTTCCCTCCTGAGCTTTTCGTTCTGTCGTATGAGCTTGAGTGATTGCAACATTCCCGAGCGAACAACAAGAAAAGAGGGAAGGCCGTGTCATGGCAAGGGACGATGTCGGTAAATAGTCTGGCGTGGGCCAGTGTGTTGGGTATTCTGCCACTGCTTTTTTTGCCGCAGCTCCCAGCACAAACACTGCTGTGGTGGGGAGGCGGGCTATCTACGTGTGTGGTAGTGGGTGCCTATTGTCATACAAAAGTTCGGTTGGTCGCGCTTGTTGCAGTGAGTTTCTGTTGGGCAGCCTTGAATGCTCAAACCCTGCTGCTACAAGTTGAGCGTTTCACGCAGAATTCGGTTCATGCTGTCGTGACAATAAGCAGTATACGGTTCGCTGAACACGATGATGACGGGATTACGGTTCGGCTGGAAGAGATAAATCAGCGGCGAATTTTCCCGCCGCTGTATGCCCAACTGACCCTATCACCGGCGATGGAAAACTGGTGTGGTGGCCAACGTTGGATGATAACCGCCAGTTTTCGACCTATCCATAGTCGACTGAATGAAGGTGGCTTTGATAGCCAGCGCTGGGCGATAGCCAAACGGCAACCGCTATCTGGTCGAGTGCTCGCGGCAACGGTCGCTGATAGCCGCTGTGATTTCCGCCAGCGAACGATCACACAGGCGGAACAGCAGGTACAGGGGTTGCCGTGGCGTTCTATTTTACTGGCGCTGACGTTTGGCGAGATGAAAACGGTTAGCTCAGAGCTCAAGACACTTCTTCAGAATACCGGTACGATGCACCTGATGGCGATCTCCGGCCTCCATATCGTGCTAGCGGGGCTGGTTGGGTGGGGAATGGCGCGGGTGTTGCAGTATGGCTTTCCTGTGCAGTGGATTGGTTATCGTTTCCCATTGATCACGAGTGTCGTGGTTGCCTGGGGATATGTCTGGCTGGCAGGGGGAAACCCTCCTGCGGTGCGATCGGCTCTGGCGCTTAGCGTATGGCTCTGCCTGAAAATGTGGGGCGTTAACTGCTCCGCCTGGCAGGTCTGGCTATGGTGTGTCGCGTTGATTTTGGTCAGCGATCCATTGAGCGTACTGTCAGACAGTTTTTGGCTATCGTGTCTTGCCGTCGCGTCGCTAATTTTCTGGTTTCAGTGGGCACCCCTTCCTCACCGGATACAGATCCGCCGACGATGGTTCTGGCTACGCTGGATCCACCTGCAAACGGGAATCACGCTGCTATTGATGCCCTTACAGCTTCATATTTTCCACGGTTTCAGTATCACCTCACTGCCCGCGAACCTTTGGGCAGTGCCTTTGGTGTCCTTCGTTACCACACCGCTCATTTTGCTGGCATTGAGCACAATGGTATTCGCGCCGCTGAGTGAAATGCTCTGGTGGCTGGCGGATGTTTCGTTGCGTGCGGTGTTCGCGCCGCTGATGTATCTACAAACGGGTTGGGTATATCTTGATGCATCGCTGCTGCTAGGGAGCGTCGCGGGATGGGGGGCGATTGTCATATGGCGTTTTCGCTGGTGGCGGATCCACCCGACAAGCGTCGGCGTGCTGATTCTGGTTTTATTGGCTTTCCGAATAAAGAGCGATGAGCCAGATTGGCGTGTGGACATGTTAGATGTCGGCCATGGCCTGGCCATCGTGATTGAGCAACGTGGAAAAGCGGTGCTGTACGATACGGGAAATCGCTGGGAAGGGGGCGATATGGCAACGCGAGAAATTCTGCCTTATCTGCGCTGGCGAGGCGTTGATGTGGAAAGCATTATCCTGAGCCACAGCCATATGGATCATATCGGGGGATTGGAGACGCTACAGGCGGCCTATCCTGAAGCCACGGTATATAGCACGACCAACGCAATGAATCATCGCCCTTGCCTACGCGGTGAGCGTTGGCGCTGGCAGGATCTCACGTTTACCGTGCTGTGGCCGTTAGCGCTTGTTAAGCGAGCGGAAAATAACGATTCCTGTGTTATCCGTGTTGATGACGGTAAACACCGTGTTTTATTAACGGGCGATCTGGAGTCGGATGCGGAAAGGGCGTTGATTAGGTTAGAGCGTAGTGCACTGCGTGCGAATTTGTTACAAATCCCTCATCATGGCAGTAAGACATCCTCCTCGCCTCCCTTCATTCGTTCGGTGAATGCCGAGTTCGTTATCGCCTCTGCGGCACGCTATAACCCATGGCGGCTGCCTTCAGTAAAGATTGTCGAACGATACCGACAGTATGGTTATTCATGGGTTGATACCGCGTCACTTGGGCAGCTAAGTGCACGTTTTTTCAGCGATTCATGGCATATTCTACGATTCAGGGATCACATATCGCCTCGTTGGTATCATCAGTGGTTTGGCGTAGGACGGTATAATGAGTAAAATAGTCGGCTATTTCTTACCGATTCAGGTTGACTACATGCTGAATGATAAAGATCTCTCCACCTGGCAGACCTTTCGCCGCCTATGGCCGATGATCTCTCCGTTTAAAGCTGGACTGGCTGTTGCTGCAATTGCACTCATCATTAACGCAGCCGGCGATACATTGATGCTCTCACTGCTTAAACCTTTGCTGGATGACGGATTCGGCAAAGCTGAACGTTCCGTCTTGGTGTGGATGCCTTTGGTTGTCATTGGGTTGATGCTTGTAAGAGGTGCGTCAGGTTTCGTATCTAGCTACTGCGTCGCTTGGGTTTCAGGCAAAGTGGTGATGAATATGCGTCGCCGCCTGTTCTCCCACATTATGGGCATGCCGGTAGCGTTCTTCGATCAGCAGTCAACTGGCACGCTGCTTTCTCGCATCACCTATGATTCGGAACAGGTTGCTGCTTCGTCATCCGGCGCGTTGATTACGGTCGTCAGAGAAGGGGCCTCAATTATCGGTCTGTTCATTCTGATGTTCTATTACAGTTGGCAGCTGTCCATCATTCTGATTGTGATTGCACCGATCGTGTCAATCGCCATGCGCATGGTGTCCAAACGCTTTCGCAATATCAGTAAAAACATGCAGGATACGATGGGGCATGTGACTACCAGCACGGAGCAAATGCTTAAAGGCCACAAAGAAGTGCTGATGTTTGGCGGTCAGGAAGTAGAAACTAAACGTTTTGATCAGGTCAGCAATCGGATGCGTCAGCAGGGCATGAAAATGGTGTCTGCTTCATCGATTTCCGACCCTATTATCCAGTTGATTGCTTCGCTGGCATTGGCATTTGTGCTGTATGCTGCCAGCTTCCCCAGCGTGATGGATACGCTAACGGCGGGGACGATCACGGTGGTGTTCTCATCCATGATTGCGCTGATGCGTCCGTTAAAATCACTGACCAACGTGAACGCGCAGTTCCAGCGCGGCATGGCTGCGTGCCAGACGCTGTTTGCGATTCTGGACATGGAGCAGGAACGTGACACGGGCAAACTCGAGCTTGAACGTGCGAAAGGTGAACTCGAATTCCGTCAGGTAAACTTCGCTTATCCAGGAAGAGAAAATCTGGCGTTGAAGAATATCAATCTGCATATTCCTGTGGGTAAAACGGTAGCATTGGTTGGCCGTTCTGGTTCAGGTAAATCAACGATTGCCAGTTTAATCACGCGTTTTTACGACATTCAATCCGGTGAGATTTTGCTCGATGGTCACGACCTACGTGAGTATCGCCTGTCCTCCTTGCGTAATCAGGTTGCGCTGGTTTCTCAAAATGTTCACTTATTCAACGATACGATAGCTAACAACATCGCCTATGCTCGCAATGAGCACTATAGCCGTGAGGAAATTGAGCGTGCAGCGAAAATGGCGTACGCGATGGATTTCATCAATAAGATGGAACATGGTCTGGATACGATCATTGGTGAAAATGGCGTGATGCTTTCCGGCGGACAACGGCAGCGTATCGCAATTGCCCGTGCGCTACTGCGGGATAGCCCGATCCTGATATTGGATGAGGCCACCTCGGCGCTGGACACGGAATCGGAACGTGCGATTCAGGCGGCATTAGACGAACTGCAAAAAGATCGTACTGCCTTGGTGATTGCACACCGTCTCTCCACGATTGAAAAAGCGGATGAGATTCTGGTGGTTGAGGATGGCAGAATCATTGAGCGTGGTAATCATGCTGTGCTACTGGCGGCAAACGGCGCCTATGCCCAGCTACACAGAATGCAGTTTGGCGAATGATTGAGCGTATCTGGTCTGGTCGATCGCGGCTTTATTGGCTGCTGTTGCCGCTTTCGTGGTTATACGGATTCATTACGTTTCTGATCCGCCAGAGCTATCGGTTGGGATGGCGCAAAAGCTGGCGATCTCCCGTTCCTGTCGTGGTAGTGGGAAACCTGACGGCAGGTGGCAATGGGAAGACTCCGGTAGTCATTTGGCTTGTTGAGCACCTACAGCGTAGAGGCTATCGCGTTGGCGTGGTGTCACGCGGTTACGGTGGGAAAGCTGAACGTTATCCTTTGCTGCTGGATGAAACGATGACGACGACGCTGGCAGGTGATGAACCGGTGCTGATTTTTCAACGTACCCGTGCGCCCGTTGCGGTCGCTCCCCGTCGCCGGGACGCCGTAAGTGCGTTATTGGCGCAGTACCCGCTAGACGTGGTGATCACCGACGATGGATTACAGCACTATGCGCTGGAAAGAGATATTGAGCTGGTTGTGATTGACGGCGTGCGGCGTTTTGGCAACGGATGGTGGTTGCCTGCGGGGCCAATGCGGGAAAGAGAAAGCCGCCTGGCGTCGGTGGATGCTGTCATTGTTAACGGCGGTACGCCGCGAACAAACGAGATAGGTATGATATTAACCGCAGGTATGGCGGTTAACTTACTGTCTGGTGAGTCCCGACCGCTGAGTCAGTTGCATGATGTGGTTGCGATGGCGGGCATCGGACATCCCCCACGTTTTTTTGCTACGCTGCGTGAGGCTGGCGTCAGCATTGCACGTGAAATTGCCTTTGCAGACCACCAATTGTACCAACCAGAACAGCTCGACTCGCTGACTCAGGGTACGACACAGCCGCTGCTGATGACGGAAAAAGATGCGGTGAAATGTAAGACGTTCGCTCAGAGTAACTGGTGGTATCTGCCGGTCGATGCCGTGCTCGCCGAGCCTCACGGTATACAGTTGCTCGATAAACTGGAAAACGTGCTTAAGCAGCATACTGGTAGCAGAACGTAAATCGGCCTGTACCACGGTTTTAGATATCTCTTGAAGGTATCGCCAAAGTAGAGCGCTGCCATAGAGAGAAAGAACATGCCGGTTATCGATCGGCCAAAGATGGAGGAAGCATGGATCACCGTTTACTTGAGATTGTTGCCTGTCCTGTTTGTAATGGTCGGCTGTATTTTAATAAAGAGAAACTGGAGCTGATATGCAAGGTCGATGGTTTGGCCTATCCGGTTCGTGATGGTATCCCGGTGTTGCTGGAAAACGAGGCGCGTAAACTCGGCGCTGACGAGATAACACAATGACCTTTACCGTGATCATTCCTGCGCGTTTTGCGTCAAGCCGATTGCCGGGTAAGCCGCTGGCGGACATCAACGGCAAACCGATGGTCGTTCATGTGATGGAGCGCGCGTTGAGATCGGGGGCGCAGCGCGTTATTGTCGCCACCGACCATCCCGATGTTGAAACGGCTGTGCAGCGAGCGGGTGGTGAAGTCTGCCTGACCCGTGCCGATCATCATTCCGGTACAGAGCGACTGGCTGAGGTCATCGAGCGCTATGGTTTTACCGACGATGACATCATTGTTAACGTCCAGGGCGATGAACCGCTCATCCCTTCCGTTATCATTCGTCAGGTCGCAGAAAACCTCGCAGCCAGCAAAGCGGGAATGGCAACGCTGGCGGTGCCGATTGAAACCAGCGAAGAAGCATTCAATCCGAACGCGGTAAAAGTGGTGACTGACGCGGAGGGATACGCGCTGTATTTTTCCCGTGCGACGATCCCGTGGGACCGAGAGCGCTTTGCTCAGTCTAAGGAAACCATCGGCGATCATTTCCTGCGTCATATCGGCATTTATGCCTACCGTGCGGGTTTTGTGCGCCGTTATGTTAGTTGGGCTCCGAGCCAACTGGAGCAAATCGAGTTACTGGAGCAGTTGCGCGTGCTGTGGTACGGCGAGAAGATTCACGTTGCGGTTGCGAAAGCGGTGCCGAGCGTGGGCGTTGATACGCCAGAAGATCTGGCCCGTGTGCGGCACGTCATGGCGCATCAGTAGGATCTATTTCACTCCGCTGCTATGAATACTTCATGGGGGAATCTATTTTTCTGGAATAGATTTTCTCCATGACGTTTTTTCTTTATACGGCATATTGTTTTTTAAATTATTTGGCACTTATTTAGATAAGTATTCTTAAAAATTCTCAAATTGCGCTACGCCGCTTATTCCGCAGATGATTTATTACCATTCTGAATTGATGGACAGCGAGTTGAACTTTTATTTTCATGTTTAAATGCTACTATCAATTCGCCATGTTTTTGCATGGCGTTTTTGTTATTTCAACTAAGGACGGTAATGATATGAATGCTAAACGTTATATCACAAAATTTTTTCTCGGCGGTATGTTGATGGGGATTGCGGCGGGTAGCAGCGCAGCAGTTTATTACATGGCACCCAACGGCAATGACGCGAGTAACGGCAGTAAAAACTCGCCTTGGAAAACAATCGATCGTGCGCAGAAAACCTTAACTCCCGGCGACCGCCTGTGGATCCGTGGCGGTAAATACGTGTTCACCAAGGGACTGAACGTCTGTTCCACGCGTACTGATGTGGTGAACGCAATTACGCTGAATAAAAGCGGCACGGAAGGTAAGCGCATTGAATATTGGGCGTACAGTGGAGAAGTGCCCGTTTTTGATTTCAGCCAGATGCAGGATGATTGCCGCGTCAAGGGTTTCAATGTTGTTGCAGATTGGATCTCTCTGAAAGGGTTGGAAATCACCGGTGTTCCGCAGCGTAATAACCTTAACCATGAATCCTGGGGGGTGTGGATCAGGGGCAGTAATAATATATTCGAGCAGTTAAATATCCACCATATTATGGGTACGGGTTTGTTTATCCAGCGAGGGGGATATAATCTGGTATTGAATAGCGACTCTCACCATAATTACGACCCGTTGACATCGAATGGTGCAGGCCAAAGTGGAGATGGATTTGGTGCGCATATCCCGGCTAATCAGCCAGGTAATATTTTCCGGGGTTGCCGGGCGTGGTCAAATTCGGATGATGGCTTCGATTTAATTAATGCCTATTCTCCGGTGCTGATTGAAAACTCCTGGGCCTGGTCACACGGCTATTTACCGGGAACGACGCAGTCGCTGTCAGCAGGTAATGGTAATGGTTTTAAAATCGGTGGTTATGGTGGCGTTTATGTGGCAAATGCGGTGAAGCATACCGTGCGTAATTCAGTTGCGTTTTTAAATAAAGCAGCCGGTTTTTATGCCAACCACCATCCGGTAGCGAACGATTTCTTTAACAACACGGGCTATAAAAATAACCCTAACTTTAATATCCGCGGTATTGATGCAAACGGAAAAGCGATTGGACTGGGTACCCTACGTAATAACGTATCTCATGGTGGTAAAGACCTGTCGTTCTCCGATGGCGCGAACATGCGCTATAACTCATGGGATCTGAAAATTACAGTATCAGATTCTGACTTCGAGAGCGTTTCCATGACCGGCTGGGATGCACCGCGTCAGGCTGACGGCAGCTTGCCAGTGCTGAAGAGCCTGCACCTTGCGTCAGGTAGTGCGCTGATCAATAAGGGTGGGAATGTCAAATTGCCTTACAAAGGTTCAGCGCCAGATCTGGGTGCTTTTGAACGCGAATGATGGTGGAGTGTGAATACATTCGCTTGTCACTCACGCTACCTTCTGCTGACGCGCAGGGGATAGTGCAGTAATAACGTCGGCAGGGCGTGTTCCCTGCCGTCATTGATCCTCCTTATATTTGATCTGCGTTGAAGAATTTGTCCTCTGCTCGCCGCATCATGGTGAGTGGAGTCATTTGGCTCAACGGAGGTATAGCCGTTTATGGAACAGTTGAAGTCGGAGCTCAGCACGGTGTTGGGGGAAAGCCTCAGTCGGCTTGAGTGCATAAGCGAACAGCCCTATGCGGATCTGTATGCCTTGTATGATAAAGAAGGCAACGCCATTCCTTTGTTGGCTAAAAGCTATGTGTGCCAGGGGGTGGCGCAGCAGGAGGCCTACAAGCTCTCAATGCTGGCGCGTGAAGGTGATGTTCGTTTGCCAACGGTTTACGGGCTGATGTTGACACAGCAGCAACCGTATCGGGAACTGTTGCTGATTGAGCGCTTGCGTGGCGTGTCGGTGGAGGCACCACCAAGAAGTGGTCATCGCTGGACGCTGCTGATGGATCAGATTATTGAAAGCGTATTAGCCTGGCATCGTATTGATAGCCATGGTTGCGTCGGTTCTGTCGATAGCACGCAGGACAACGACTGGGCGAGTTGGTATCAACAACGTGTGGAAGTGTTGTGGTCGACGCTACTCAATGTCAATGCGCCGCAGCTGACGCAGCAGAATCGAGGCGTGCTTTATCGTTCTCGCCAATGTTTATCGATGCTGTTTGAAGATTTTGAGGATGGCTGTGTGCTGGTACACGGTAATCTTTCGCTGCGCAGCATGTTGAAGGATGCGCGTAGCGATCAGCTATTGGCGATGATTAATCCGGGCATGATGCTATGGGCGCCCAGAGAGTATGAACTCTTCCGGCTTTGTGAATCCGGCATGCCGGAGCAGTTGCTTTATCACTACCTGAAACAGGCACCGGTAGCGGAGTCCTTTGTCTACCGGCGCTGGCTGTATGCTATCTGGGAAGCGGTGGCCCGCTATATCCATACGGGTCAATTAGACCGTCAGCTATTTGACGTGGCTTCGCGGGAGCTGTCCCCTTGGCTGGAATGAGTCTGCGGCCGCTCGGCGTTGTGCGGTGTCGCTGAGGTTCCCTTCAGCCATTGCCAGAGGCGGCCGAGCGTTTCATACCAGGCGCGTTCGCTGTGCGATAAATAGTACGCGGAAGGAAAGACTTTCTCCCACGGGTTGAGTGCGGACGTGATCGCCATCTGATTTGCCGGAGCAGGAATTGGCGCAAGCCCCTGAGCCTGAAAGAATCGTATAGCGCGCGGCAAGTGGTTGGCCGAGGTCACCAGCAAGAAAGGGCGATTGCCAACAATCTTCGCGGTTGCCTCCGCTTCTTCTTCTGTATCCCTTGGCGTATCCAGAATGACGATATCCTGTGGCGGAATACCCAGGCTTTCTGCTACCAGCGCCGCAGTTTTCGCACTGCTGACAGGGTTACCCTGCGCTGCTGCGCCGGTAAAAATCAATTTTGCGCCGGGGTTGGCGTGATAAAGGCGAATGCCTTCCGTAACGCGCGGGAGGCTGTTGCTGATGAGATTGGAACTGGGTGCCCATTCCGCGTTATAGGTATACCCCCCACCTAGCACGACGATATAATTGGTTTTGCTCGCCTGCGGCGTTTGCCGCCAGGTTGGGTAGTGTGATTCCAGTGGTAGCAGCAACCTGTCAGCGATAGGTTGCAGACTGAGCAGGATAAGCGCCAGCCAACTGGTTACTATTATCGTTTTTCCCATACGCTGTTGTTGGGTAAACCAGAGCAGCAGCAGGCCAACACCCATCAGAAGCAAGAGCAATGGCAGAGGCTGCAGCAGGCCACCGACGAACTTTTTGAGTGTGAAAAGCATAAAATTGCATTCCTTTTGAGTGAAAAACCCGCATCCGGGAAGATATCATGCGGTAAGGCCATTTATTCTAAGCCAGCCTGTGCCAAAATGGCAGGCTGGAAAAATCGCATCGCGCAGACACGTGCTGCACGAGATCCCCGTTTATATGATGCGGAACAATGACTGATGCAGGATCGCAATTTTAACGATATCGCCGAAAAATTTGCTCAGAATATCTATGGCACAACGAAGGGGAGACTTCGGCTGGCGGTATTGTGGCAGGATCTTCGCGATCTTTTGACCCGACTTCCGGCACGGCCGTTGCGCATCCTTGATGCGGGAGGCGGTGAAGGGCAGATGGCGTGTCGTCTGGCGGCTTTAGGACATCAGGTATTGTTGTGCGATGTTTCCGATGAGATGATTCAGCGCGCCAAAAACGCAGCAGCGGCGCAGGGCGTCGTCCATAATATGCGTTTTGTGCAGTGTGCCGCACAGGATATCGCGCAATATATGGAAAGCCCCGTCGATCTGATATTGTTCCACGCGGTGCTGGAGTGGGTTGCGCAACCGCAGCAAATGCTGAAAATATTGTATGATTGCCTGTCACCGGGCGGCGCGCTGTCTTTGATGTTTTATAACCATCACGGGCTGTTGATGCGTAACATGGTGCTGGGCAACTTTGATTATGTTCAGGCCGGAATGCCGAAGAACAAACGGCGATCGCTATCGCCAGATCACCCACTGGATCCGCAAGCCGTGTACGGCTGGCTTGATGAAATGGGGCTGACCATTAGCGGAAAAACTGGCGTGCGTGTGTTTCATGACTATCTACAGAATAAGCAGCAGCAAATTGATAAATTTGACGACATTCTTGAGCTCGAACAGCGGTATTGTCGGCAAGAGCCTTTTGTGAGTTTGGGCCGTTATATCCATGTCATGGCGCATAAACCCCATTTGAAGGATGCATTATGAGTGATTTTTCCCAGACTGTACCCGAACTGGTCGCCTGGGCACGAAAAAACGATTTCTCCATTTCTCTCCCCACCGAACGTCTGGCGTTTTTGATGGCGATCGCCACGCTTAACGGCGAACGCATGGATGGTGAAATGAGTGAAGGTGAGCTGATTGATGCCTTCCGTCATGTGAGTCAGGGATTTGATCAGACAAACGAAACCATTACCCTCCGCGCCAATAACGCGATTAACGATCTGGTGCGCCAGCGGTTGCTTAACCGCTTTACCAGCGAACAGGTGGAAGGTAATGCGATTTATCGTCTGACGCCCCTTGGGATCGGCATTACCGATTATTATATCCGGCAGCGTGAGTTTTCGACGCTGCGGCTTTCCATGCAACTCTCTATTGTGGCGCAGGAGTTGAGTCGTGCAGCCGATGCAGCGGAAGAAGGCGGCGATGAGTTTCACTGGCATCGCAATGTGTTTGCGCCGCTGAAATATTCCGTAGCTGAAATTTTTGACAGCATCGATCTGTCACAGCGCGTGATGGATGAGCAACAGCAGGGCGTGAAAGACGATATCGCGGCGCTATTAAACCAGGACTGGCGGGCAGCGATAAGCAGTTGTGAACAACTGCTGACGGAAACGTCGTCTACGCTGCGTGAATTGCAGGATACGCTGGAAGCCGCAGGCGACAAGTTGCAGGCGAGTCTGTTGAGCATTCAGGATGCGATTATGAATAATGCGCATAATCTGGAATTTGTCGACAAACTGGTGTTTGACCTGCAAAACAAACTCGATCGTATTGTGAGTTGGGGACAGCAGACGATAGATCTGTGGATTGGTTACGACCGCCACGTACATAAGTTTATCCGTACCGCGATAGATATGGATAAAAACCGTGTCTTTGCTCAGCGCCTGCGTCAGTCTGTGCAGCGCTATTTCGATAGCCCCTGGGCGCTGACGTTCGCCAACGCGGATCGTCTGCTGGATATGCGTGACGAAGAACTGACGCTGCGTAGTGAAGAAGTGACCGGTGAACTGCCGCCGGAGCTGGAATACGAAGAGTTTAGTGAAATGCGCGAACAACTGATCGCGCTGGTCGAGCAGGCGCTGCATAAATATAAAGCGCAACAGATTCCGCTGGACTTGGGGGAAGTGATGCGGGAATACCTCGCGCAGCATCCTCGCTCGCGGCATTTTGATGTTGCCCGAATCGTGGTCGACCAGGCAGTACGCCTGGGCGTAGCCGAAGCAGATTTCACCGGATTACCCGCATTGTGGCGGGCAATCAATGATTACGGAGCTAAGGTGCAGGCCCATGTCATCGACAAATATTGAACAATTTATGCCAGTGAAGCTGGCAACCGCGCTGTCGAATAACCTCTTTCCTGCGTTGGACAGCCAATTGCGCGCCGGGCGTCATATTGGCATTGAAGAACTGGAGAACCACGTATTTCTGATGGATTTCCAGGAAGTGCTGGAGGAATTCTACAGCCGCTACAACGTGGAGTTGATTCGCGCGCCGGAAGGCTTTTTCTATCTGCGTCCGCGCTCCACCACGCTAATCTCTCGCTCGGTGCTGTCTGAGCTGGATATGATGGTAGGGAAAATTCTCTGTTATCTCTATCTAAGCCCGGAGCGTTTGGCTCATGAAGGCATTTTCAGCCAGCAGGAGCTGTATGAAGAACTGCTGAGTCTGGCAGATGAAAGCAAGTTGTTGAAGCTGGTTAACCAGCGCTCTACCGGTTCCGATTTGGATCGCCAGAAGCTACAGGAAAAAGTCAGAACGTCGCTGAATCGCTTGCGCCGGCTAGGTATGATCTACTTTATGGGCAATGACGGTAGCAAATTCAGAATTACCGAATCGGTGTTCCGCTTCGGGGCCGATGTGCGTAGCGGCGATGATGCACGTGAAGCACAGCTACGCATGATTCGCGATGGTGAAGCGATGCCTGTTGAGGGTAGTTTGTCGCTGAAAGATGACAGTGATGACAATGATCGCACCGATGAGACCACGCCGGAAACGGGCGAGGATGAATAAGTGTTGAGGATGAACAGGAATGATTGAACGCGGTAAATTTCGCTCACTAACGCTGGTCAACTGGAACGGCTTTTTCGCTCGCACCTTCGATCTGGATGAACTGGTGACGACGTTATCTGGCGGTAATGGCGCAGGAAAATCCACCACGATGGCGGCCTTTATTACGGCGCTGATCCCTGACCTGACGTTGCTGCATTTTAGAAACACGACGGAAGCTGGTGCCACCAGTGGTTCTCGCGATAAAGGTCTGCACGGTAAATTACGTGCTGGTGTCTGCTATTCCACGCTGGATGTTGTTAACTCGCGCCATCAGCGCGTGCTGGTTGGCGTGCGTCTTCAGCAGGTTGCAGGGCGCGACCGTAAAGTCGATATTAAGCCTTTTACCATTCAGGGATTACCGACAGCCGTACAGCCGACGCAAATTTTGACGCAAGGGGTCGGCGATCGTCAGGCGCGAGTGCTTAATTTGCAGGAACTGAAAGAACGCGTCGAAGAGATGGAAGGCGTTCAGTTCAAGCAATTTAACTCCATTACCGACTACCACTCGCTGATGTTTGATTTAGGCGTCGTGCCGCGTCGCTTGCGTTCTGCTTCCGATCGCAGCAAGTTCTATCGCCTGATCGAAGCCTCGCTGTATGGCGGTATCTCCAGCGCCATTACTCGCTCGCTGCGTGACTATTTGCTGCCGGAAAACAGCGGTGTGCGCAAAGCGTTTCAGGATATGGAAGCGGCGTTGCGTGAAAACCGCATGACGCTGGAAGCGATTCGCGTGACCCAGTCCGATCGCAATCTGTTTAAACACCTGATCTCTGAAGCGACGTCCTATGTTGCCGCTGACTACATGCGGCACGCCAATGAGCGTCGCATTCATCTGGATGGGGCGCTGGAATTGCGTCGCGATCTGTTCTCCAGCCGTAAGCAACTGTCGAGCGAGCAGTATCGTCATGTGGAAATGGCGCGGGAGTTAGCGGAACAGAGCGGCGCTGAAGGCGATCTGGAAACGGATTATCAGGCGGCCAGCGACCATCTGAATCTGGTGCAGACCGCGATGCGCCAACAGGAGAAAATCGAGCGTTATAACGCCGATCTGGAAGAATTGAGCTATCGCCTCGAAGAACAGAACGAGGTGGTGGAAGAAGCGCGGGAGCAGCAGGCGGAAAACGAAGAGCGTGCTGATGCTGCCGAACTGGAAGTGGATGAACTGAAAAGCCAGCTTGCCGATTATCAGCAGGCGCTGGACGTACAGCAAACTCGTGCCATTCAGTATCAGCAGGCACAGCAGGCGTTGGAACGCGCCCGCACGCTGTGTCAACTGCCGGATTTAACGGCAGATAACGCGGACAAATGGCTGGATAGCTATCAGGCGAAAGAGCAGGAAACGACAGAAATTTTGTTGATGCTGGAGCAAAAACTGAGCGTGGCCGATGCGGCGCACGGCCAGTTTGAGCAAGCCTATCAGTTGGTGAGTAAGATTGCCGGTGCCGTTAATCGCAACGAAGCTTGGCAAGTCGCGCGCGACTTGCTGCGCGACAGCTCTTCGCAACGCTATCAGGCGGAGCGGGTACAACCGCTGCGGATGCGCCTGTCTGAGCTGGAACAACGGCTGCGTGAGCAGCAGGATGCTGAGCGGCTATTGCAAGATTTCAGCAAACGTAACGGTCAGGAGTATCAACCGGAAGAGTTGGAGTCGCTCCAGCAAGAGCTTGATGCCCGCATCGAAACCCTGTCATCACTCGTGGCGGAAGCGGGTGAGCGTCGCATGGCGTTGCGTCAGGAACTGGAGCAAATCCAGCAGCGTATTCAGAAACTGACAGTGCGTGCGCCAGTCTGGCTGGCGGCACAGGAAATGCTGACGCAACTGAGCGAACAAAGCGGCGAAACGTTTGAAGATAGCCGTCAGGTGACGGAGTTCATGCAGCAGTTGCTTGAGCGCGAGCGTGAAACCACGGTTGAGCGTGACGACATTGCTGCCCGCAAGCGGCAGATCGAAGCACAAATTGAGCGACTAAGCCAGCCAGGTGGTTCAGAAGATCCGCGCTTGAACGCGCTGGCGGAACGCTTTGGCGGCGTGCTGCTGTCTGAAATTTATGATGATGTCACACTAGACGACGCGCCGTACTTCTCGGCGCTTTATGGCCCATCCCGCCATGCGATTGTCGTCGCCGATCTTTCGCTGGTGCGTGAACAGCTTGCCGGCCTGGAAGATTGCCCGGAAGATCTGTATCTGATCGAGGGTGATCCGCAGTCGTTTGATGACAGCGTGTTTGCCGTTGAAGAACTGGAACGTGCGGTAGTGGTGAAAGTCGCGGAGCGCCAGTGGCGTTATTCTCGCTTCCCTGACGTGCCGCTGTTTGGCCGCGCCGCGCGGGAAATGCGTCTGGAAAGCCTGCGTGATGAGCGAGAAGCGTTGGCCGAACAGTATGCGACGCTGTCGTTTGACGTGCAGAAAACGCAGCGCTTGCACCAGTCTTTCAGCCGCTTTATCGGTACGCATCTGGCTGTCGTTTTTGATGAAGATCCCGAAGCGGAAATTCGCACGCTCAGTTCCCGCCGCGGCGAGCTGGATCGTGCGATTGCCAACTTTGACGGCGAGAACCAGCAGCAGCGCCAACAATATGAACAAGCGAAAGAGGCCAGCGTACAGCTGAATAAGCTGATTCCGCGTATGGGCCTGCTTTGCGACGAGACATTGCAGGATCGCGTGGAAGAGATTCGTGCCGAGCTGGATGAAACCGAAGAGTCTGCCCGTTTCATTCAACAGCATGGTGCGACGCTGGTTAAGCTGGAACCGCTGGTTTCAGTCTTGCAAAGCGACCCGCAGCAGCATGAGCAGTTGCAGGAAGATTATGCTCAGGCTCAGAACGCACAGCGGCAGGCAAAACAGCAGGCGTTTGCGTTGACCGAAGTGGTGCAGCGCCGTGCGCACTTCAGCTATGCCGATTCTGCCGGCATGCTGGGTGAAAATACCGGCTTGAATGACAAACTGCGTCATCGTCTGGAAATGGCTGAGGCGGAACGGGCAAAAGCGCGCGAACAACTTCGCCAGCATCAGGCACAGTTGACGCAGTACAGTCAGGTTCAGGCGTCGCTGAAAAGTTCTTACGATGCCAAACAGGATATGCTGAAGGAGTTGACGCAAGAGCTTCTGGATATCGGCGTACGTGCGGATTCCGATGCCGAAGAGCGTGCCCGCCAGCGCCGTGATGAGTTGCATGTGGCATTAAGCACCAACCGTTCACGGCGTAACCAGTTGGAAAAACAGATTACGTTCTGTGAAGCCGAAATGGACAGTTTGCAGAAGAAATTGCGCAAGCTGGAGCGTGATTATCACCAGATGCGCGAGCAGGTTGTCACGGCGAAAGCGGGTTGGTGTGCGGTTATGCGTTTGGTGAAAGATAACGGCGTTGAACGTCGTCTGCACCGTCGCGAGCTGGCCTATATAGAAGGCGATGAACTGCGTTCCATGTCGGATAAGGCGCTGGGGGCGCTGCGTCTGGCGGTGGCGGATAACGAACATCTGCGCGATGTGCTGCGGCTTTCAGAAGATCCTAAACGGCCAGAGCGCAAGATTCAGTTCTACATTGCTGTTTACCAGCATCTGCGCGAGCGTATCCGTCAGGATATTATCCGCACCGATGACCCGGTAGAAGCGATTGAGCAGATGGAAATTGAGCTTAATCGTCTGACTGAAGAGTTGACGGCGCGTGAACAAATGCTGGCAATCAGCTCACGCAGCGTGGCCAACATCATTCGTAAAACGATCCAGCGTGAGCAGAACCGCATTCGAATGCTGAACCAGGGACTGCAAGCGGTAGCGTTTGGTCAGGTGAAGAGCGTTCGTCTGAACGTCAACGTGCGCGAAACGCATACTACGCTGCTTAATGTATTATCCGAGCAGCAGGACATGCATCAGGATCTGTTTAACAGCAACCGCCTGACCTTCTCGGAAGCGTTGGCAAAACTGTATCAGCGCCTGAATCCTGAAATTGATATGGGACAGCGTACGCGGCAAACGATCGGTGAAGAGCTGCTGGACTACCGAAACTACCTTGAAATGGAAGTTGAGGTGAACCGGGGCGCTGATGGGTGGCTGAGAGCGGAAAGTGGGGCACTGTCTACCGGGGAAGCGATTGGTACCGGGATGTCAATTCTGGTCATGGTGGTACAGAGCTGGGAAGAAGAGTCAAAGCGCCTGCGTGGCAAAGATATTATTCCATGCCGTTTGCTCTTCCTCGATGAGGCGGCACGTCTCGATGCCAAATCGATCGCCACGCTATTCGAGCTGTGCGATCGTCTGGAGATGCAGTTAGTCATCGCGGCACCGGAAAACATCAGCCCCGAAAAAGGGACGACGTATAAGCTAGTGCGTAAGGTCTACCAAAACAACGAGCACGTCCATGTGGTCGGGCTACGTGGTTTCGGAGCGGAAGCGCCTGAGACACAAGAGCAAGCTTCGTAGGGGGGCGCGATAAATATTATCGTTGCCAACGTTGCAGCACTTTTCCTCTATAATGATAAAGCCGCTTTTAAGCGGTTTTATTTTTTTCGTAAAAAGTTACGTAAAGAGAATGCTGACGGTGAATAGAATAGGTTCATCAAACTCGCGAGATAATAGCCGGAAGAAGAAGCAAAAATATTTTTCTCTTTATATACTGACGGTAAAACGAGTGCAGGCCGTATACTCGTCATACTTCAAGTTGCATGTGCGTTGGCTACGTTCAGTCACCCGAATCGCTTACCTGAGTAAGCTCATCGGGATTCCCTCACTTGCCGCCTGCCTGAAACTCGAATTATTTAGAGTATAGAAGGATTTGCGGTTGTATATTGTACCGTTTTGACCGTGAATAGCGGGCGCTATATAAACAACGATCATATCTCATTATTTATCGTTTTCTACAATGGAAAACGAAGAAATGAGCTTACGCCAGTGTGACCGTATGCGAGCGAATTTGGTTTGTTATTTCCATGTTTAACGTCGTGGATTGTCGTAAAAGCATAGTGATTAATAAGTACAGGGGATAAATGGATGTTGTTGTTACATAAACGAAAAATAGTCAGGCTGCTGTTGCACGTGGGTTGTATTTGGGTCGGAAGCCTATCTCTTTCGTTTTCGGTGCTGGCGACATCTCCGACGGTGGTATCCGGCTTAGCGCGAAGCTCAGGCGTGGTGTCTGTAGAAAATAGCCGTGCAGGGCTTCTGTCAACGCTGCCGCACGGTATGACGTTACATTATCTCTCTGACCTATCATTGCTTTATACCCAACATCAGATGCAACCGATGTGGGCGGATAACCGCGCGGTGCAACAGTTTCAGCAGCAGCTTGCCGAAGTGGCGATCGCAGGTGTACAACCGCAGTTCACCTCGTGGGTGACCTGGCTGACCGATCCGCAATTGACCGGGTTTGCGCGAGATGTTGTTTTATCCGATGCGATGCTGGGTTATTTGCAGTTCGTCTCTGGAGTAGAGCGCAACGGCAATGATTGGTTGTACAGCAGTGTGCCTTATCGTTTGCAATCGCCAGCAATCAATATCGTTTCTCAATGGCAACAGGCCGTGAAATCCGGCACCAGCGCCGCCTATGTCGTTTCGCTGGCACCGCAGCATTCGCAGTACGCCAAAATGCATGAGGCGCTGAAGACGATGCTGACGGACAATCGTCCGTGGCCGAGTCTGAATATGACAGAATCTCTTCGTCCAGAGCAACAGAGCCGAGAGCTGGCTATACTGCGTGAAATTCTGCAACGTACCGGTATGCTATCGTCAACGGAGAGTATTACGCTGTTTAACGAAAATGCCGCAGCGACGACGGTAGCGACTGGGCAGGCTCTGGCCTATAGCGATGATCTCTATACCGGAGAGCTGGTTGAAGCGGTGAAACGCTTCCAGCATTGGCAAGGTCTGGAAGACGACGGCGTCATTGGTAAGCGTACGCGCGATTGGCTCAATGTTTCCCCGCAAATGCGCGCAACGCTGCTAGCGCTGAATATTCAGCGTCTGCGCCTGCTGCCGGATAATGTGCACACCGGCATTATGGTGAACATCCCAAATTATTCGCTGATCTATTATCAGGATGGTGCTGAGCGTTTATCGTCGCGCGTTATTGTGGGGCAGCCTAAGCGTAAGACGCCGTTGATGAGCAGCTTGCTGTATAATGTGGTAGTCAATCCGCCGTGGAATGTCCCGACGACGCTGACGCGACAGGATATCATCCCTAAAGTGGTTCGCGATCCCGGTTATCTACAGCGCCATGGCTACACGGTGTTATCCGACTGGAGTCAGGATGCTGAAGTGATCGACCCTTCGATGATCGATTGGCAGATGGTGTCGGCAGAGCGCTTCCCTTATCGCTTGCGTCAGGCATCTGGTGCGAATAACTCGCTGGGGCGTTATAAATTCAATATGCCGAACTCAGAGGCGATTTATTTGCACGACACGCCTAATCATAATCTGTTCCAGCGCGATATCCGGGCGCTGAGCTCCGGATGTGTGCGAGTTAATAAGGCATCGGAACTGGCTAGCATGCTGCTACAGGACGCGGGATGGAATAACAGTCGAATTTCTTCTACGCTTGATCAGGGAAATACTACCTTTGTTTCAATGAAACACCGGATTCCGGTCAATCTCTATTATCTGACGGCGTGGGTGGGTGAAGATGGCAGACCGCAGTTCCGCACAGATATTTACAATTATGATGATACCGCCCGAGCTGGGACGAAAGTGCTCTCCAGAGCGGGGTTATTGCTTCAGTAAGCATTGAAAATACGGACATTAGTCGTACCAGTATTTTATCGTTTTGCGGGGGAGCGATGCGATCTCCCGCAAACCTGTGAGCATAGCGGGTTGACTCACTTTTCTCTGGCAGTTAAGGTTCAAGGCGGTACGTTTTATGCCTCCCTTTAATACCGTTTTTTAGCCAGGGTACTTGCTCTCTATGGATCACATTGACAATCATCGCCGTAAGTGGCTTGCACTAGGTGGTGCCGCGTTGGGTATCGCACTGCTTCCCGGTCAGGCATTTGCAACGTTATCTACCCCCCGACCACGAATTTTGACGTTGGATAATCTGAATACCGGAGAACGGCTGAAAACGGAATTCTTTGATGGTAAACGGTATAACAAATCAGAACTCTCCCGCCTGAATCACTTTTTCCGCGACTACCGTGCGAATAAAGTCAAAACGATTGACCCCCAACTTTTCGACCAACTTTATCGTTTACAGGTTATGTTGGGCACCAACAAGCCTGTACAGCTGATTTCTGGTTATCGTGCGATAGATACGAATAATGAATTACGTGCGCATAGCAGAGGTGTGGCAAAGCAGAGCTATCACACGAAAGGCCAGGCGATGGATTTCCACATTGAAGGCGTTCAACTGGCCAACATTCGTAAAGCGGCGATAAAGATGCGTGCGGGTGGAGTTGGCTACTACCCACGCAGTGGTTTTGTTCACATCGACACCGGTCCGGTCCGCACCTGGTAACCTGCTACAGCAGCGCTACACTTTTTCTGATACGGTTCGTTAATCCAGACGAGCCGCTCAGTGTATTCAACATGGAGTGATATGAAATATCAAATTGTTCCAGTGACGGCATTTAGCCAGAACTGCACGTTGCTATGGTGTGAAAAAACCAATGAGGCTGCCATTGTCGATCCCGGTGGAGAGGCTGAAAAAATCAAACGCGCCGTTGCGGATGCAGGGTTTTCGGTTAAGCAGATTCTGTTAACGCACGGCCACTTGGATCATGTTGGCGCGGCGGCGGAATTGGCTGAGCATTATCAGGTAGCGATTGTTGGCCCACAGATTGAAGATGCATTCTGGCTGGAAGGATTACCGGCACAAAGCCGGATGTTTGGCTTGGAAGAGTGTGCGCCGCTTACGCCATCGCGCTGGCTACAGGAAGGCGATGAAGTGACAGTGGGGGAGACAACGCTGGCGGTTTTTCATTGCCCTGGTCATACTCCCGGCCATATTGTTTTCTTTGATGCGGAATCACGGCTGGCACAGGTGGGCGATGTTATTTTCAACGGCGGCGTGGGGCGTAGCGATTTCCCACAGGGTAACCATCAGGCGCTGATTGCGTCCATCAAGAATAAGCTGCTGCCGCTGGGTGACGATGTGACGTTTATTCCAGGACACGGCCCGATGTCGACATTAGGACATGAGCGTAAAACGAATCCTTTCCTGCGTGAAGATGCCGCGATTTGGTAATCAACCGCCTGTTTTATCGGTAAACGGATGAAACAAAAAAGCCGACACGGTGTGTCGGCTTTTTTGATCGCAGAACGATCAGAGTACGGCAACAATCGCTTCGCAGAGCGGAGCCATATTTTCCGGGGTCATTCCCGCAACGTTGATACGGCCAGAATTCACCGCGTAAACGCCGAATTCGTCACGCAGACGCAGAACCTGCTCTTTGGTCAAGCCGCTGAATGAGAACATCCCATTCTGGTTGATGATGAAAGAGAAATCCTGCTGTGCGCCTTTTTCCTGCAAGGTATTCACGAACAACTGACGCATACGTTGAATACGTTCACGCATCGCCGTCAGTTCCTGTTCCCAAATGGCTTTCAATGCGTCGTTGCCCAGAATGGTCGCAACAACGGTCGCGCCGTGTGACGGTGGGTTAGAGTAGTTTGCGCGAATAGCGGCTTTCACCTGGCTGAATGCTTTGTCTGCTGTTGCAGCATCCGCGGCTACCAGCGTACAGGCACCAACGCGCTCATTGTACAAACCGAAGTTTTTAGAGTACGAACTGCATACGATCAGTTCATTGTGCTTCGCGGCGAAGAGTCGCAGACCTTCTGCATCTTCTTCGAGTCCACGAGCAAAGCCCTGATAGGCGAAGTCAAACAAGGGCAACCAGCCTTTTGCTACTGACAGTTCTGCCAATGTAGCCCACTGTTCAGCAGTAGGATCGATGCCAGTTGGGTTATGACAGCAGCCGTGGAACAGTACCACATCACCCGCCTGTGCAGCCTTCAGGCTGTTCAGCAGGCCATCGAAATCCAGTGCATGGTTAGCGGCATCGTAGTAATCATATTGGCAGACTTCCAAACCGACGGCTGAGAACACGTTGTTGTGATTTGGCCAGGTCGGATTGCTGATCCAAATGCGCTTTGCAGACGTCTGATTGGCAATGAAATCAGCCGCTACACGCAGCGCACCGGTTCCGCCTGGGGTTTGCGCCGTACGGGCACGTTTGTCGGCAATGATAGCGTTCTGCTTGCCAAACAATAGCTCCTGCGTGCACTGACCGAATGCTGGCAGACCGTCAATGCCCAGATAGTTTTTGGTGGTTTCATTTTCCAGCAGATACTGTTCTGCTTTTTTTACGCTGATTAGAACCGGAGTCTTGCCGGTTTCATCTTTATAGACACCAATACCTAGATTGATTTTATTCGCGCGATCATCGGCGCGGAAAAGATCGGTCAGCCCGAGAATAGGATCGGCTGGTGCGGCAGAGATATTTTCAAACATTGCCAGAATGTTCCATACATGAGATGAAATAAGAATTCTCAGAGTACCGTCAGTCAAAGGCTTTGCCAACCGTTGATGTTAAAAAGAAAGGGAAATAACAGCGAGGAGGAGAGAGACAAAATAAAAGACTGGTCAGGTAAGCATAATTGGTGCTGCGGGGGGGAGAGCAGAAACGAAAACGTGAGAAGCATGTTCGAAAGCTACTTACTGCGGCTTGTAAGGGGAGTATTAACCGGCTGAGATAAAAAAAGACAGGGCAGAAGCCCTGTCTTTTCAGGCATACGAACGATTAACTCGTTACGTTATGTGATGCCAACTTAGAACTGGTAAATGACACCGACGTTTACGGTATCGTTGTTAGCGATGCCGTACGCATTGTCTTTATCGATCAGGTTGATATCGTATTCAGTGTAAGCAGAGAAGTTTTTGTTGAAGGCGTAAGTCGCACCAACACTTGCGTATTTCACTGCGTAATCATTACGGCCAGTGTTGGTAGCACCAGCGGTGTCTACTTTGTCTTTACGGGAAACGTAAGCCAGAGTAGGAGTCAAACCAAAGTCGAAGTTATATTGAGCAACGACTTCAAAAATTGTGCTCTTATCAGCGATACCATTGCTACCATTGATTCTATAGAAATTGCTGGCTTCGCCATAAATTGCTGCCAGATAAACATTGTTCGCGTCATATTTCACACCAGTTGACCATACGTCTGCACGGTCACCACCAGCACCAACGGTTGCAGTTTGCTGCGGGCCAGTACGCTCATAAGAACCATAAGAAGCAATAACACCAACGCCGATATCAGTGTCATAAGACAGAGAGGTTGCCCATGCATCGCCGTGGTTGCGATCAATACGCGAAGAAGAACCATCATCTTTAGCAACGTATTGCAAACCGAAGCCCAGATTATCAACTAAGCCAAACAGGTTAGTAGTACGGTAGGTCGCTGCGTTACCGATACGTCCAGTCAGGGTATCAGTAATGCTGCTGTCGCCACCATTTTCTGGCAGTACGTCAGTGTATGACAGACCGTCATAAGCTACACCCAGGTTACGACCGTAGTCAAAAGAACCAAAATCACCAAATTTCAGACCAGCAAACGCGTAGCGGGTTTTGTTATCGGAAGTGCTTAAAGAGTCTTCGGCGCTGCTACCATCGAACTGATACTCAAAACGACCATAACCGGTAAGATCGCTAGTGATTTGTGTCTCACCTTTGAAGCCAAAACGTGCATAAGTATTATCTGAGTTGTCTACTTCTTGATTATTAAAAGTATAACCAGCATGTACGCGTCCAGTCAGATCCAGCTTGTTGCCGTCTTTGTTATAAACTTCAGCAGCGTTGGCTGCGCCAGCGACTAACAGAGCTGGGATTACTACTGCAAGAATGTTGCGTTTCATCATTATTACCCTCATTGGTGTTATTTAGATACCTGCCACTGCCATAAATAATTCTTTACGGAACTATTCCTGAAAGTTTGGTGTCTTCCTGTGTCTGAACGCAGTTTTCCATTCGCTCGCTAGTTAATCCACTCTAAAGATGCTACAGACTTCGCAATCGAGTAACAAACAGAAAAAATTCATTTCCAAATGTAAAATTCAGGGAACTTTGTGAGACATGACAAAAATTAAAAAAAAGAGCCGGAAAACCCGACTCTTCTTTTCTACATATTTGTTTTACTTATATTAAATTTTTATTTAGAAACTCGCATTTCTCGGTGTACGTGGGAAAGGAATCACGTCGCGCACATTCTGTACACCGGTAACATAGGCAATCAGTCGTTCAAATCCTAAACCGAAACCGGAATGAGGAATAGTGCCGTAACGACGTAAATCACGATACCACCAGTAGTCTTCTTTATTCAGTCCCATCTCTTCCAGACGGCTATCCAACTGCACCAGACGCTCCTCACGCTGAGAGCCACCGATGATTTCACCGATTCCCGGCGCCAGAACATCCATGGCGGCAACGGTTTTACCGTCGTCATTCATACGCATATAGAAGGCTTTGATGTCTTTCGGGTAGTTTTTAACGACAACGGGTGCTTTGAAGTGTTGCTCCGCCAGATAACGTTCATGTTCGGAGGAGAGGTCAACACCCCAGTAAACCGGGTTCTCGAACTGCTTCCCGCAGTTCTGCAAGATCTCGACGGCATCGGTGTAATCCACCTGTGCAAAATCGGAGCTGACGAATTTTTCCAGTCGGGTGATGGCTTCTTTATCGACGCGCTCGGCAAAAAACGCCATGTCATCGGCACGCTCGTTTAGCACGGCCTGAAAAACATATTTCAGCAGGTTTTCAGCCAGACCCGCGACGTCATCCAGCGTGGCGAAAGCGACTTCCGGTTCGATCATCCAAAACTCGGCCAGATGGCGACTGGTGTTGGAGTTTTCCGCGCGGAACGTTGGTCCAAAGGTATAGACATTGGACAGCGCACAGGCGTAAGTTTCGCCATTCAACTGGCCAGATACGGTCAGGAAGGCTTCTTTGCCGAAAAAATCCTCGCTGAAATCCACTTTACCCTGTTCGGTACGCGGCAGATTTTCCAGATCGAGGGTGGAAACGCGGAACATTTCACCCGCGCCTTCGGTATCGGATGCGGTAATTAGCGGGGTAGACACCCAGAAGTAACCATTCTCGTGGAAGAAACGGTGAATGGCCTGCGCCAGTGTATGGCGAACGCGCGCAACGGCACCGATCAAGTTCGTGCGTGGACGCAAGTGCGCTACTTCACGCAGATATTCGATACTATGACGTTTCGCCGCCATTGGATAGGTATCGGGATCGTCAACCCAGCCGACGACGTTGACGTTGGTTGCTTGCAGTTCGAAGCTCTGGCCTTCTCCTGGAGAGGCGACGACGTTACCGGTGATTTCTACGGAGCAGCCAGTGGTCAGGTGCAGTACGTCATCCTGATAATTGGAGAGATTATTATTAACGACAGCCTGTAATGGATTAAAGCAGGAGCCGTCATAAACGGCGATAAAGGAGATACCGGCTTTAGAATCTCTCCGGGTACGTACCCAGCCGCGCACGATGACTTCGCTGTCAACGGCAACACGGCCTTGCAGTACATCGACTACAGGCACTACGCTCATAAAATTCTCTCTTTAATTAATCGTGTTTAAGAAATATATCGTGGTTAAAACGCCAAATGGCCCAATCCGAGCCCTTTTCTATGTTACTTGCGATGCAACAGGACACAAGCAGAAATCATCGGAATGGCGCGAAGTTTTCGCTCATGCTGGTGAGTGTGCTGCAAAGTTGGTCAATACCCGTCATACTTCAAGTTGCATGTGTGTTGACTGCAATACTCGGTCCACTTACGTGGACCTCGCCCCGTTGGGGCCGCTGCAAGCAGCGTTCAAACCTGCCTCTGGCAGATTTGTCACTCACCCGAATCACTTACTTGAGTAAGCTCATCGGGATGAAATGAGAGACATCCTGTCTCTCACTGAAGGCCAGCCGTTGGCTGGTCAAATTCGTTCCCGACGAATATGTCCTTCTCTTGCCGCGTTATGATGCTCATCGCTGAGCATCGCTCTAAAGGGCTAACACTTCGCATTATTCAAAACGTTAATGTTTTGTCCTAAAACTCGAATTATTTGGGGGATAGGGGAACGTTTCAACTGGCCTTTTTAACACGGGGTAAGTCAAACGCTTTACGTAACTCACACACGAAGTTCTGATCCTGGCAGATGGTTTTACCCGGGCTATCGGAAAGCTTTGCCACCGGCTTGCCGTTGCATTCCACCAGTTTTATGACGATATTCAGCGGTTTCACGCCGGGAATATCACACGTCAAGCGCGTGCCGATACCAAACACCAAATTCACGCGTTGCCCGAAATGACGGTACAGCGTCAGCGCTTTATCCAAATTCAGGTTATCGGAGAAGATCAGCGTTTTGCTCATCGGATCGATATTCAGGCGCTGATAATGTGCAATGGCTTTCTCTCCCCAATCGACCGGATCGCCGGAATCGTGACGCAGCCCCTGATAGGCTTCGGCGAACGGTAAATCAAAATCGCGCAGGAAGGCATCCATGGTGATGCAGTCTGTCAATGCGATGCCTAAATGCGAGGGATATTCATGCAGCCACATTTGCAGCGCGGCGCGCTGGCTGTTGGCCAGCGTTGGACTGATTTGCTGATGGGCCTGAAACCACTCGTGCGCTTGCGTACCGACCGGTGTGATGCCCAAACGGCGTGCCAGATCGTAATTGCTGGTGCCGATGAGGTAAGGGAAATCAGCTTGCAGTGCCGTCACAATCGTCTGCTGTACATCATGAGAGAAGCGCCGACGTGTGCCGAAATCCATCAGCTTGAAGCGGCTGAGATCCACATCCGTACTGTTTTGGCGAAAACTCTCCAGTGAGGCCGACAGTTGGGCGAGAGCCTGCTCGGTTGTGACGTCGGGCGAGCGATGCCGATGCACGACTTCACTGATCACCGCCAGTAGGGGAACTTCCCACAAAATCACTTCACGCCACGGTCCGGTGATACGGATATCCAACTTGCCAGCATTATTCTTGATCGAAACCTGCTGCGGATTGAAACGAAAGCTCCGCAGCCAGTGCAGATAATCTGGCTTAAAGAATGGCAGAGAAGAAAGATAGGTGAACTCGTCGTCACTTAATGACAAGAAGCGCATCAGATCGACCTGATGGGCTATTTCGTTGGCGTAAACGCCTAGTAACTCATCACCGCGGCAGCGAAATTCAGCGGCAACGTCAACATCATAATAGTGATGATACACTGCCTGTTGCATGTGCAGCTTGTAGGCGTCGGTATCCAGCAATGCGTGTAGAATCGGGGAAGTGTGCAAAGTCATAATGCGTTACAGCATCCTCGTAAGATGCATATCCACCATCGGGACAATCAGCAATGTCCGGCCAGTATACCTTGATTATCCGTTTATTACATTACGACAACATAGCGAGACGTGCGGGCGCGAACCACGGTACGATGATTATCCTCATTATTTTGTCGTGGTAACATTAAGATAACAGGCTTAGACTTGATCTTCGATGCTTATGACGAGGTGGAAACTTTATATGAATCAACAGCCGCAAATAAAATATCGCCATGACTACCGTGCGCCGGATTATACCATTACCGATATTGCACTGGATTTCGATCTCCATGCCGAGAAAACGCGCGTAAAAGCCGTGAGTCAGGTGGTGTTGCAAGGGGATGCTGGCGCGCCGTTGAAGCTGGATGGCGAAGGGCTGGTTCTGATCGGGCTGAGCGTTGATGGGCAGCCGTGGACACATTATCAGCAACAGGACGATGGCCTGATCCTGACGCAACTCCCTGCGCGTTTCACGCTCAGCATCGAAACGGAAATCAATCCCGCCGCCAATAGCGCGCTGGAAGGGTTATATCAATCCGGTGAAGCCCTGTGTACACAGTGTGAGGCCGAAGGTTTCCGCCACATTACCTACTATCTTGATCGACCGGATGTGCTGGCAAAATTCACCACACGCATCACGGCGGATAAAGCACGCTATCCTTATTTACTCTCTAACGGCAACCGTGTGGCTCAAGGGGAACTGGAAGGTGGACGCCACTGGATCGAGTGGCAGGATCCCTTTCCGAAACCGGCTTATCTGTTCGCGCTGGTTGCCGGCGATTTTGATATTCTTCAGGATCGCTTTACGACGCGTCCTGGCCGTGATGTTGCGCTGGAGTTGTATGTTGACCGTGGCAACCTCGATCGTGCTGGTTGGGCGATGACGTCGCTGAAGAATGCGATGAAGTGGGACGAAGAGCGCTTTGGTCTGGAATACGATCTCGACATTTATATGATCGTCGCCGTTGATTTCTTCAACATGGGGGCGATGGAAAATAAAGGGCTAAACGTATTCAACTCTAAATATGTACTGGCTAAGGCAGAAACCGCGACAGATAAAGATTATCTGAACATTGAAGCGGTGATCGGTCACGAATATTTCCACAACTGGACGGGTAATCGCGTCACCTGCCGCGACTGGTTCCAGCTTAGCCTGAAAGAAGGGCTGACGGTGTTCCGCGATCAGGAGTTCAGTTCCGATCTGGGATCGCGTCCGGTGAATCGTATTGATAATGTGCGTGTGATGCGCGGTGCGCAGTTTGCCGAAGATGCCAGTCCGATGTCTCATCCGATTCGTCCCGATCAGGTGATCGAGATGAATAATTTCTACACGCTGACGGTCTATGAAAAGGGATCGGAAGTGATCCGCATGATGCATACCTTATTAGGCGAGGAAAAGTTCCAGGCGGGAATTCGACTCTACTTTGAGCGTCATGACGGCAGCGCGGCAACCTGTGATGACTTTGTGCAGGCAATGGAAGACGCCTCCGGTGTCGATCTCACGCAGTTCCGCCGCTGGTATAGCCAGTCAGGCACGCCGGTGTTGACCGTGCGTGATGATTACGATCCGCAGACGCAACAATATCTGCTGAGCGTGAGCCAGATGACGCCGCCCGGTGCCGACAAACAACCAAAACTGCCGCTGCACATCCCGTTGGATATCGAACTTTACAATCCGCAAGGGCAGGTCATTCCGTTACAGAAAGACGGTCAACTGCTGGCGTCGGTGCTTAATGTGAGTGAATCCGAGCAGACGTTCATTTTCGATCAGGTGCCTTGCCGCCCGATTCCTTCTTTATTACGTGAATTTTCCGCGCCGGTAAAACTGAACTATGCCTGGAGCGATGAACAGCTGACGTTCCTGATGCGTCATGCGAGCAATGCGTTCTCGCGTTGGGATGCGGCACAGAGCCTGTTGGCTAACTACATCCGTCTAAACGTTTCTCGCTATCAGCAGAAGCAACCGCTTTCCGTACCGATGCATGTGGTCGATGCTTTCCGTGGAGTGCTGTTGGATGAAATACTGGATCCTATGCTGGCTTCTCAGATTCTGACATTACCAAGTGAAAATGAGATTGCCGAGCTGTTTGACGTCATCGATCCTACGGCGATCGCTGCCGTACGCGAGAGTATGACGCGCACGATGGCGACAGAAATGGCGGATGAGTGGCTGGCGGTATACCACGCGAATCAGGCACCCCAGTATCGCATTGAGCACGCGGATATGGGCAAACGCGCGCTGCGCAACGTCTGCCTGCATTATCTGGCATTTAGCGATGCAGCGCAGGCGGATAAACTGGTGCAGGCGCAGTTCCGTCAGGCAGATAACATGACGGATTCTCTGGCGGCACTGTCGGCGGCGGTTGAGGCGCAGTTGCCGGTGCGTGATGAGTTGCTGACGCAGTTTGATAACCGCTGGCATCAGGATGGTTTGGTCATGGATAAATGGTTTGTGTTACAAGCTACTAGCCCGGCAGCCGATGTGCTGACCCGTGTGCGTGAGTTGCTGCAACACCGTTCATTCAGCCTGAACAACCCTAACCGGTTGCGCTCGCTGGTGGGGGCATTTGCGGCCGCTAATCCGTCGGCTTTCCATGCCGAAGACGGTAGCGGCTATCGCTTCCTGACGGAGATTCTGAGCGATCTGAACACCCGCAACTCGCAAGTCGCGGCCCGCATGATCGAGCCGTTGATCCGCCTGAAGCGCTATGATGCTAAACGTCAGGCGCAAATGCGTCAGGCGCTGGAGCAACTGAAGACGCTGGAAAATCTGTCTGGCGATCTGTTCGAGAAGATCAGTAAGGCATTGCAAGACTAAGTTCTGTCACACGATGAGCACAGCCACACGCGGTATCCTGCCGCGTGTGGCGATTATTCCTGCATCACGATTTCCACGTCCCGCAAACGTTTTACTTTCCGCAAAGATGGCACTACCATCTCCGACCGTGAGTTAAACCGTAATCCACGATTGCTTACTTTCAGCGTAAGCAAGATACCTTTGCGATAGGGATCTCAGGAGACAATATGTTCTATCCCGTTATCAAAAAAGCCCTGTTTCAGCTCGATCCAGAGCGTGCGCATGAGCTGACCTTCCAACAATTACGCCGTATTACCAACACGCCTTTTGAATTTCTCGTCCGTCAATCCGTTCCGACTAAACCAGTTACCTGTATGGGGTTATCTTTTAAAAACCCACTCGGTCTGGCGGCGGGATTAGATAAAGACGGCGAATGTATTGATGCATTAGGCGCAATGGGGTTTGGTTTTATTGAAGTAGGGACGGTAACGCCGCGCCCACAATCCGGTAATGATAAGCCAAGATTATTCCGCGTAGTGGAAGCGGAAGGGTTGATCAACCGGATGGGTTTCAATAATAAAGGCGTGGATTATCTGGTTGAGAATGTAAAGCAAACGCGCTTTGGCGGTGTATTAGGGATCAACATCGGCAAGAATAAAGATACGCCAGTTGAGCAAGGTAAAGACGATTATTTGATCTGCATGGATAAGGTTTATGCCCACGCTGGCTATATCGCGATCAATATTTCGTCACCCAATACGCCGGGATTACGAAGCCTGCAATATGGTGAAGCTCTGGACGATCTTTTGCTGGCGATAAAGAACAAGCAGTCGGAATTAAAAGAGAAACATCAGAAGTATGTTCCTGTGGCGGTAAAGATCGCACCGGATCTTTCCGAAGAAGAATTGATCCAAATTGCCGATAGTCTGGTTCGTCATAACATCGACGGTGTGATTGCGACGAATACAACGCTTGATAGAAAACTGATTCAGGGATTAAATCACTGCGGACAGGCAGGGGGATTAAGTGGGCGTCCATTGCAGACAAGCAGCACGGAAATTATCCGCCGTTTGTCACAGGAATTAGCGGGACGTTTACCGATTATTGGCGTTGGCGGAATTGATTCTTTGGTCGCCGCCCGCGAAAAAATGACGGCTGGTGCGTCGCTGGTGCAGATATATTCGGGCTTTATTTTTCATGGTCCTCGTCTGATTAAAGATATCGTTACACATATTTAATCCGAAATTCCTTTCATTTTAAACTGGGGGTTTATTTATCCCCCCAGCTAGTCTATATTTTATTCGTTTGCGTAAATAATCTATCAACCGATGTTTGATTTTCTACCGCAACGTTTATGATGATGAATGATTAATGAAGTGTAAGAAAACACAATCAGCCATTTCTGATATTTCTACTGTGAAGACGAAGGGTAAATAATATGAAGTTAAAACCTGACGATAACTGGCGCTGGTATTTTGATACCGAACACGATCGCCTGATGTTGGATCTGGCTAACGGCATGTTATTCCGTTCTCGTTTTCCATCTAAAATGTTAACGCCGGATGCTTTCAATGAATGTGCCTTCTGCGTTGACGACGCCGCGTTATTTTTTACTTATAACGACAAATGCCAGAAAGCGGCGCTGCACCGTGACCTCCAAGGCGAATTAGTGTTGAACGCGTTGGTGGCGACCCGATTCCTCAAGCCGTTAATGCCGAAAAGCTGGCACTTCATCCAACAGCCGGATGCCGTAACCCATTCGCCGCAGGCGGGGGATATTGTGCAGGTGCAGCTCACTGAAACCCATGAAACGGCCTGTTTTCTGGTGGCGGAAGCAGGAGATAAAGCCTGTCTCTGCCTACTGGCGCAAGAGCAGTTGTCATTAAATGGAAAGACCATGGGGCTGGGTGATGCCATAAAAATCATGCACGACAGGTTAATGCCTGCCGCTGTGCAGAATAGCGCTGAGTGGGAAACCACATTGGGTGAAGGGACGTCGGCATTTGAGTATGCCAAGGTCGTCTAAACCCCGTCATATCCCCGTCATACTTCAAGCTGCACGTGCGTTGGCTTTTCTTTGGTTATTGCAGTACAGATGCTTTTCTATTGCAAATGAAGGTCACTC
The DNA here is from genome assembly GCF_046159765.1 of Pectobacterium artocarpous. Lineage (NCBI taxonomy): Bacteria > Pseudomonadati > Pseudomonadota > Gammaproteobacteria > Enterobacterales > Pectobacteriaceae > Pectobacterium > Pectobacterium artocarpous. The sequence continues at coordinate 117,695 of NZ_JBJXVK010000008.1, forward strand.
TGCGGAATACAGCTACAGCTAAGAATTTCGCCGTTTCCTTTGATAGCGCTTTGCTTCAGTGCGGAAACCTCTCCGCTGACTAACGTCAATTTACAGCAACCGCACAGTCCTGCCCGACAAGAGTAGGGGATTCGAATGCCCTGTTGCTCCAACTGCTCCAGTAAAATCTGCTGATTGTTCCCTTGTAACGTTTTTCCCTGATAGTGAAGGGTGACGACCTGTTCGCTTTTTTCGGGAACCGCAAGGCTTTCGACCACCTGACCGGAACCGTAAGGACGTGGCGGTTTGGTGGCTAAGATTTCCAGCGTGTCGCCTACGCGAATGATACCTGTATTTCTGGCGACCAGATTTTGTCCAAAATCAACGTCGCCGTTTTCGGCAGTACGGAACGATTGCAGCGTGGCCAGCGGTTCTGCTGACGGATGTTTACGGCCGCGTTCGATGCTGACGGTGGTGAAAATACAGCGGCTACAGGGTTTGACGACGTCAAAAATAACCTCGCCAATACGAATGGTCTTCCAGCTATCTTCGGCAAAGGCTTCCGCGCCTGTCACCACCAGATTGGGACGAAATTGCTCGATTTTAATGCCAGCAGGGCAACGCCGGCGTAACGCCTGAAATGAGGCGTCATTAATTAGCAGAAACGGATAGCCGTCGGCAAATGACAAAGGCACTTCTGGATAATGCTTAACCCTTCGCGACGGTTCATTGCCCACCCAGCGCAGTTGGACGGCGCGCTGAAAATAGTGGCTTAACCAGGTATTAATGACATCGGGCGCGACGAACGCTGTAAAGTGCGTTCCCCAAACCTCTGTCGGCTGCGGTGCTGTGGTGAAGTCGGCAAAACGTATGGTGGCGGTTTGGCCATCCGGCGCGGCAATAAACAGCCCGTCCGGCAGCATCGCAGGCGTAAACAACACCATTTGTGGGTACTGGCGCGCGGTAATAAAGGTTCCATCAAGTTCGGTAACCATGAAGGCACGATCGTTCGCCAAACCGCTGACAGATGCCATCGCGTGAGACAGTTGTAGCCCTCGCATTGATTTTACCGGATGAATATAAAGCCGCGTTACGCCAATCACTGACCTGTTCCTCGCCAAAGTAAAACGGCAACTTTATGACAAGCGTCTCGGATTAGCTATAATGCGCCTCAATTTCTTTTTCTATACCCGTCATACTTCAAGCTGCTTGTGCGTTGACCGCCCTTACTCACCCCAGTCACTTACTTATGTAAGCTCCTGGGGATTCATGCGGTTGTCGCCTTCACGCAACGTGAATTATTTAGGGTATAGTTCGTTTTTACATATTTTGGTGATAGTGACGACATGAATGCTTTGTTTGCCAGCACGGCGCGGGGACTGGAAGAGTTATTAAAAAGCGAACTCGAATCATTGGGTGCGCAGTCCTGTACAGTGGTGCAGGGGGGTGTCCATTTTGAGGGTGATAACCGCCTGATGTACCAGAGCCTACTGTGGAGCCGTCTGGCGTCGCGCATTCTGCTACCGTTGAATGAATTCAAAGTGCACAGCGATCTGGATTTGTATCTGGGCGTGCAGGCGATTGACTGGTCAACGCTCTTCAACATCGGTAAAACCTTTGCCGTCCATTTTACCGGCACCAATGAAGATATCCGCAACAGCCAGTACGGCGCGTTAAAAGTCAAAGATGCGATTGTGGATAGCTTTACTCGCAAAACCGGGCAGCGACCCGATGTGGCAAAGCAGCAGCCGGATATTCGTATTAACGTCTTTTTGCAGCGTGATACGGCGAGTGTCTCGCTGGATTTAAGCGGCGAAGGGTTGCATCAACGTGGTTACCGCGATCTGGCGGGGCTGGCACCGCTGAAAGAAAATCTGGCGGCGGCGATTGTATTACGTTCTGGTTGGCAAAACGGCACGCCGCTGGTCGATCCAATGTGTGGTTCCGGGACGTTGCTGATCGAAGCGGCGATGATGGCCGCCGATCGCGCACCCGGTTTACACCGTACGCACTGGGGATTTAACGCCTGGTTAAAACACGACGCCGAACTGTGGCGCGAGGTAATCGCGGAAGCACAGCAGCGCGCCCGACAAGGTTTACAGACGACGACCTCACGTTTCTTCGGATCGGATAATGACCGTCGGGTGATTGACATCGCCAAGGCCAATGCACGTCGTGCAGGCGTGGCTGAACTGATTTCTTTCGGTGTAAAAGATGCGGCACAACTCCAGAACCCGTTTCCGGACGGTCCGAAAGGTACGGTCATCAGCAACCCGCCTTACGGTGAGCGCCTGGAAAGTGAACCCGCGCTGATTGCCCTACATAATATGCTGGGCCGTAAGATGAAAAGCGATTTTGGCGGCTGGCAACTCTCGCTGTTCAGTGCGTCGCCGGAGCTGCTGAGCTGTCTGCAACTGCGTGCTGAACGCCAATTCAAGGCGAAAAATGGCCCGTTGGACTGCATACAGAAAAATTATCAACTGGCAGAAACGCAAAGTGAATCCGTAGGGCAAATCGCGGAAGATTTTGCCAACCGCCTGCGTAAGAACCTGCGCAAGCTGGAGAAATGGGCGAAGCAGCAGGGCATTGAATGCTATCGTCTCTATGATGCCGATCTGCCTGAATATAATGTAGCGGTCGACCGCTACGGCAGTTGGGTCGTTGTACAAGAGTATGCGCCACCGAAAACCGTTGATGCGCAAAAAGCCCGTCAGCGCCTGTTTGATGTCATTAACGCGACGCTGAGCGTGCTGGAATTGCCGTCGAACCGTCTGGTGCTGAAAACGCGTGAACGTCAGAAAGGCAAAAACCAGTATGAAAAGCTGGCGCAGAAAGGCGACTTCCTCCTGATGGAAGAGTTTGGCGCCAAGCTGTGGGTCAACCTGACCGACTACCTTGATACCGGTTTGTTCCTCGATCACCGTATCGCGCGCAAAATGCTGGGTGAGATGAGCCGCGGCAAAGATTTTCTCAATCTGTTTTCCTACACCGGCACGGCGAGTGTACACGCCGGATTAGGCTGCGCACGTTCAACGACCACCGTCGATATGTCACGTACCTATCTGGAATGGGCGGAGAAAAACCTGCGAGTGAATGGTCTGACCGGACGTCAGCATCGCCTGATTCAGGCGGATTGCCTGTCATGGATGCATAATGCGAATGAACAGTTCGATGTGATCTTCATCGACCCGCCGACCTTCTCTAACTCAAAACGCATGGAAGAATCGTTTGATGTCCAACGCGATCATCTGGTGCTGATGAAGGATCTCAAACGTCTGCTGCGTCGTGGCGGCACTATCATGTTCTCGAATAACAAGCGCGGCTTCCAGATGGATAGCGCGGGTCTGGCCGCGCTGGGGCTGAACGCGAAAGAAATTACCGCACAGACTCAATCGCAGGATTTTGCGCGTAATCGTCAGATTCATAACTGCTGGCTGCTGACGCATGCCGGTGAGGAAAAGTAACCGATGTCTTTAATCAGTGTTTCAGGTGCGTGGCTGTCGTTCAGCGATGCACCGCTGTTGGATAACACCGAACTCCATATCGAAGAGAATGAACGCGTTTGTCTGGTAGGACGCAACGGCGCGGGTAAATCGACCCTGCTGAAAATTTTGGCCAAAGAGATTCCGCTCGATGACGGTCGTGTCACTTATGAACAGGATCTGATTGTCGCGCGCTTGCAGCAGGATCCTCCGCGCAATGTCGCGGGCAGCGTCTTTGATTTTGTCGCCGAAGGTGTCGCGGCACAGGCGGATTACCTGAAAAATTATCACGCCATGCTGCGTTTGGTAGAAAGTGATCCGAGCGAAAAAAATCTGAATCAGTTGGCGAAGTTGCAGGACGTTCTGGAGCATCAGGGCCTGTGGCAACTGGAAAGCCGAATTCACGAAGTGCTGGAACAGCTTGGTCTGTCCGCTGATGCGCCGTTGGCGTCACTTTCCGGCGGCTGGCTGCGTAAAGCCGCACTTGGCAGAGCGCTGGTGAGTTCGCCGCGTGTACTGCTGTTAGATGAACCTACTAACCATCTGGATATTGAAACGATTGATTGGTTGGAAACCTTCCTGAAAACGTTTCAGGGCAGCATTATCTTTATCTCCCATGACCGTTCGTTTATTCGCAATATGGCGACCCGCATTGTCGATCTCGATCGCGGCAAGCTGGTTTCCTGGCCGGGTAACTATGATAAATATCTGGAAGGAAAAGAAGAAGCGCTGCGGGTGGAAGATCTGCAAAATGCGGAGTTCGATCGCAAACTGGCGCAGGAAGAGGTGTGGATCCGTCAGGGCATCAAAGCGCGTCGAACCCGTAACGAAGGCCGTGTCCGTGCGCTGAAGGCCATGCGTCAGGAACGAGCACAGCGTCGCGAGGTGATGGGCTCGGCGAAAATGCAAGTTGAAGAGGCTGCTCGCTCCGGCAAGATTGTATTTGAACTGGAAGACGTGAACTATCATGTTGATCAGGGTTCCTCAGGTGAAAAGAAAGTTCTGACGCGCAATTTTTCTGCTCAGGTACAACGCGGAGACAAAATTGCATTGGTGGGGCCGAATGGCTGCGGTAAAACGACGCTGCTAAAATTGATGCTGGGTGATCTGAAATCGGTCAGTGGCCGTGTACACTGTGGTACGAAACTGGAAGTGGCCTATTTCGATCAACACCGTGCGGAACTCGATCCAGAACGTACGGTGATGGACAATCTGGCGGAAGGGAAGCAGGAAGTGATGGTCAATGGCCGTTCACGCCATGTGTTAGGCTATTTGCAGGACTTTCTGTTCCATCCCAAACGCGCCATGACGCCGGTAAAAGCGCTGTCGGGTGGGGAACGCAACCGCCTGCTGCTGGCGCGTTTGTTCCTTAAGCCCAGCAACCTGTTAATTCTCGATGAACCAACCAACGATCTGGACGTGGAAACACTGGAACTGCTGGAAGAATTAATCGAAAGCTATCAGGGAACCGTTCTGCTGGTTAGCCACGACCGTCAGTTCGTCGATAATTCGGTGACTGAATGCTGGATTTTTGAAGGAGAAGGCAAGATTTCCCGCTTCGTCGGTGGTTATTACGATGCGCAAATGCAGCGGGCAACGACAACGCCACTGCGAACAACGGCGGTCCCAACGGCAACTGCGTCCGCGACGGCACCGAGTACCGCACCGTCCGCTAAACGAAGTACGGGAAAATTAAGTTATAACCAGCAGCGCGAATTAGAGCAGTTGCCGCAGCGCCTTGAGCAGCTTGAGCAGGATATTGTGTCGCTACAGGCGCAGATGAATGATGCGGGTTTCTTTAGCCGTCCGCATGAAGAGACGCAACAGGTGCTGACCGCGTTGGCAAAGGCGGAAAGCGAACTGGAAGACAGCTTTGAACGCTGGGAAGAGCTGGAAGCACAGAAAAACGGCTAATTCATTCAGATTCCTGGCAAGCTTATTTACCAACGAGAACGGTGATAATGGGATGGAAGAGTAAAGCGTTTGCGCGATGGACAAAACGTCAGGAACGTTTTTGAACGTCGCTAGCGACGGCCCTGAAAGGGTGAATCTCAGAGATGATATTCACATCTGCGCAATCCGAGCGTACAGGGACGTATTTACAGCGTCTTTACGATCTACCCATTATCATCGCACAATGTACTTTACCTGTGGACTTATGGCATTGATGGCGATGCTTTCAGTCAGAAGCTGACGAGTATTGAAGGAGAGGACGCGTGTGTTCCCATCATGATCGGCATGGCTGTAATCTTCAACCCAGGCACGGCCTTCAACATGAGACCGCTCATAGGCACAGTCCTGAACACGAACATCATCACCATGATTATATGCTTTGTCCGCAGTGTGACCTGCTGGTGGAGCTACCTGAGCTTTTGCACGGCCAGAAGGCGACCTGTCCGCGTTGTAAAACCGCATTAACCAGCCGACAGACGGAACCGCGTAAACGGCTGGTTGGCTATGCGGTGAGCGCGCTATTCATGCTATTACTGGCAAACCTCTTTCCCTTTGTTTCTATGCGCGTGGCGGGAATCACCAGCGAAATTACCCTGATACAAATACCTAAAGTGATGATGGCGGAAAACTATGCCAGCGTCGCGACGCTATTTATGCTTTTTGTGCAACTGGTTCCGGCCTTAAGTATGGTGACCCTCATTCTGCTTTGCCTGCATGTCTCGCTACCGCTGGCGTTGAAAAAAAGCATGGGCAAGATGCTGTTCCACCTTAAAAGCTGGGGAATGGCGGAAATTTTTCTGGCTGGCGTGCTGGTTAGCTTTGTCAAACTGATGGCCTATGGCGATATCGGTATCGGCACCAGCTTTATGCCTTTTGTCCTGTTTTGTGTCTTGCAACTGCTGGCTTTCCAAAGCCTCGATCGCTGCTGGCTATGGAATGACATCGTTCCGCCCCCGGCATTGCCTGCTCCTCCGGTTTTGGGGGAAGGCGGGTTATCACAAGGACTGCGTTCGTGCTCATGTTGCACCGCGATTCTGCCTGCTAACCAGTTAATCTGTCCGCGCTGTCACTCACGTGGACATGCGCGAAAGAAACACAGCCTGCAATGGACGCTGGCTTTGCTCATTACTTCTGTGATGCTATATATCCCTTCTAATCTGATGCCGATCATGGTGACCGAAGCTTTCGGCGATCGTATGGGATCGACGATCATGTCGGGTGTCATCCTGCTGTGGGGAATGGGATCTTACCCCGTTGCGATGGTGATTTTTGTCGCCAGCGTTATGGTGCCATCGCTAAAAATGCTGGCGTTAGGCTGGCTTTGCTGGCAGGCCAACGGCAAAACCAAAAACACGGAGGACAGCGAACGGATGCATATCATCTATGAGATGGTTGAGTTTGTCGGACGCTGGTCGATGATTGATGTGTTCGTGATTGCCGTCCTGTCTGCGATGGTGCGCATTGGTCGACTGATGAGTATTTATCCCGCCGTTGGCGCGGTGCTGTTCGCGGCCGTGGTCATTTTGACCATGTTTGCCGCGATGATGTTTGATCCCCGCCTGTTGTGGGATCGTCGCAATGATGTTCTTCATAAGGAGCCTGCCGTTGGCGAAAGATAATCATGCCGTTGCGGATGTAGAAACGATTAAACGCTGGTCGCCGGTCTGGATTGTGCCGATTGTCACGGTGCTGATCGGTGTCTGGATACTGTTTTACCATTTCAGCCATCAGGGGCCGCAAATTACGTTGATTACCAGCAACGCCGAAGGCATTGAAGCGGGCAAAACCGCCATCAAGAGTCGTAGCGTTGACGTTGGGGTGGTAGAGAGTGTGGTGCTCAGTGACGATCTTCATCGGGTGGAGATCAAAGCGCGTCTGCATGACGGCATGGAGAAACTGCTAAAGCAGGACTCTGCTTTCTGGGTAGTGAAGCCGCAAATTGGTCGGGAAGGGGTTTCCGGTCTGGGGACGCTGTTATCCGGCGCTTACATCGAGCTACAACCCGGTGCCAATAAGGAGAATAAACGCGAATTTACCCTGTTGGATGCGCCGCCGCTGGCGTCACCGGATGCGAAAGGCATCAGGGTGATACTGGACAGTGAGCAATCCGGGCAATTGAATGCGGGCGATCCGGTCCTGTTCCGCGGCTATCGGGTGGGATCGGTGGAAACCAGCGAGTTCGATCCGAAAGCGCGTAAGATGCGCTATCAGCTGTTTATTTCTGCACCGTATGACGGTCTGGTCACGACCAATGTCCGTTTCTGGAAAGACAGCGGCGTCGCGTTTGATATGTCGGCACAGGGAATGCGTGTCGAAATGGGCTCGCTGACCACGCTGTTCAGCGGGGGCGTTAGCTTTGATGTGCCGTCGGGGTGGGAATTGGGGGATGCGGCCCAGACCATGGCGCAGTATCGACTCTTTGATAGCCAGCGTAGCATTCAGGACTCGCTATACACCGAATATAAAGAGTATCTGCTGTTCTTCAGTGAGTCGATCCGTGGTCTACAGGCCGGGGCTCCGGTTGAATTCCGCGGTATTCGTCTGGGCACGGTTGCTGAAGCGCCGTTTTTCCCGCGTAATATGAAGCAGGAACTGGATGATGATTATCGCATTCCGGTACTGATTCGTATTGAGCCCGATCGCTTTGAGAAGAAGATTGGCGGTTCGTTCGACTTTGAACAGCATCTGAAGCAGGCACAATCGCTAGGGCTACACGCTTCGATGAAATCGGCTAACCTCCTGACGGGAGCGCTATATATCGATCTCGACTTTTATCCAAAAGAGAAAATAGATAAACAACAGCTCGTTTTAGATGGCTACCCGGTCCTGCCGACGATTGACGGCGGCCTGTCGCAGATTCAGCAGAAGCTGATGGCGATGCTGGATAAGGTCAATAACCTGCCGCTGACCCCGATGGTTAATGAAGCCACGAAGACGCTGGCAGAAAGTCAGGCAACGCTACGTGAAATGCAAAAAACGCTGGCGACGCTTAACAAGCTGACGTCCAGCAAAGCGATGCAGGATCTGCCGGAAGATATGCAAAAAACGCTGCTTGAACTGAACCGCAGCATGAAAGGCTTCCAGCCTGGTTCCCCGGCGTATAACAAGATGGTGGCGGATATGCAGCGGTTGGATCAGGTATTGCGGGAGCTACAGCCTGTGCTGCGCACCCTGAACGAGAAAAGCAACGCGTTGGTGTTTGAGGCCTCGGGTAGTCAGGATCCTCAGCCGAAGAGGGCAAAATAATGATGAAAGCATGGACACTGGCTCTGGTGCTGGTACTGAGTGCGTGCAGCAGTAGCAATACGCAGAAAACCTATTATCAGCTACCGACAATAGCAGATACCACTGCGACGCAGGGTGTCGTGGTCCAGGGGCATCCGCTTTGGGTTGAACATGTTAGTGTGGCGGACTATCTCGTCAATACAGGATTGGTCTACCAGACTAACGATGTGCAGTATGTCATTGCCAGCAACAATCTGTGGGCCAGCCCATTGGATCAGCAACTACAGCACGCGTTGGTGACTAACCTAGGGCAGAAGCTGCCCGGTTGGGTGGTGACCACGCAGCCTCAGGGAAGCGATCAGGCGGTGCTAAACGTTGAGGTGACGGGGTTTCATGGTCGTTATGATGGCAATGTGATCGTGCGTGGTGAGTGGATGCTGACCTATCAGGGAAAAATGCTTAAACGCCCCTTTAGCCTAGTGTTGCCACAGAAAGAAGACGGTTATGACGCGCTGGTGAGAACGCTGGCGCAAGGTTGGCTGCAGGTTTCTCAGTCGATTGCCCAACAGACAGGTACGCTTAACTAAGTGTCATCCATGCTCGGTATGATCCGATCATGGTTTGCAATAACGGCGTTTCTAGAAAATCAGGCCTCTAAAGATGTAATGCTGTGATTGCATTATGTTTTTAGAGGTTTTTTATTTTTTTCAAAGGGTTACGATTTTTCATTGTTGAGTAGGGAAAATTCCTATTTTGGATCACAAATATGACACTGGCGTGAATTTTGCGCCTTGACCTTTGGTGAGAGAATCGGTATTGATAGTCTGTGGTTGCTTATAAAGTAATCATTGTTTTTTTTCCACCAGATAAATCATGAGGGAAATAAGGCATGAAGAGACAGAAACGCGATCGCCTGGAACGGGCTCATTCACGTGGTTATCAAGCTGGTATTGTCGGTAGACCAAAGGAACTTTGTCCTTATCAATCTATTAATGCCCGGTCCTACTGGTTGGGAGGCTGGCGAAAAGCCATGGAAGACAGGGCTGTTACCGCTTAGCGCGCCTTGTCATTAGAGGGAACGCCTCCGCTTTTGCGGAGGCTTTTGTTTTTTAGGGGGCAAATACCCTGATTCTTTTTCTCTGCTCATTGATGTAGAGCCATCAACGAACGCGATAGATACACACGATCGACAAACCGATAAGGTCTCAGATAACGATCTAGGGCGTTGTCATTTCTGTAACGTTATTTACCTATTAATTGTGATTTCGACCGTTTTCACCACGATTTTTCGTCTTTGACGATATCCAGCAAACATTCTGGCGTAACGCGTTGAATGCGGCGGTAGAAGCGGCACGCACCGGTGAATAAGGCTGTGGTCGCGATCGATGTCCGCACGCTGGCACAGCGTTCGGCATCTGCCGCTCGGGAAATTAAAGGCCTGATTGATGACTCTATTGCCAAGGTGGGCGAGGGCACGGATTTCGTGAAGCAAATCGGTGATATGATGAATGAGGTTGTTGAAAGCGTGCATCGCGTGACGTCCATGATGGGTGAAATCAGTGTGGCAAGCGCTGAATAGCGTTCCGGGATTGAGCAGGCAATCTCGCGATATCGCAGATGGATCAAAGCACTGAGCAGAATGCGGCACTGGTTGAAGAAGCGCTGGCCGCCACGAGATCGCTGAATGAGCAAGCACAGGAACTGTCTCGCACCGTTGAACAGTTCCGTGTTGATGAATTCGCAGGTAGCTATCTGGCACTGGGAGGCAAGATAGTTGTCATAAACTGGCGGGTTTCAGGTATCCGGCTGAACCTTGTCAAGGCCTCTTATCCGTTCCAGCATCATAAAAGAAAACGCCCCTGACGTAAGTCAGGGGCGTTTTCTTTTATATGGCGGTGAGGAAGGGATTCGAACCCTTGATACGTTTTCACGTATACACACTTTCCAGGCGTGCTCCTTCAGCCTCTCGGACACCTCACCGGGGTCTCGCCGTGTTGCACACCAGCGGACGGCGCCTAATGTAGGTAAATTGCCGAACAGCGTCAACAAACTTCTGCCTTCAATACGCGCAATCAGCTAAAGTTAAGGCAATTTGTTGCTTTGCTCACCGTTTTTACGCTCGCCTTCATTCATTCCCCGTTGTTACGTAAAAAATGGATGTTTCATTTGTGTTAATCATGAGTTGTAATTTCGCTCACTGGCTGTGGAATACCCACGAAAATGGTATGCTAATTTGCAAACGTTGACTCAGGAGAACCTATGTATCCCGTCGATTTACATATGCACACCGTTGCCAGCACGCACGCTTACAGCACCTTGCATGATTACATCACTGAAGCACAGCAAAAGAATATCCGCTTGTTTGCCATTACTGATCATGGCCCGGATATGGCGGATGCGCCGCATTACTGGCACTTCATGAATATGCGCGTTTGGCCGCGTTTGGTTGATGGTGTCGGTATCCTACGTGGTATCGAAGCGAATATTAAAAATATTGAAGGCGATATCGACTGTACCGGGCCTATGTTGGATCAGGTGGATGTGATTATCGCGGGCTTTCATGAGCCGGTTTTTCCACCACAAAATAAAGACATGCACACTACGGCGATGATCGCGACCATGGCACGCGGCGACGCGCATATCATTAGCCATCCAGGCAACCCGAAATTTCCTGTCGATATCCGCGCGATTGCGGAAGCGGCGGCGAAATACAATGTGGCGCTGGAACTGAATAACTCCTCTTTTATGCATTCGCGCAAAGGCAGTGAACCAAACTGTCGGGCGATTGCGGAAGCCGTTCGTGATGCTGGTGGGTTACTTTCTTTAGGTTCTGATTCCCATATTGCGTTTTCTCTGGGAGACTTTACCCACTGCGAACGTATTTTGCAGGAAGTGAATTTCCCGCAGGATCGGATATTGAATGTAAGTCCTCGGCGCGTGTTGGATTTCCTAGAACAGCGGGGAATGCCTGCTATCGCTGAGCTTGCTGATTTGTGACGTTGTCACTTAAAAACAATGTCACTTAAAGGCATCGTCACTTAAAAGGCAGTGCCACTTAAAAATAAATAGGATTATCAATGAACGAGTTTTCTATTGTGTGCCGCCTATTGGGCACGCTGTTTTATCGCCAGCCACAAGATCCTTTGCTGACGCCGCTGTTCACGCTGATTAAAGAGGGGAAATTGGCGCAGCACTGGCCGCTGGAGCAGGATGCCTTGTTGGCCCGTTTGCAAAAGGGATTGGATTTACCCGCAATGGCGGCGGATTATCAGGCGCTGTTTGATAGTGAGAACGGCTCGGTGTCGCCACTGCGTTCCTCCTATGAAAGCGATGCGGATGATGCGGAAATTCGTACTTTTCTACAACAGCGCGGTATGCCGTTGAATGACGGCGCGGTTGGTCATTTCGGTAGCTTGCTGCTTGCGGCATCATGGCTGGAAGATCAGGCACAAGAAGACGAAACGACGGCGCAGATTACGCTGTTTGATGAATATCTCTTGCCGTGGAGCGATCGTTTTCTCGGGAAAGTGGAAAGCCACGCCACCACCGCATTTTATCGTACGCTGGCAATTGTGTGCCGTGAAGCGCTGGAGGCCATGCGAGATGAATTGGGTGAAAGCGATGAAGAAGACGGCGAGTCGGAAGCAGCAGAATAATACGCTGGCATGAAACCTCGCAGTATGAAGCTTAGTACGCCGATAGCAGACACGATGTGTGCTATCGGCGATAGGCATTAGTCAGTAAACAGGATAACGATCTGGCCCGGTTTGATTTCGATGCCTTTCGCCATCTTCTTCGCCAGCGATTCCGTCGTGCTCTTATCCGCATTCAACACGTAAGCCGGTTTTTGGTCAAAATAGCTTTTCAGTGATTGATTGAGGTAAGGGCTTAGCGTTTTCATTATCGTCTGCATTTTTTCCGGCTGTACCGTGTAATCAACCAGCTCCATGTCTTTCAGGTAAATTGCGCCCTGCGTTTTATCAAACACCGGCTGTGCTTTCAGCGTCAGCGTCATATCGGCAGCCTGATTGCCCAACAGGGATGAAATATCGACCTTTGCATTGCCCGCTAGTGTGACTTTCCCTGGTTCTGCGCGACCAATCTGGCTGGAGAGCTCAGTTAAAACGATATGCGCATCCACCACGCCAGGCACGCCCAGCTGTTTCTGGTAATCATTGTGCTTTTGCAGGTACTCATTCACTTCCTGTTCACTGAGCGTGTATTGCGTGAGTTTATTACAGCCGCTGAGTGTAAAAGCCAGCAGCACTGCGGCCGCTGCCATCCATCCTGATTTTTTCATTATTCTGGCCTCTTAATACTATTGACGCGCGCATGAATTCATAGGTCGCGTGTGTTCATACGGGCAATCTATTGGTGCTAGCAATCAACACGATTATGCATCGGCAGCGTGCGCCTGATGCACAGGGTAAACAATAGGATAGCACTGAAACAGCAGAGAAACGCCGCTTCAGGACGAAGCGGCGGAGTAAAATCGAAGGGCTAGATTGCTAGGCTGCTGAGCAGCGTTACCTGAGTCTGTTTCGCCATGTTATCCCGATAGTCTGCAACGCGTGAAGGAGGCGTGACTCCTGCCACGATAGACAGCGAGCGGAGCAGCGGGAAGAGGTCGATATCATCCGTCGATAGCTCGCCGTTACAGGCATTGGGCTGGACAATCAGCGGATCCAGATCCTGTAAATCCTTGTTCAACTTTTTAATCAGCCCCTGAGAATGGCTCAGATGGTCAGTAAAATTGCCTAGCTGGGCTTCCTTCTTATTAATAAAGTATTGCCGGGCAGAAGCGGAGGCAAATTCTTCAAAGGCCGCCTGAGCAAAGCGGGGAATAATCAGGCGCGGCGTATACTCTGTGACTTTACGCAGCCAGGCGGCGATGGCGGGATTGGTGGAGCCAGTTAGCAGCAGCTTGCGGTCATAATTATCGATGAAATGAACAATGTCCATGCTTTCAGGCATGTGGCTGCCATCGTCTTTTTGCAGAATGGGCACCATTTTCTGGCCGATTAGTCGCTCTGGCGTTGCAGCGTCGTCATTTGCCAGTATTTGCAGTTCGACAGGGAGATTCTTCAGGCCGAAGATCATGCGTGCTTTAACGCAGTAGGGACAGTGATCGTAAATGTATAGCTTCATACGTTGTCTCCTAAATCACAGGTTTTAGACAAAGTCCGTGGTGCGGCTACATGTGTAACCTATCATCAAACAAGGTAAACCGAGAGTACGAGAAGGCTCGCGATGAAACAATTGTTTGAATGTATTAGGAAAGTATAGGAGGGCTTTACCGACGAGATCAAACCCGTCGGTAAAATTCAGACTAATGACCGCCGAGCATCGCAGGTTCGATGCGGCGTTGATTGAACTGCCAATACAGCGCGGCTAACGTCAGGAAGCCGATGGTGCCGAGCATGAACCACGGCAGTTCCGGCTGGTTCAACGCATGTCCGGTATCGAACAACCAACCGCCGCCGCTGTAGCCAATCGCACCGCCGAGCGCCAGCCCAAGGCGACTGAACCCCATATAGCTGCCTCTGGCTCTGGCATCCGCCAGCGAGGCGCTCAATGTTTCACGCGCAGGTTCGGCGATAATCGAACCAATGTAAAACAGGCTGATCAGCAGCAGCAGGGTTTGCAGCTCCGTTGTCATCCCGATGGGGAACATGCTGACGGACATGATGAAAAGCCCCGCCATCAGGCGTTGTTCCAGCCGAAAACGCTTCTCGCTCCAGCGAGCGATAGGGTACAGCAGCGTCAGCGACAGCGTTGCTTCAATCGCGTACATCCACTTCACCGCGGACGGCGTCCCAGCGATTTCATTGACCATAATGGGCAACATCAACAGAACCTGTACGGCTAACATGTAATAGCCCGTCAGGGTTAACACATACATCAGGAAACGACGGTCGCGGATAACACGCGTCAGGCCTTCCAGTATCGGCGTTTTGACCGTCGAAATACGGTAGGCTGGCAGCAGCCAGGCATTGAGCACAGCCGCGAGCACGAAGATGATCGAACCCGCCCAGCAGACAATCTCAAAATCGTACTGGAGCAACCAACTGCCGATAAGAGCGCCGATAACGGCACCAGCGCTGTCCTGCATCATTAACAGAGAGTAGAAACGGCCGCGTTCCTGCGGACGCACCAGTTTGATGACCAGTGCGGTACGCGGCGGATCGAAGAGCGTGCCGCCGAGGCCGGATAGCGCACAAGACAGCCAGAGCAGCCAGGGTTCGTCGGCAATCGCCATGAACACAAAACCGGAAGCGCGTAACAGCATCCCGGTAATAATCATCGGCTTGGCGCCAAAGCGGTCAGCAATGGCCCCGCCGAAAATACCGAGCCCTTGCTGAATAAACTGGCGCAATCCCAACGCGATACCGACTAATAATGCCGCCCAGCCGAGATCGTCGACAAAACGAATGGAAATAAGGGGAAAGACAACAAAGAATCCCAAAACCACCAGCATATTATCGAGTAATAAAAAATATTTACCCAAGCTCCGAGCTTGCGACATCAGAGGCATGTTTCACCACAACGAAGAAAGGAGGAAAATAACAGACGTGACTATTTTGTACTCTAATTCGACATTGGTATAGCCTATTGTTGGATAATATTTTTTTATCGATTTAACGTTATCCGAGTAGCATTTCGGCGAGAAAAAATGGCTTTCCTGATTCAACTGCGCAATAACTCGGCGACGAGGATTTTACGTCTCTGAATTTATGTGGTTATAGTAAGGATTATCGGAAATACCGATATTTTCTGCTTATGCAGAATAATTATTTTTTTAGCGGCGATGAATTTTACTTATCGATAACATGGAGAGGCAGGGGGAAAAATGTTTGGCTATCGTTCAATGCCAGCAAGAGTGCAATTGACAACCGACAGGCTGGTGGTGCGTCTGGCCCATGAACGTGATGCATGGCGTCTGGCTGAATACTATTCTGAAAACCGTGATTTCCTTAAGCCGTGGGAACCCGTGAGAGACGCCAGCCATTGCTATCCATCAGGCTGGCAGGCGCGGCTGAGCGTGATTAACGATATGCATAAGCAGGGCAGCGCCTATTATTTCCTCCTGTTGGATCCGAATGAAAACGAAGTGTACGGCGTGGCGAATTTCAGCAACGTCTTGCGGGGATCGTTTCACGCCTGCTATCTGGGCTATTCTCTCGGCCAAAAATGGCAGAGGCAGGGGCTGATGTACGAAGCGCTGCAACCGGCAATACGTTATATGCAGCGTCAGCAACATATGCACCGCATCATGGCGAATTATATGCCGCATAACCAGCGTAGCGGGAATTTACTCACGCGTTTGGGGTTTGAACGTGAAGGCTATGCGAAGGATTATCTGCTCATTGACGGCAAATGGCAGGACCATGTATTAACCGCGCTAACCAACACCGAGTGGAAGTCCCCGCGTTAAGGAAAAATGATGAAATACCAATTGGATGCTCGAGAAGCCCGCGTGATTGGCTGCATGTTAGAAAAGCAGATCACCACGCCGGATCAATATCCGATGTCGTTAAACGGCATCACCACGGCCTGTAATCAGAAAACCAACCGTGACCCCGTGATGGAACTGAGTGAAAGCGAGGTGCAGCAAACGCTGGATTTACTCGTGAAGAAGCATTTCCTGCGCACGCTCAGCGGGTTTGGCAATCGTGTCGTGAAGTATGAACATCGTTTTTGCAATTCTGAGTTTGGCGACCTGAAGCTGTCAGCAGCGGAAGTGGCACTGGTGACGACGTTGCTCCTGCGTGGTCCACAGACGCCGGGCGAGCTGCGTACGCGCGCGACCCGGCTGTATGAATTTTCAGATGTCAGCGAGGCTGAATCCACTCTTGAGCAACTGCAACAGCGCGACGATGGGCCGTTTGTCGTCCGGCTAGCACGGGAAGCGGGTAAGCGTGAAAGTCGCTATCGACACCTTTTCAGCGGCGAAGACAGTGATGTAGGGCTTCCTGACGTGGAAAGCGTGAACGACGTTCCGCATCCGTTGGTTGAGCGGGTCGAGGCGTTGGAAAAAGAGGTGGCTGAACTCAAACGTCAGCTTGCCGTGCTATTAGCATAATGAATTGGTATCAGGGAGAACTCCAGCTATGAAGCCCTCGTCTCCACCGGAGGAACACGTCGTAAACCAGACGGTGTCGCCCCGGCTTCCTCGTATCGGCGTTGTTGGGCTGGGATCTATCGCGCAGAAGGCGTATTTGCCGATTCTTAGTCAGGCCGAGCGCTGGGAACTGGTCGGCGCCTTTTCTCCCGACCAGCAAAAGGCGCAGCGGATTTGTCAGCATTATCGCATGGCGAGTTTCTCCGCGCTGGATGAACTGGCGGCACAGTGCGATGCGGTTTTCGTTCACAGTAGCACCGCTAGCCATTTCGCCGTCGTGAGTCAGTTGCTCCAGGCTGGCGTTGATGTTTATGTGGACAAACCGCTGGCAGAGACGCTGGAACAGGCAGAAGCGCTAGTGGAACTGGCGGAGCAACGACAAAAAATCCTCATGGTTGGCTTTAATCGCCGGTTTGCGCCGTATTATCAACAACTGAAACAACGGTTGGATCACCCTGCATCCCTGCGTATGGATAAACACCGTATTGATAGCGTAGGGCCTCAGGATGTACGTTTTACGCTGTTGGATGATTATCTGCATGTGGTTGATACCGCGCTATGGCTGGTGGGCGGTGATGCCCGACTGATTGATGGTGTTCTGCATACGAATGCAGATGGTCAACTGCTCTATGCTGAGCATTATTTCCAGAGCGGGAATTGCCGGATAACAACCAGTATGCATCGACAGGCGGGTAGCCCGCGCGAATGGGTTCAGGCGATCACCAAAGGAGGATTATATCAGGTGGATGAGATGCGTGAATGGCGTGAAGAGCACGATGGCATGATGTTCCATTCGGCCGTACCATCCTGGCAAACCACTCTGGAGCAACGTGGCTTTGTTGGTGCGGTGCAGCATTTCATGGCGGCGATTGAACAACGGAAACCAGCAGCAACATCGGGTAACCAGGCGTTACTGTCCCAGCGCATGATTGAAAAATTGCTGGGAAAAAGCTGAAAAGTTCAGCAGTTATGACAATGTACGGTAGCTATTACCCGCGCAATGCGTAGACTAGTCGCACCTCGCAATCAGGATGACCTCAACGGGTTAACAATCGGTCCTGAACCGTTCAGAACATAATCGAATGAATTTACTTAAATCATTGGCAGCCGTCAGCTCCATGACCATGCTATCGCGCATTTTAGGGTTCGTGCGCGATGCGATCGTCGCGCGTATTTTTGGTGCGGGTATGGCGACGGATGCCTTCTTTGTGGCATTTAAACTGCCCAACCTGCTCCGGCGGATTTTCGCGGAAGGTGCATTTTCACAGGCTTTTGTGCCTATTCTTGCCGAATATAAAAGCCAGCAGGGTGACGAGGCCACACGAACGTTCCTTGCTTATGTTTCCGGTATGTTGACGCTGATTTTGGCGTTGGTTACCGTAGCCGGAATGGTGGCTGCGCCTTGGGTCATTATGGTAACCGCTCCCGGTTTTGCCGCAACACCAGAGCGCTTTACGCTGACCTCGGACCTGTTAAGAGTCACGTTTCCCTATATCCTGCTGATCTCGCTGACCTCTATGGTCGGTTCGGTGCTGAACACATGGAACCGTTTCTCGGTGCCGGCATTTGCACCAACGCTGCTTAACGTCAGCATGATTGGCTTCTCGCTGTTTGCCGCTCCGTATTTTAACCCGCCGGTGATGGCGCTTGCCTGGGCGGTGTTGGTTGGCGGTTTATTGCAACTTGGCTACCAGCTACCGCATCTGAAAAAGATTGGCATGTTGGTATTGCCACGTCTGAAATGGCGGGAACCGAGCGTCTGGCGCGTGATGAAGCTGATGGGACCTGCGGTTCTGGGTGTCTCTGTCAGTCAGATTTCACTGATCATCAACACCATTTTCGCGTCCTTTCTCAGTGAAGGCGCGGTGTCATGGATGTATTACGCCGATCGCCTGATGGAGTTTCCTTCCGGTGTTCTGGGGGTAGCGCTGGGAACGATCTTACTCCCGTCGCTGGCGAAGAGTTTTGCCAGTGGAAACCAAGAGGAATATTCCCATCTGATGGATTGGGGCCTTCGTCTGTGTTTCCTGCTGGCGCTGCCGAGTGCGGTCGCATTAGGTATTTTGGCTAAACCTTTAACCGTGTCGCTGTTCCAGTACGGCAAATTTAGCGCCTTTGATGCGTTGATGACCCAGCGGGCGCTGATTGCCTACTCGGTTGGGCTGATGGGATTGATTGTCGTCAAGGTGCTCGTGCCCGGTTTTTATTCCCGACAGGATATTAAGACGCCGGTCAAAATCGCGATAGTCACGTTGATTCTGACGCAGGTGATGAACCTGATTTTTATCGGCCCGCTGCAACATGCTGGTCTGGCCTTGTCCATCGGTTTGGCATCCTGCCTGAATGCAGGGCTGCTGTACTGGCAACTGCGTAAGCAGGATATTTTTCAGCCACAGCCGGGTTGGATACGTTTTCTGGTGCGTTTGCTGGCGGCAGTTATCGTGATGTCGCTGGTTTTGCTGGGGATGTTGTGGTGGATGCCCGCGTGGGATGACGGCAATATGACGATGCGAATCTTGCGTTTGCTGCTGGTCGTGGTCGCGGGAGCCGGTTCTTATTTTGCTACGCTGGCGCTGTTGGGATTCCGCCCTCGGGATTTCGCCCGACGTAGCGTGTAACAACGTTATTGGATACAAGGGTGGTAATTGGATAGAAGAGTAAAGTGTTTGCGCTAGGGACAAAAACGTCAGGAACGTTTTTGAACGTCGCTTTCGACGGCCTGAAAGGGTGAATCTCAGAGATGAGATTCATATCTGCGCAATCCGAGCGTACAGGGATGTATTCACCGCGTCTTGACGATCTATCCATTATCACCGCGCGACTGTCTTTGCCTGTAATGTAAAACGCCATTGGTGGCAGCACCAATGGCGTTTGTGTTTTTAATGCCTACGTTTTCAGTCGATGGAGAATTACATCTTCTCGACGGTTTCAATACCCAGCGTATCCAGACCTTGCTTTAGCGTTTTCGCCGTCAACAGCGCCAGTCTCAGACGGCTCTGACGGACGTCGTCACTGTCGGCATTGAGAATCGGGCAGTGCTCGTAGAAACCGGAGAACAGACCTGCCAGATCGTACAGGTAGTTACACATCACATGTGGCGTGCCTTCACGGGCGACAGTAGTGATGGTTTCTTCAAATTGCAGCAGACGCGTGGCAAGGGAAAATTCACGCTCATCGCTCAGCGTAATCGGCTGCGTTAGGCTGTCTTCCTGTATTCCCGCACGTTTGAAAATAGATGCGACGCGAGTGTAGGCGTATTGCATGTAAGGCGCTGTGTTGCCCTCAAACGCCAGCATGTTGTCCCAATCGAAAACATAATCCGTGGTGCGGCTCTTCGACAGATCGGCGTATTTGATCGCGCCAATGGAAACCACTTTCGCCAGCGCAGTTAACTCATCGCTTTCCATTTGTGGATTTTTCTCTGCGATGAGCTTCAGGGCACGATCGTAGGCTTCATCTAATAGCTCGGACAGTTTAATCGTCCCGCCTGCACGCGTTTTGAATGGCTTACCGTCTTTGCCCAGCATCATGCCGAACATATGGTGTTCCAGACTGACGGAATCAGGCACATAGCCCGCTTTACGCACGATGGTCCAGGCCTGCATCAGATGCTGATGCTGGCGGGAGTCAATGTAGTAAAGCACGCGATCGGCGTTCAGGGTTTCATAACGGTATTTGGCGCAGGCGATATCTGTGGTGGTGTAGAGGTATCCGCCATCCTTTTTCTGGATGATAACGCCCATCGGTTCACCTTCCTTGTTTTTATATTCATCAAGGAAAACCACCGTTGCGCCTTCACTTTCTACTGCCAGACCTTTTGCCTTCAGATCGGCAACGATAGCCGGCAGCATGCTGTTATACAGGCTTTCCCCCATCACGTCCTGCTTGGTCAGGGTGACATTGAGGCGTTCATAGTTTATCTGGTTCTGCGTCATGGTGATGTCGACGAGCTTGCGCCACATCTGGCGGCAATATTCATCGCCACCCTGCAATTTCACCACGTAGCCGCGTGCGCGTTCAGCGAAATCGGCATCGTCGTCGTAGTGTTTCTTTGCTTCACGATAGAATGCTTCAAGATCGGACAGATCCATCTCGCTAGCGTTTTCGTTTTGCATTTTTTCAAGGTAAGCAATCAGCATGCCAAACTGCGTACCCCAGTCACCGACGTGGTTGGCACGAATAACGTTGTGGCCCAGAAACACCAGCGTACGGGCTGCGGCGTCACCAATGATGGTGGAGCGCAAGTGGCCGACGTGCATTTCTTTCGCAACGTTGGGGGCAGAGTAGTCAATCACGATCGTTTGTGGTTCAACTGGCGTTAAACCCAGTTTTGGTGCATTCAGGGCGTTTTCAACCTGGCGCATAACCCACTGCTTATCAAGAAAAATATTAATAAATCCCGGGCCTGCAATTTCTGTTTTTTCCGCAATACCCTCCAGCGCCAAAAGCTGGACGACTTTTTCGGCCAATTGTCGCGGCGGCATGCCCAGTTTTTTGGCCACGGCCATGACGCCATTGGCCTGATAATCACCAAACTGTGCTTTTGCCGACTGACGAATCTGAGCTTCGCTGTCTGCTGGCGCGCCCGTGGCGGTTAACGCCTGGCTGACTTTTTCGGAGAGAAGAGCCTGAATATTCACCGGTTTACCTTAAATAAAAAATTAAGCCTTGCTTATACCATATTTGCCTTTCTTCGTCAGCAGATGGGGAGATGCAACGGGATGTTCAGGCGAAAAAATGCCCGAGAGGTGAGGTAGGAAAAGGGAATGACGAGAGGAGAAAAAGAGATAAGGAGAGCACGAAAAATAAAGAGAATCTGGTTTTAGGTAGAATAAAAATAAATAAAAATTACGAGCTTAACGTTTTCTTGAACGATCATTTACACCAATTTTATGTGAGTCTCTGGTTTTAAAATGACGAAAAATAGCGTATGCCGCAATAACAATAAGCGCGATGGAGATAATGAGTAAAACCATGATGATATCTCTGTGATATTATTTGTTATCATAACTTATATACGTTTTCTTTTAGGCGTTCAATGGGGTAATTCTTATTTAAGATTTCTCCCAGAGTAGGTTGCGAGAGGTATCGCAGATTAATATCAGAAAAAAATATTTCCGTTTATTAATCAAATAGTGAGGTTGATTTTTCTTTGCATTTAATGTGTTCCACGTAACGAAGGTGTAAATAAATGTACAGGGAGAAAAGTAGAATTTAATTAGAATATGTCACGGGTGTGATATTCTCACCGCGCGAATGGTTATTGATAACATGATATGTTGCGAGGAGTTGTTACCCGATATGTTACCTAATGATTTGATGACGGATTTAGCGCGTTTTGAGTACGCGTTACAGGAATTGGCCGATGTGCTACAACTGGATTTAGGCGCATTTCATGCTGACCATATTTCTTTGCGTTGTCATCAGAATACAACGGCTGAATCCTGGAAAGCGGCGCTGCTAAAGGCTGGCCATCTGCTGTCTGAAAATCAGATCAATGGTCGTCCAATCTGCTTGTTTATACTGGATAAGGCTATCTCGGTTGGCCCCTGGGAAATGACGTGTATTGAGCTACCGTGGCCGGGGAAAAAACATTATCCGCATGAAGGATGGGAGCATGTGGAACTGGTGCTGCCTGGTGATGCGGAAACGCTGCATCAGCGTGCCTTGGCCTGCTTGTCTGATGACGCGCTGCGTACGCCGGGTATCAGGCTGAAATTCAGTTCTCCGCAAGGCGAAAAAGAACGAATACCTAATCCAACGCTGGCGGTAACCAACGGGAAAGTGACAATAAAATTTCATCCATTTGATATCCGCGATGTTATTGCGAGCGAAATGTCTTCACGTTGAAAATAGCGAGGCGTGCCTCTGTAGAACAATCAGGAAGAAAACATCGGCTGAAAGGTAAAACGGCATACTACATTATTCATGCCAATTTCTTTTACTACATACCCTAAATAATTCGAGTTTCAGGACAAAACGTCAACGTTTTGAATAACGCGAAGCGTTAGCCCTTTAGAGCGATGCTCAGCGATGAGCATCGTAACGCGGCAAGAGAAGGACACATTCGTCGGGAACGAATTTGACCAGCCAACGGCTGGCCTTCGGTGAGAGACAGGATGTCTCTCATTTCATCCCGATGAGCTTACTCAGGTAAGTGATTCGGGTGAGTGAGCGTAGCCAATGCACCTGCAATTTGAAGTAGGACGGGTATAGAACAGATTAATAAAACTGTGGTTGATGTCATGTTTATTTCGGCAGGGTATCGCGTTCATTGTGACTCCTGTCTCCTCACGATATGAATGTCAATGCCATAGTTATTACTTTACTCAGTCTGATGATTCGCCGATTTTTCGATAATTAAGAAAAGTGGTCTGAGAGTTTACATGGAGGAGCAGCGATGACGAAACTGGAAGTATGCTGTTATAGCGTTGATTGTGCCATAACCGCAGCGCAGTCTGGGGCTGACAGGATTGAACTCTGTGCAGGGCAACGGGAAGGCGGATTAACCCCATCTTATGGTGCGCTGCGTAGTGCCCGTGAAAAGGTCGCGGTTCCTGTTCACCCGATTGTGCGCCCGAGAGGTGGAGATTTTTGCTACAGTGCGACGGAATTGGCTACCATCAAATACGACATTGAGCAGATTCGTGAGATGGGGTTTCCCGGCGTCGTTGTCGGCGTGCTGAATGAGGAAGGGCACATTGATTTGCCCAAAATGCGCGAAATTATGGAGGTGGCGCAGGGCATGGCGGTGACCTTCCATCGCGCGTTCGATATGTGCCTGAATCCTTACATTGCGCTGGAGCAGCTCACCGAGCTTGGCGTATCGCGCATATTGACCTCTGGGCAGCAGCAGACGGCGGAGAATGGGCTGCGGTTATTACGTGAACTAACGCAGGCCAGTCGAGGTCCCATTATTATGGCGGGTTCCGGCGTGCGGCTGACTAACTTGCATAAATTTCAGCAGGCCGGTATTCGGGAACTACACAGTTCTGCCGGTCAGTGGACGCCATCCCCTATGCGCTACCGTAAAATCGGCGTGTCGATGTGTTCTGATACGGAATTAGACGAATTTAGCCAGTATTGCGTGGATGGCGATGTGGTGGCAGCAATGAAACGGGCGGTCAGCCCGGATCGTGAAATGCAGTACGTGTCATAACGTCAGAAGCTTCACGGTGTAGCGATATAGGTAATGCGGTAAGCCGCATTGTGATAAGCACAACATCGTCATTCTTCAATTTTGCCGCGCTGCAACCTATCAGGTTGCATGGCAAGTACCAAGCCCCGGTGTGTTGCTGGGGCTTTTTTTATCGAACGCAGTAATCTAGGGCTGGTAGATTCCGGGTTTACGTGCAATCAGTACGGCCCGTATCGGTGCAGGGTAGCCTTCCACCGTTTTTGTCGGATCTTCAGGATCGAGAAATTCAGCCAGCGACTCCGTGATCATCCAGTCTGTCCGACGCTGTTCCTGCGTTGTCGTGGCGCAGATATCGACGACGCGGACATCAACAAATCCGCATTTCTCAAGCCATGTGGTCAAGGCCGAGGCGGAAGGAATGAAATACACATTGCGCATTTGCGCGTAGCGTTCTCCCGGCACCAGCACCTGATTTTCATCACCTTCAATGACCAGCGTTTCCAGCACTAGCTCACCGCCTGCCACTAGCTGATTCTTCAATTGCCACAGGTGATCGAGTGGGGAACGGCGGTGATACAGTACGCCCATAGAGAACACGGTGTCAAAAGCGGCAAGTTCGGGGAGTTGCTCAATGCCGAGTGGCAGAACGTGCGCCCGCTGATCGTCACCGAGCAGCTTACGTACGGCTTCAAATTGACATAAAAACAACTGCATAGGATCGATGCCGACCGCCATCGTGGCGCCTTCACCAACCATCCGCCACAGGTGATAGCCGCTGCCGCAGCCTACATCCAGAATCAGGCGATTCTTCAGTGGGCTGATGTGTGGCAGAACGCGCTGCCATTTCCAATCAGAGTGCCATTCCGTGTTGATATCGACGCCGTAAAGCGAAAAGGGGCCTTTACGCCAGGGCATCAGATTACGCAGCAGTTTTTCAATACCTTCACGCTGGCCCTCGGAAATATCGGGCTCCATGCACGCGGTGACGCTGTCGTTCAAATCCAGAGAGGTTGGCGTCAGTGACGGGAGATGTTCCAGCGAGTTAAACCAGAGTTTGAACTTACCGTGTAAGGACTCCTGCTGCCAACTGCTGAGCTGTGAAGGCAGCGTATTAAGCCAGTGGCTGAGCGGGCCTTTTGCGATTTGCTGATAAAAGTTGCCGAAATCGATCACACCTTTTCCTCTGCTTTCACGGCTAATAACGAACCAAAATTAAAACATTGAAACCAAATCTCGCTATGCTCAAAACCAGCGCTTGCCAGCCGAGCCTTATGGGTTTCTACCGAATCGGTTAGCATGACGTTTTCCAGCATGCTGCGCTTCTGACTAATTTCTAACTCGCTGTAGCCATTTGCCCGTTTGAAATCGAGGTGCATGTTGAACAGCAATTCGCCCACGTTTTTGTCTGCAAAATTGAATTTTTCAGAGAGGACGAGTACGCCGCCGGGATTTAATCCCTGATAAATACGTTCAATGAGCACCTGGCGCTGGGAAGGTTCCAGGAACTGAAGCGTAAAGTTCAGCACCACCATAGACGCATTTTCGATATCAATGTTCAGGATATCGGCTTCTATAATCTCGACAGGTGTATCGGAACGAAAAGCGTCGATATGACTGCGGCAGCGTTTCACCATGGCCGGAGAATTGTCGACCGCGATAATTTTGCAACCTGGAACAGGAATATTGCGTCGCATGGACAGCGTCGCAGCCCCCAACGAGCATCCAAGGTCATAGATGTGACTATCCGGGCGGACGAAGCGTTCTGCCAGCATGCCAATCATCGAGATGATGTTGGAATAGCCGGGAACAGAACGTTGGATCATATCGGGAAATACGTCAGCAACGCGTTCGTCGAATGTCCAGTCGCCTAAATTGGCAATTGGCACAGAAAAAAGCATATCGCGGTTTGGCATAGCGGAAAGTTGTACTGAGAGTAATAAATAGGCGCGTATTCTAGCAGAATACGCAATACCCGTCATACTTCAAGTTGCATGTACGTTGGCTGCTGCACTACTCGACACACTTGCGTGTGCCTCGCCCGTTGGGGCCGCTGCAAGCAGCGTTCAAACCTGCCTCTGGCAGATTTGTCAGTCACCCGAATCACTTACTTGCGTAAGCTCATCGGGATGAAATGAGAGACATCCTGTCTCTCACCGAAGGCCAGCCGTTGGCTGGTCAAATTCGTTCCCGACGAATTTGTCCTTCGCTTGCCGCATTATTTGGCCTTATGGCCTCAGCCCTTTGGGGGCAGCGCAAGCCTGTTCAAAAACGCCTTGCTGTTTTTGTCCTGAAACTCGAATTAGTTAGGGTATATGGTCTTCATCTTTCATAGGGGGTAGACGCGACTTTTAATTCCCAGCGTATAAATGTCCGCGCGGCCGGAAGGACAGATGGCGTTCTTGTTTCGCACTATCAATACAGCGTGAAAACCAGATCCCAAGGGAGGTAATAGAGGTTTGCTGCAATCATCAGGATGAGCGAGGCATAGGTTGCCGCCATCCCTGAACGCCGCCAGCGAAATTCACGGTGCCGAAGGCCGTAGTAGTGAACTAAACGCCCGGTAATCAATAAAATGCCGCAAAAATGGATCATGATGATAAGGGCGCCGTTCATTTCCATCAGCACCAGCAAAATCGCCGCAATCGGAATATATTCCACCGCATTGCCATGTACTCGGATGGCGGTTTGCAATTCATAAAATCCGCCGTCGCCATAGGCCACGCGATACTGCATTCTGAGTTTCACAACATCAATAGACAGCTTTATCAACAAGATTGCGCCAAGCACGATGTAGAGCGCACTTACCATGTTTTACTCCGTAACCTAACCGAAAACGGCTTGCAGAATAATAGCTTTACCTAACGCCACTGTCGCCTGTAAAGGCCGATTTTTTTAGCGGAAATGTGCTACGTTGCGAAATGGTTTATAACCAAATGGGCTAACACCTGCCAGTAGTGTGTGGCTCAAAAGAGCGTCGCCTGCTGTGGCCAATCCGGCTGGGGCGGCAAGGTTGGGTCGATCTCGGCGAGTAACGGCCAAAGTTGCTGCGCCAGCGGCGGGGCATCACCAATATCCGGCGTATGAATAAAGAAGAAGGGATTGGCTTCGTTCCACTGCGGCAGTTTGTTACGCCATGATTCGAACCAGCGAAGGTTTTCTTCCGGCGTTTCACTACCGATAAAGCGGATAAGCGGTTGTGTGGCGGTGAGCACGGCATGTACCGGTACGCGAGGTTTCTTACGCTGGGCTTCGCGCATGGCTGCACTGTTTGGCGCGGCGTGGTGAACCGGACGGCTGTCAAGAATCACGCGGTTAATGCCGCGCTGCTGTAGCCCCTGATTCAGCGCACGCTCCTCATCACCTTTGGCAAAAAACAGCGGGTGACGTACTTCCACGCCGTAGCCAAACCCCTGCGGTAAGGCATCAAGAAAACGCCACAGAACGGGTAACTGGGCTGGGCTGAAGGCCGCAGGGAGCTGTAGCCAGAGCTGGCCGATACGGTGTGAAATTGGTTCAATGCATTGATAAAAAAGGCCGATATTGCTGTCGCAGTTCTGCAAGGCGGCTTTATGGCTGATCGTTGAGGGAAACTTGAAATAAAAGCGGAAGTCATCATGCGTCATATCGCGCCAGCGTCCGACAACCTCACGTGAAGGCAACGCATAAAAGGTAGTGTTACCTTCAACGCAGGTAAAATAGCGGCTGTAGTCGGCCAGATCGTTGAGCCCTAACCGACTCCATGCCGGGTGCTGCCATTGCGGTAATCCGATGTACATCATCGCACCATAACGTCATTAAACCTCAATAGGATGGCGCTGATTATCGCGCAATTGTCAGTGCTGTGCGAGTGAACCAAGAGATACCGTTTATAAAATCTCATCTGCCCACTGTGTTGCCTCCATGATCATGGTAAAAACGTTTTCTTCATCGAGACCCAACTGTGTTAAAAGTTGTTCAAGTTCTTCCCACTCTTGCTGTTCATATTTAGAAATTAGCACCAGATAAAGCGCGAGTTCACCGGTATGATTCAATAAACTCTGGTTAATTTTTTCCGATAGCGCGATTTGCGAGAGCAGTAAAGGCATTGGTGAATCTAATACGGCATCAAGCAGCGACAACAACCCGCATAAGAATGCCTCAGTAGTGTCCTCCTTTACGTTAAAAGAGGCATATAATAATTCGAAAAATCTGGCGCGAATTAAGCTGGTACGATAAAGCTCGCTGGGCTTATTTTCATTACTGTTGGTAATGCTGATTAACGAGACAAAACGTTTGAGTTCCCGTTGCCCAAGCAACATGGCCATAGAACGGAACGACATTGAGGTCACGGTGATGCCAAAACGGGTGTTGTATTTGATATTGGTGATGTGGCGCATCAACTTATAATAAAGTGACAGATCGGCTCGCACCAGTTTTTCTATCGTGGCATAGTTGATTTCAGGTTTATTGACTTCTCTTAGCAACCTGATGGTATTACTGGAGTTATTGACCAATTTCTTCGATTTGATCATTTCAGGGTGGCTGAAGAAATACCCCTGAAAAAGAGAAATCCCGAGTTTTTTGCTTTGCAGGTATTGC
Organism: Pectobacterium artocarpous; assembly: GCF_046159765.1. NCBI lineage: Bacteria > Pseudomonadati > Pseudomonadota > Gammaproteobacteria > Enterobacterales > Pectobacteriaceae > Pectobacterium > Pectobacterium artocarpous. The sequence goes on from NZ_JBJXVK010000008.1 coordinate 146,172, forward strand.
TCATGCGTCTCTACTTTTTCAGCCAGATAAATTAACTTGTGCTGTGCCGTTCGTTTGATGAAATTTTCAATATCCTTAAACGTTGACAAGGTTAAATCGAACTTGATGACATCAATATAAGGTAAAAAACGATCCCACTCTGAATCCATCGAAAAATCATCAAGTGCAATTCTGAAGCCCTTTCTTTTTAGCTTTTTTATCGCAGCAAAGAGGTCGTTGTTGGGGGTTGCATTTTCAAGGATTTCAATCACGACCTTTTCCGGTGGTAAGACTTCGGCCTGTCCATTGACCAACATCTGATGGGGAAAGTTAATATAGTAAGGTTGTTTAATCACAGATTTTGTCAATGGATTCGTTAAGAACTGATCGGAAATAAGCTGTGCGGTCGCATATTCAGGGCTGACATCAGGAAATTTATTGGTGACGTCCATGCGAAAAAGGAGTTCGTAGGCAACGGTTTGGAGGTGTTGATTTAAAATAGGTTGGCGGGCAACAAATGAATACATAGGTGTTCTCCATGTAAACCATACGCATTAGCCAGTAATGGAGATGCGCTTTTTATTAAAATTTTTATAAAATAATAAGTTACTTATTAACTCTAGCAGGTTTATTAAAATAAATAGAGGGTGGGTTCCATAAATATCATCTGGGAGCCGTACACCATGGACTGATGACGCCCCAAAGGATTCGTCACTGATGAAGGCGTGCTGTGACGATTTTTAACCCGTCGTATTCCGATGGTTAGGACTTCTTCTGCCGCTCACTTTTGCAACAACTCTATGCTGATTAGTGAACATTCCGTTAACCGGAAAGGGAATTTCGTAAAAAGAGTAGGCGGCGGCGTCGCAGAGCGTTACCTTCATGCTTATCGTTCGGGCGAATATCCTTTATAATAGTCGCCTTTTTTCACCGGACAGTAATCCAGAAAAACCATGCCGCGCAGCGAAAATGCCACTGTTTTTGTGCTGTGATCTACCGTGAAAAGTAATCCAGTGTGAAAACGTGTGAGCTGGCGGATGAGTAAAAGGACATCGTGATGCGTACTAATTATTGCGGGCAGTTGAATTCGTCCCATGTGGGCCAGGAAGTGACATTGTGCGGTTGGGTTAACCGCCGCCGCGATCTGGGTGGTTTGATTTTTATTGATATGCGTGACCGCGAAGGACTGGTTCAGGTGTTTTTTGATCCGGATCGTCAGGACGCATTTAAACTGGCATCCGAGTTGCGTAATGAGTTCTGCATCCAACTTACCGGTGTGGTACGCGCCCGTCCAGAAAGCCAGATCAACAAAGATATGGCGACGGGTGATGTTGAGATTTTTGCCAGTGCACTGACCATCATTAACCGCTCCGAAGCGCTGCCGCTGGATTCCAATCAAACCAACACCGAAGAAGCCCGTCTCAAATACCGCTATCTGGATTTGCGTCGCCCTGAAATGGCGCAGCGCCTGAAAATGCGTGCGCGTATCACCAGCTTTGTTCGCCGCTTTATGGACGACCACGGTTTCCTGGATATCGAAACGCCAATGCTGACGAAAGCGACGCCGGAAGGTGCGCGCGACTATCTGGTGCCGAGCCGTGTACATAAAGGCAAATTTTATGCGCTGCCGCAGTCACCACAGTTGTTCAAACAGTTGCTGATGATGTCCGGTTTTGATCGCTACTATCAAATCGTCAAATGCTTCCGTGACGAAGACCTGCGTGCGGACAGACAGCCAGAATTTACCCAGATCGATGTGGAAACCTCTTTCATGACCGCATCGCAGGTGCGTGAAGTGATGGAGAAACTGGTGCGTGAACTGTGGCTGGACGCAAAAGGCGTCGATCTGGGTGATTTCCCGATCATGACGTTCGCAGAAGCGATGCGCCGTTTTGGTTCTGACAAACCGGATTTGCGTAACCCGCTGGAACTGGTTGACGTTGCCGATCTGGTTAAAGATATCGACTTTAAAGTGTTCTCCGGCCCGGCAAACGATGCCAAAGGTCGCGTTGCCGCTATCCGCGTTCCCGGCGGCGCGCAACTGAGTCGTAAGCAGATTGATGAATACGGCAAGTTTATCGAAATCTATGGTGCGAAAGGTCTGGCTTACATTAAGGTCAACGAGTGCGCCAAGGGGCTGGAAGGCGTTCAAAGCCCTGTCGCGAAATTCCTGAATGAAGACATCCTGTCTGCGTTGTTGGATCGTACCGCGGCGCAAGATGGCGACATCCTGTTCTTTGGCGCAGACAGCGCGAAAGTGGTGACCGATGCGCTGGGCGCGCTGCGTCTCAAGCTGGGCCGCGATTTGAGCCTGACGAAAGACAACAGCTGGGAACCGCTCTGGGTCGTCGATTTCCCGATGTTTGAGGAAGATGGCGAAGGCGGGCTGGCTGCGATGCACCATCCGTTTACCGCACCGCGTGACATGCAGCCTTCTGATCTGGCAGCCAACCCGGTTTCGGCGATTGCCAACGCCTATGACATGGTGATTAACGGTTATGAAGTGGGCGGTGGTTCTGTGCGTATTCACAACGGTGATATGCAACAAACTGTGTTCAGCATTCTGGGCATTACCGAACAAGAACAGCGTGAAAAATTTGGCTTCCTGCTGGACGCGCTGAAATATGGTACGCCGCCGCATGCAGGTCTGGCGTTTGGCCTTGACCGTTTGGTGATGCTGCTGACGGGCACCGATAACATTCGTGATGTTATCGCTTTCCCGAAAACAACGGCAGCAGCCTGTCTGATGACGGAAGCGCCAAGTTTCGCCAACCCGGCCTCGCTGGAAGAGCTTGCTATTGCGGTTGTCGTAAAAGGGAAAGCGGCTCAGGATGGAAAATCCGAGAACGAATAAGATGGTATATAAGCGGCCCGTTTCGGTTCTGGTGGTGATTTATGCTCGTGACACCGGGCGAGTGCTGATGTTGCAGCGGCGTGACGATCCTGAATTCTGGCAGTCGGTAACCGGTAGCATAGAAGAAGGGGAAAGTGCGCCGTATGCTGCACAGCGTGAAGTCAAAGAAGAAGTTAACATTGATATATCCGCAGAAGCGTTATCACTCTTTGACTGTCAGCGCTGTATTGAGTTTGAGCTATTTGCTCATTTGAGACGTCGCTATGCGCCGGGAGTAACGCACAATACCGAACACTGGTTTTGTCTGGCGTTACCTGCTGAGCGCGAGGTGCAATTATCTGAGCACCTTGCTTACCAGTGGTTGGATGTACCCCATGCGGCACAGCTGACCAAGTCCTGGAGTAACCGGCAGGCGATTGAGGAATTTGTTATTTATCCGGCCTGAACAGGCTTTTTTCGGAGATTTTTATGGCAGGTCATAGTAAGTGGGCGAACACAAAGCATCGTAAAGCAGCACAGGACGCCAAGCGCGGTAAAATCTTTACCAAGATTATCCGCGAACTGGTTACCGCCGCCCGGCTGGGCGGTGGCGATCCGGGTTCTAACCCACGTCTGCGCGCCGCGATCGATAAAGCCCTGTCCAATAACATGACGCGCGATACCCTGAACCGCGCGATTGCCCGTGGCGTCGGCGGTGACGAAGATGCCAACATGGAAACCATCATTTATGAAGGTTACGGTCCGGGCGGCACCGCAGTCATGGTGGAGTGCCTGAGTGATAACCGTAACCGCACGGTTTCCGAAGTGCGCCATGCGTTTACGAAAACCGGTGGCAACCTGGGGACGGATGGTTCTGTTTCGTACCTTTTCACCAAGAAAGGCGTTATTTCTTACGCGCCAGGTCTGGATGAAGATGCGGTAATGGATGCAGCGTTGGAAGCGGGTGCGGACGATGTCGTGACGTACGATGACGGTGCAATTGATGTCTTCACGCCGTGGGAAACATTCGGTAACGTGAAAGATGCGCTGGATGCGGCAGGCCTGAAAGCGGAGTCTGCGGAAGTCTCCATGATTCCGTCAACCAAGGCGGATATGGATGCGGAAACGGCACCGAAGCTGATGCGTCTGATCGACATGCTGGAAGATTGCGACGATGTGCAGGAGGTTTACCACAATGGTGAGATCTCCGATGAGGTGGCTGAACTGCTGTAATGGCAACTCGGTAATGCAGAGTAGAAACGGCTACCCACACGGGCGAATCGGCGGAGCGACGCGATGATAATCGTAGCATCATGACAATCATAGTCGGCATCGACCCCGGTTCGCGCGTGACGGGCTATGGCATTATCCGTCAGCATGGGCGTCATCTGACGTATCTCGGCAGCGGTTGTATCCGCACCGTGGTGGATGATATGCCTACGCGGCTGAAGCTGATTTACGCTGGCGTCAGTGAAATCATCACGCAATTTCGCCCAGACTGTATGGCGATTGAGCAGGTTTTCATGGCGAAAAATCCGGATTCAGCCTTAAAGCTGGGACAGGCGCGCGGTGTGGCTATTGTCGCGGGGGTGAATCAGGATTTGCCAGTGTTCGAGTACGCTGCGCGTTTGGTCAAGCAAACCGTGGTAGGAACGGGCGCAGCGGATAAAAAGCAGGTACAGCATATGGTTCGCTCACTGCTGAAGCTGTCGGCTAGTCCACAGGCGGATGCTGCCGATGCGCTGGCGATCGCCATTACGCACTGCCACTTTAGCCAAAGCCTGCTGCGTACATCGGCGGCGAAAGTGAATCCGCTGGCAGGACGACTGCGCTGAAACAGGAGACTGGATATTCATCCAGCCTTTTTTATGTTATATACTCATCATACTTCAAGCCATTCATTCCCTAAGTAAAAGGAAGCGCAACGTGATAGGTCGTCTCAGGGGCATTATCCTGGAAAAACAGCCGCCGCAGGTGCTGATAGAAGCTAACGGCGTGGGTTACGAAGTCCATATGCCGATGACGTGCTTTTACGAACTCCCTGCTCTCAATCAGGAAGCGATTATCTTTACCCATTTCGTTGTCCGTGAAGATGCACAACTGCTGTTTGGTTTTAATGATAAGCAGGAGAGGGCGCTGTTCCGCGAACTGATCAAAGTGAATGGCGTTGGGCCGAAGCTGGCGCTGGCGATTCTCTCAGGCATGTCTGCGACACAGTTTGTCAGTGCGGTTGAGCGTGAAGAAATCGGTGCGCTGGTTAAACTCCCTGGCGTGGGTAAGAAAACGGCGGAAAGACTGGTTGTTGAAATGAAAGATCGCTTCAAGGGCTTGAGTGGCGATCTGTTTAATCCAGTCAGCGATATACCGCTGGCGTCGCCTGAGAACGCAGAGAGCCGCACCAGCGATCCTGAAGCGGAAGCCTCCGCCGCACTGGTTGCGCTGGGTTATAAACCACAGGAAGCTAGCCGCATGATTGCCAAAATTGCGCGTCCCGACGCTGACTGTGAAACCCTGATCAGGGATGCACTGCGCGCGGCGCTGTGAGGTATTCATGATAGAAGCCGATCGTTTGATTTCCGCTGACGCCGTCCCAGAAGAAGAGTTTCTTGACCGTGCGATGAGACCCAAACTGCTGACCGAATATGTGGGGCAGCCGCAGGTGCGTGTGCAGATGGAGATTTTTATTCAGGCGGCTCGTAAACGCGGGGATGCGCTGGATCATCTGCTCATTTTTGGCCCTCCTGGTCTGGGGAAAACGACATTGGCGAATATTGTCGCCAATGAGATGGGCGTGAATATGCGCACGACGTCGGGCCCAGTGCTGGAAAAAGCCGGTGACCTCGCCGCGCTGCTGACTAACCTTGAACCGCATGATGTGCTGTTCATTGATGAAATCCATCGTTTGTCGCCCGTTGTGGAAGAAGTGCTGTACCCGGCGATGGAAGATTACCAGTTGGATATCATGATCGGCGAAGGGCCTGCTGCCCGGTCGATCAAACTCGACTTGCCGCCTTTTACGCTGATTGGCGCAACGACGCGTGCTGGCTCGTTAACGTCGCCGCTGCGTGATCGTTTCGGTATTGTGCAACGTCTGGAGTTTTATAACGTCACCGATCTACAGTATATCGTCGGCCGCAGCGCACAGTGTTTAGGGCTGGATCTGACGTCGGACGGGGCGCTTGAGGTCGCGCGTCGTTCGCGTGGTACACCGCGTATTGCCAACCGCTTATTACGCCGGGTACGCGATTTTTCCGAGGTGAAGTCGGAAGGAGCAATTACCGGAGCCGTGGCGATGCAGGCGCTGGATATGCTGGCGGTGGATACCGAAGGTTTTGACTACATGGATCGCAAGCTGCTGTTGGCAATCATCGATAAATTCATGGGCGGCCCTGTCGGACTGGATAACTTAGCGGCAGCGATTGGCGAAGAACGTGAAACGATTGAAGACGTTCTGGAACCTTTTCTGATTCAGCAAGGATTTATTCAGCGTACGCCGCGTGGTCGGATGGCGACGCAGCATGCCTATCGGCACTTTGGATTAACGCGCGAGGAGTAGCGTCATTCGCGCACGTTTTCCACATTTTTCACATTCAGGGAGACCATGAGGTCTCCCTGAGTTTATGTGGCTAGAATCAGGCTTCCCACATTGCACCCAACAAAGAAAAGCCCTTCTGGAAGTGGCATTCAGAAGGGCTTTTTTTAATCTTGTACTGCTGCTAGATGGGTTGTCGCTTCAGCAGGCTGATAATAAACAGCAGCGATGCACACAGCACCACTGATGGCCCGGCCGGCGTATTGTAACCGGCTGAGAAGGCCAGGCCAGCCGTCACGGCAATCATGCCAACAATAATCGCGATACTTGCCATTTGTTCCGGTGTCCGCGCGAAGCGTCTGGCGCTGGCAGCGGGAATAATCAGCAGTGACGTAATGATCAGTGCCCCAACAAATTTCATGGCAATACCAATCGTTAATGCAGTGGTTAGCATCAGGAGCAGCTTGGTGCGCTGTAGCTTCACGCCGTCGACGTGCGCCAGTTCCGGACTAATCGTCATAGAAAGCAGTGCGCGCCATTGCCAGCAGATAATGGCAATAACGATAATCACACCCGCAGCGATGACCCACAGATCCTCTGTCGTGACGGAAAGCAAATCACCAAACAGGTAAGCCATCAGATCCACGCGCACGTTATTCATCAGGCTAACAACAACCAATCCCAGGGACAGGGCACTGTGTGCCATGATGCCGAGTAAGGTATCGACGGCCAGATAGGGACGTCGTTCCAGCCAGACAAGCCCCAAAGCCAGAATGAGTGTCACGGCGATGACGGCAGTAAACAGGTTAATGTTCAGCAGCAGGCCGAAAGCAACGCCGAGTAAGGATGCGTGTGCCAGCGTATCGCCGAAGTAAGACATTCGCCGCCAGACGACGAACGAACCAAGCGGGCCTGCCGCAATAGCCAGCAATATTCCCGCCAGCCAACCGGGAAACAGCAGTTCGATCATGCGTCGTTTCCACCTTGTCTTTTCAGAATGATACGTCCCTGTAGATCGTGACGATGATTATGGTGATGGCGATAAATCGCCAATTGTTCTGCGCCGCGGTGGCCAAACATCGCTAAAAATTCAGGATGAAGGGAAACAACTTCAGGCGTGCCGGAGCAGCAAACATGTTGATTAAGGCACAAGACTTCATCGGTTTTCGCCATCACCAAATGCAGATCGTGCGAGACCATCAGCACACCGCAGTGGAATTCCTGCCGTAGTTGGTTGATGAGATCGTACAGCGCTAGTTGCCCATTGACGTCGACACCTTGGGTTGGTTCATCCAGAACCAGAAGCTGGGGCTGATTGAGCAATGCACGGGCTAACAGCACGCGTTGGGTTTCGCCGCCGGAAAGTTTCTGCATCGGTTGTTCCAGCAGGTGTGCTGCCTGAACGCGCTTAAGGGCAGGTAAAATATCCTGCTTTTTCACGCCGGGGCGCAGTTGCATGAAGCGGCTGACGGTCAACGGCAGCGTGGTATCCAGATGCAGCTTCTGTGGAACGTAGCCGATACGTAGTGCGGGATCCCGTACCAGTGAGCCGAAGGTGGGGGAGAGTAGCCCCAGAACTACGCGTACCAGCGTCGATTTCCCTGCGCCATTCGGCCCCAGTAGCGTTAGAATTCGGCCTGCCTGCAAGGTCAGCGAAATATCTGATAAAACCTTTCGGCTGCCAAATGTAACGGAAATATTATTAAGTGATACCAATGTGGACATATAATTCGGTTTTGCATAACTCATGTAACGTTATAATATAACAAGAAGCACGATAAAAATCGATAGGAGCGATTTTCATGCAGCAATCTATTCAGCAAAAAAATGGTTAAAAAGAGTGTTTGTTGCCAGCGCGCTACTCACCAGCGGGATGTCAATCAGTGCGGCATCCGCTGCGGTCATTACTTCAATTCGTCCGTTGGGATTCATTGCGTCAGCGATTGCTGATGGCGTAACGCCAACTGAGGTTCTGTTGCCTGATGGCGCATCTCCCCACGATTATGCCTTGCGTCCGTCTGATGTCCAGCGTTTACAGTCTGCCGATCTGGTGATTTGGGTTGGGCCAGAAATGGAAGCCTTCCTCGGAAAGCCGTTAGCGAAAATTCCACCAGCAAAGCAGATTGCACTTTCCGCGTTGCCAGCCATTAAATCCGAGCTGGAAAAAGAGGCCGGGCACGATCATGAGAATGAGCATGAACAGGTGCATGATGACCATGAAAAAGGCCACGGTCACAGCCATGCCGCCCCTGATGATGGAGACGATGGTCACCATCATAGCGAGTTCAATATGCACATTTGGCTGTCGCCGGAGATGACGAAACAGGCGGCAATTGCCATTCATGCAAAATTATTGGAACTTATGCCTCAGAATAAGGACAAACTAGACGCGAATCTGCTTTATTTCACGGATAAAATCGCGCAAGCAGATGAAAAAATTGTTAAGATGCTAGCGCCTGTGCAGGGGAAAGGCTATTTCGTGTTCCATGATGCCTATGGCTATTTTGAGAAACACTACGGATTAAGTCCCTTGGGTTACTTCACGATTAACCCCGAAATACAACCCGGAGCACAGCGTTTACATCAAATACGAACACAGTTGGTTGAGCATAAAGCTGTATGCGTTTTTGCTGAACCACAATTCAGGCCAGCCGTTATTAATGCTGTTGCCAAGGGAACCGACGTGCGCTCGGGTGTGCTCGATCCATTGGGAAGCAATATTGCACTGGGTAGAGATAGCTATGCCGATTTCTTGTTGCAGCTATCAAACCAGTATGTGAGCTGTCTGGAGGAAAAATCATGAGGATACGAATAAGTGCAGCAGATAGTCCGAACTATCGCTCTGGCGTATAACAGCTTACCTCGGCCCCACCGCGTCATGCTGGGGTCGCTTACCGTTGTGACATTGACCGTTGCTGTTTGGCGGCCTTTTGTTTACCCCCAGGTCGATGATGCGCCCGTCATCGTTAAAGATATCGAGCTGGAAACCAGCCAACTGCGTACGCTGACGCCAGAGGCCAGTGAACCGATAGACCAACCCTCGCCAGATGATGACATTCCACAAGATGAGCTAGATGACAAGGTCGCCGATGAAGGTGGCGTACACGAGTACGTGGTTTCAACTGGCGATACCTTAAGTAGCATTTTGACGCAGTACGGCATTGATATTGCGGATGTCACTCAGCTTGCAGAGCAGAATAAAGATTTGCGTAATCTGAAAATCGGTCAGCAAATTTCATGGGTTCTGGGTGAAAACGGTGACTTGAAAAGTTTGACCTGGCAGATGTCCCGTCGTGAAACACGTATTTATGAGCGTGTTGGTGCCGATTTCAAAGAACGTATTGAAACGCTGAAAGGCGAGTGGCGCAACAGTGTTTTGAATGGCCGGGTAAGTGGCAGTTTTGTCAGTAGTGCTAAAAATGCCGGTTTAACCAGCACAGAAGTGCGTGAAGTCATCAAAGCACTGCAATGGCAGTTGGATTTTCGTAAATTACGTAAGGACGATACCTTCTCTGCCCTAATATCCCGTGAAATGCTTGATGGCAAAAGTGAGCAGAGTGAACTGGTCGGCGTTCGTTTAAATACTGGTGGTAAAGATTATTACGCTATTCGCGCGGAAGACGGTAAATTTTATGATCGCGAAGGTTCAGGTTTGACGCGAGGCTTCATGCGTTTCCCAACCATGAAACAATTCCGTATCTCTTCCAACTTTAACCCACGCCGTTTGAACCCGGTGACAGGGCGTGTCGCACCGCACAAAGGTGTCGATTTTGCCATGCCCGTCGGTTCACCGGTTCTGGCTGTCGGTGATGGTGAAGTGGTGATTGCGAAGCGCAGCGGCGCAGCGGGGAACTATGTGGCTATTCGTCATGGTCGGCAGTACACCACGCGTTACATGCACATGCATCGCATCCTGGTTAAACCTGGGCAGAAAGTGAAACGTGGCGATCGTATCGGGTTGTCTGGCAACACAGGGCGTTCTACTGGCCCACACCTGCATTATGAATTCTGGATCAACCAGCAGGCGGTCAACCCGCTCACGGCTAAACTGCCACGTTCTGAAGGACTGACGGGCAAAGAGCGTCGTGATTATCTGGCGCAGGTGAAAGAAGTGGTACCGCAGCTTAAGTTTGATTAATGATACTGACGGTGTTTTATGCCGGTGGCTTGCTGCCGGCATTTTCATTTATAAAGCATGTTCATGTTATAGAACACGGTCTCCTGATTTTTGGTTGCTAAGCGGGCGTGTTTTTACGTCATTGTTAGCGAGTTTGCTAAACGCTAAGTGCCAATTATGATTATGTTTTACTGATTGATCTGAAGAGTTTAGGCATGGAAAAAGAAAAAAAATCGAACGCTGAATTTATTCCCCAGTTTCAACGCGCCTTTTTTCATCCGCGCTATTGGGGCGTTTGGTTAGGTGTTGGTGTAATGGCGCTCGCCGCCTATGTTCCGGCACGATTAAGAAATCCGGTGTTGGGTGGGGTGGGGCGTTTTGTCGGGAAAATATCAAAAGGTGCCCGCCGCCGTGCCCGCATTAACCTGCTGTACTGTATGCCGGATTTAACGGAAGCGCAGCGTGAAGCCATCATCGATGACATGTTTGCGACAGCGCCTCAGTCAATGATCATGATGGTGGAAGTAGGGATCCGCAACCCGAAGAAAATCGAGAAATATGTTCGCTGGCATGGTGAAGACATTCTGGACCGTATTAAAGAACAAGATAAGAACGTGATCTTTCTGGTTCCGCACGGCTGGGGCGTCGATATTCCGGCGATGCTGCTGACTTCGCGCGGGCAGCGTATGGCAGCTATGTTCCACAATCAGAAGAACGCGTTAGTGGATTATTGGTGGAATCGATTACGCCGTCGCTTTGGCGGTCGTATCCATGCTCGTAACGACGGTATTAAGCCGTTTATCAGCTCAGTGCGTTCCGGATGCTGGGGCTATTACCTTCCCGATCAGGATCACGGCCCTGAGCATAGCGAATTCGTTGATTTCTTTGCGACCTATAAAGCAACGCTGCCTGCTGTCGGGCGACTGATGAAAGTATGCCGCGCTGATATCATACCGCTATTCCCAGTGTATAACGCGAAAGACGGCTGTCTGGATGTGTTTATTCGCCCGCCGATGGATGATTTGGCAGAGGCGGATGACGCCTATATTGCACGACGCATGAATGAAGAAGTGGAAATTTTGGTCAGACCGAATCCTGAGCAATACACCTGGATTCTGAAGCTGTTGAAAACCCGCAAACCGGGCGAGATTGAACCGTATTGTCGGGATGATTTATATCGCAATTAGGTATATCGCGCTACGACGTTGCGTAACTACGTGTGGAATGACGGATGCAAAGAGAGATAAAAAAGCCGGACGAGAAATCGTCCGGCTTTTTGCTGGAAAGAACCGTCTGCCTGCTAGCGGACGGTGATGGTAAAGATTATTCCACGCGCAGGATACGGATCGTGTTGGTGGTGCCTACGGTACCCATGATGTCGCCCTGTGTGACGATAACCAGATCCCCAGACATCAGGAACCCTTTATCACGTAGACGAATCACCGCATCGTTAGCGGCCGCCACCCCGTCCGTATAGCTATCGAAATGCACGGGGGTAACGCCACGGTATAACGCGGTCAGGTTCAGCGTTTGCTCATGGCGAGACATGGCAAAAATCGGCAATCCAGAACTGATACGGGACATCATCAACGCGGTGCGGCCCGATTCCGTCATAGCGATCAACGCCGTCACCCCTTTCAGGTGGTTGGCGGCATACATTGCAGACATCGCGACAGATTCTTCCGTGTTATCAAATTGCACGTCAAGGCGGTGTTTGGAGACGTTGATGCTTGAGATTTTCTCCGCGCCTAGACAGACTCTTGCCATGGCGGCGACGGTTTCAGCCGGATACTGCCCCGCGGCGGTTTCTGCCGACAGCATGACCGCATCGGTACCATCTAGCACGGCGTTGGCGACGTCCATAACCTCTGCACGCGTTGGCATCGGGTTGGTTATCATCGATTCCATCATCTGCGTGGCGGTAATGACTGCACGGTTCAACTGACGGGCGCGACGAATCAATTTTTTCTGAATGCCCACCAGCTCTGGGTCACCGATTTCAACGCCCAGATCGCCCCTCGCCACCATCACCACGTCGGAAGCCAGAATAATGTCATCCATCGCGGCATCTGAGCAGACGGCTTCAGCACGTTCAACTTTTGATACGATTTTGGCGTGACAGCCCGCATCGCGCGCGAGACGGCGTGCATAGTTTAGATCTTCACCGGTACGAGGGAAAGAGACGGCCAGATAGTCGACGCCAATTTTTGCGGCAGTAATAATATCGGCTTTATCTTTTTCCGTCAGTGCTTCAGCAGACAGACCGCCGCCGAGTTTGTTGATGCCTTTGTTGTTAGACAGCGGGCCACCAACGGTGACTTCGGTATAAACTTTCAGACCTTCAACCTGAAGCACTTTCAACTGTACTCGGCCATCATCCAGTAACAGGATATCGCCAGGTACGACGTCGCTCGGCAAGCCTTTGTAATCGATCCCCACTTTTTCTTTATCGCCTTCGCCTTTCGCTAAGTTGGCATCCAGCAGGAATTTGTCGCCGACATTCAGGAAAATTTTACCTTCTTTGAAGGTAGAAACACGAATCTTTGGACCCTGTAGATCGCCGAGAATGGCAACATGGCGGCCTAATTTAGCCGCAATTTCACGAACTTTGTTGGCACGTAATAGATGATCTTCTGGTGTGCCGTGAGAAAAATTCATGCGTACTACGTTAGCACCCGCACTGATAATCTTTTCGAGATTATTCTCGCGGTCGGTAGCGGGCCCTAGGGTGGTGACAATCTTGGTTCTTCTGAGCCGTCTGGACATGTATAACTCCGTTCACTTGTGAAGCTGTAGTGTTGCGATTAAGCGTCGAATAACGGTGCAAAATGTCACTTTACAACAAAACTATTTCATCTGCGTTATCCGAACATCGTGTTGATGTCTGATTATCATACTGTACAGGTAATTCCCGCCATCTTTCCATGCCCGTCGTCCGTGGCCATTCAAGATGAAGCGGGTAGATGATACTGCTCATTTTTCATAGATATAACTAAAAAACAACGCACAACGTAAAACTTAGCAATCACCTGAAGGGATTAATCAGTCGCTCGTCTTTATCAAAGCGAGATTCGCGCAAGGCCTCTTTGACCCGTTTCAGGTTATCACGAAACTTTTCTCCGCGGCGTAGCGTGAACCCTGTCGCCAAAACGTCAATCAACGTCAACTGGGCGATGCGGGACACCATCGGCATATAGACATCGGTATCCTCAGGCACATCAAGCCGTAGCGCCAGCGAGGCTTCACGCGCCAGCGGCGTGCCGTCAGAGGTGATCGCGATAACGGTCGCGTCGTTCTCGCGTGCCACCTGTGCCATTTCGACCAGACTTTTGGTTCTGCCAGTGTGGGAGATCAATACCACCACGTCGCCGTCGCTGGAGTTCATGCAACTCATGCGCTGCATAACGATGTCATCAAAATAAACGACGGGAATATTGAAGCGGAAAAATTTGTTCATCGCATCGTGTGCGACAGCAGCGGAAGCGCCCAGACCGAAGAAAGAGATTTTTTTCGCCTGTGTCAGCAAATCCACGGCGCGGTTGACGGCGGTGACATCCAGGCTGGATTTCACCTGTTCCAGGCCAGCCATTGCGGATTCAAAGATTTTACTGGTGTAGGCATCAACGCTGTCATCTTCTTCAACGTTACGGTTCACATACGGAGTACCGTTTGCCAGACTTTGCGCCAGATGTAGTTTAAAATCGGGAAAACCTTTCGTTTCAAGGCGACGACAGAAACGATTGACCGTTGGTTCGCTAACATCGGCCATTTTGGCTAAGGTCGCGATGCTGGAGTGAATGGCTGTTTGCGGAGTGCTCAGGATCACTTCAGCAACTTTTCTTTCCGATTTGCTCAAGAGTTCTAGGTGACTCTGGATTTTTTCCAGCATATTCATACGACAAGGGCCATGTAAGTTTTTTCCAATTTCAACTAAAGGTACAACTGGCATGTATTACGTGAAAAAATGCAAGTCGTGAAAATATACTACGACCCTGTAGTGGTTGGCAGAGGGCAACATGCTAAGTTGGATCCTTTTTTTGCCAGAACATGACATGTGTCTAACTTTCAGAAAAGTAATCGACTGTCAGAAACGACGAAAAATTTCGCTTTAGGGCGAATACTTAAGTGATTTCAGCCTCTGTGCAGACCGATTTATGTGTGGTTTTCAGCTAGTAGCGACCATTATTTGGCATTTTTATGATGGGTTTACTGGCTGTAGTCAAAAAGAGTACATTATCGCTGTAATAAAATTACAGTATCCTGCAACGAGGAGATGAACATGGCGGTAACTTCAACAGCCCAAGCGTGCGATCTGGTTATTTTCGGTGCCAAGGGCGATCTGGCGCGCCGTAAATTGCTGCCTTCCCTGTACCAGTTGGAAAAAGCAGGCCACATCCATGCGGACACCAAAATTATCGGGGTGGGCCGCGCAGATTGGGATAAAGCGGAGTATACCCGCGTCGTGCACGAAGCACTTGACACCTTTATGAAAGAAGCCATCGACGATAAGTTGTGGGAAACGCTAAGCAGTCGGCTGGATTTCTGCAATCTTGACGTGGAAGACACGAAAGCGTTCAACAAGCTGGGCAAGATGCTTGACCAGAAAAACCGTACCACTATCAACTATTTTGCGATGCCGCCGAGCACATTTGGAGCGATCTGCAAAGGGCTTGGAACCGCAGGGCTGAATAAAGAGCCGGCGCGCGTGGTGATGGAAAAGCCTCTGGGTACCGATCTGACGTCTTCCCGCGTTATTAACGATCAGGTCGCAGAATACTTCAACGAGTGTCAGGTTTATCGTATCGACCACTATCTGGGTAAAGAAACCGTACTGAATCTGCTGGCGCTGCGTTTTGCCAACTCGCTGTTCTCCTCAAACTGGGATAACCGGACGATCGACCATGTGCAGATTACGGTAGCTGAAGAAGTCGGGATTGAAGGGCGCTGGGGCTATTTTGATAAAGCGGGCCAGATGCGCGACATGATCCAAAACCATCTGTTGCAGATTCTGACGATGATTGCGATGTCACCGCCATCTGACCTGACGACCGACCGTATCCGTGATGAAAAAGTGAAAGTGCTCCGTTCACTGCGTCGTATCGATCGTTCCAACGTGCATGAAACGACCGTACGTGGCCAATATACTTCTGGTTTTGTTCAGGGACATAAAGTGCCGGGCTATCTGGAAGAAGAAGGCGCGAATAAAATCAGCAGCACGGAAACCTTTGTCGCGATTCGTGTCGATATTGATGACTGGCGCTGGTCCGGCGTGCCGTTCTACCTGCGTACCGGTAAACGTCTGCCGACCAAATGTTCAGAAGTCGTCGTGTACTTTAAGAACCCTGCGCTGAATCTGTTCCACGATTCTTACCAACAGTTGCCGCAGAACAAGCTGATCATTCGTTTGCAGCCTGATGAAGGTGTAGAAATCCAGATTCTGAATAAAATCCCGGGATTAGAGCACAAACACCGCCTGCAAACGGTGAAACTGGATCTAAGCTTCTCCGAAACTTTTAATCAGCAGCATTTGGCCGATGCTTATGAGCGTCTGCTGCTGGAAACCATGCGTGGTATTCAGGCACTGTTCGTCCGTCGTGATGAGGTGGAAGAAGCCTGGAAATGGGTGGATTCCATCATGGAGGCGTGGGCGATGGACAATGATGCGCCGAAACCGTATCAGGCTGGAAGCTGGGGGCCAGTGGCATCCGTGGCGATGATTACCCGCGATGGCCGTTCCTGGAATGAGTTTGAGTAATTCTTTGATAATAAGTCAGTAATTGAGATGCCGAGCATGTTCGGCATCCTACAGTTTTTAATGTATGGCTAACGGTGCGGTCGGACATCTGCGGTGACGCAGATCCCTGTGGCAGGGGCGCGCTATATAATTAATGATGCCTTTGGGCATGACTGGAGATAACTTTTGATGAAAAACTGGAAAACGAGCGCGGAACAGATTTTGACAACGGGTCCCGTTGTTCCTGTTATTGTAGTCAACAAACTGGAACACGCGGTGCCGATGGCAAAAGCGTTAGTCTCGGGCGGCGTTCGCGTTCTGGAACTGACATTGCGTACCGACTGTGCCATCGACGCGATCCGCGCGATTGCGAAAGAAGTACCAGAAGCCATCGTGGGTGCAGGTACGGTGACCAACCCTGAGCAACTGGCTGCGGTCGTGGAAGCGGGTGCCCAGTTCGCCATCAGCCCCGGCTTGACCGAACCGTTGCTGAAAGCCGCGACGGCAGGCAACATCCCGTTGATTCCAGGTATCAGCACGGTATCTGAACTGATGTTGGGTATGGATTACGGCCTGCGTGAGTTCAAATTCTTCCCAGCGGAAGCTAACGGCGGCGTGAAAGCGCTCCAGGCGATCGCGGGTCCGTTTGCTCAGATCCGTTTCTGTCCGACCGGTGGTATTACGCCAAATAACTACCGCGACTATCTGGCGCTGAAAAGCGTGCTGTGCGTGGGTGGTTCATGGCTGGTGCCGAACGATGCGCTGGAAAGCGGTGATTACGCGCGTATTACCGAATTGGCGCGTGAAGCCGTTGCAGGTGCAAAAGCCTAAGTGTGCTCGTGACTGAATGATACAGGCCACTCGTAGTGAGTGGCCTTTTTTACGACGGGCATCCTTGTCCTTCACCCTGTGGGCCGTCGCAAGCGGCGTTGAAAAACGCTCTTGCGTTTTTTGTGCAGGGGGACAGAACCCCGTCAGTGGCGTTTAACTTGACCCAGTCAGTAGCAGAACGTATCAGCCGCTAACTTTTACACCTGCCGCGACGCGCTTGGCGATTGTCACGGCATCGTCCGTGGTTTCTGCGCTGGCTAATGCGACGCCCATGCGACGTTTACCGCCGATATCCGGCTTACCAAACAGGCGAATTTGCGTATGAGGGAGTAGCGCGCTTTCCAGCCCCTGATAGCGCACATTATTGCTATCGAGTTCCGGTAAAATTACAGCGGAAGCCGATGCGCCATATTGACGAACTGCGCCAATCGGTAACCCCAGAAACGCGCGAACGTGCAGTGCAAACTCGGACAGATCCTGAGAAATCATCGTCACCATGCCGGTATCGTGCGGGCGAGGGGAGACTTCGCTGAAAATCACCTCATCGCCGCAGACGAACAGTTCAACGCCGAACAGGCCATAGCCGCCGAGCGCTTTCACGACATCGCTGGCCATCTTCTGTGCGCGTTCCTGCGCCAGCGCACTCATCTGCTGTGGCTGCCAGGATTCGCGATAGTCGCCGTCTTCCTGTCTGTGGCCGATTGGCGCACAGAAATGAATACCGTCAACCGCATGGATGGTCAGTAAGGTGATCTCAAAATCAAAATTAACCAGTTCTTCCACGATGACACGTCCGCCGCCTGCACGTCCCCCCTGTTGGGCGTAGCTCCACGCCTGATCTAACTGCTCCGCGGAGCGAATCAGGCTTTGCCCTTTGCCAGAGGAACTCATGACCGGCTTAACAATACAAGGATAGCCAATCGCATCTACTGCCTGACGAAAGTTCTCTTCGCTGTCGGCAAAACGGTAGGTGGAAGTGGGAACGCCGAGAGTTTCAGCCGCCAGACGACGGATGCCTTCACGATTCATCGTCAGGCGCGTCGCTTCGGCACAAGGAACAACATGGTGACCCTGCTTTTCCAGCGTTACCAACATGTCGGTTGCGATGGCTTCAATTTCCGGCACGATATAATCAGGGCGTTCGGCTTCAACCAACGCTTTTAATGCATCGCCATCCAACATATTGATGACGTGGCTGCGGTGCGCAACCTGCATGGCGGGAGCATCGGCATAGCGATCAACAGCAATCACTTCGATTCCCAAGCGCTGACACTCAATCGCCACTTCTTTGCCTAATTCACCGGAGCCAAGTAGCATCACTCGTGTGGCATCCGCACGCAAGGCGGTTCCAATCGTTAACATAACCTTATACCTGATCGGGTTGTGAAAAATGGCCGCAGTATAAACGAAAACGTTTGCGTGCGCATTAAAGAGGGCGTGCATTGGAAGGCGGTGCGCAAAAGCGCACCAAGAGATAAGGCGATGACTTGGCATTGCTGGGCAATCGTGCCACTCTTCGTGCAGAGTGAAAATTTTATGTTAAGACAACGAGATCCGACGCGATGAAGACACCGCAAGCTGAAAAACGCCCCCATGTGATGAGCACCCATGGTGATACGCGTATCGACAATTATTACTGGCTGCGTGATGACCAGCGTGCCGATCCGCAAGTACTGGCCTATCTGGAGCAGGAAAACGCCTATAGCGAAGCGATCATGGCGCCTCATGAGGCGCGCAAACGGTCGCTGTATGACGAAATGGCTAAGCGCATCCCGTCAACGGATATGTCTGTGCCGTATGTCAGAAAGGGTTATCGTTATCAAAGTCGCTATGAGCCGGGTAAAGAGTACGCTATCTATCTGCGCCAGCCCGAGCAGGCAACAGACGTGTGGGAAACGCTTCTGGACGGGAATCAACGAGCGGAAGGGCACGAATTTTATAGCCTCGGCGCGCTTGAAGTTAGCCCGAATAATGCACTGCTGGCATTGTCGGAGGATTTTTTATCCCGTCGGCAGTACACACTTCGTTTTCGCGATCTGAGCAGCAGTGAGTGGCTACCAGATGTGATCGAAAATGTTACGGTGGGGGCGGAATGGTCTGCGGATTCGACAGTTCTGTATTACGTGCGCAAGCATGAGCAAACGTTATTGCCATATCAGGTCTATCGTCATCGTTTGGGGAGCGATCCGGCGCAGGATGAACTGGTGTATGAAGAGAAAGACGACACCTATTATGTCAACCTGAGTAAAACGACATCAGAGCACTACATCATCATTTATCTCAGTAGCACGACGACGACGGAAGTGTTATTGCTTGATGCGACACGACCGGATGCCGTTCCGCAGGTATGCATTCCACGCCGGAAAGATCATGAATATGGTATCGATCACTATCAGGGCCAGTTTTATCTGCGTTCTAATCGGGAAGGCAAAAATTTTGGCCTCTACCGTTCGGACAAACCTGATGAGCAAACGCTGGAAACGCTGATTGCACCACGTGAAAATCGCGTGCTGGAAGGGTTTGAACTGTTTCGAGACTGGCTGGTGGTCGAAGAACGGGAACGCGGTTTGACCAGCCTGCGCCAGATTCACTGGCATACTCAAGAAGAAAAAACGATTGCCTTTAATGACGCGAGCTATGTGACATGGCTGTCTTACAACCCGACGCCAGACACGGCATTGATGCGGTATGGCTATTCATCAATGACAACCCCTGGTACGCAGTATGAATTGAATCTGGATTCGGGCGAACAGCGGTTACTTAAACAAGCTGAAGTGAAAGATTTCTCTTCGGACAATTACCGGAGTGAACGTTTGTGGATCACGGTTCGAGATGGCGTCGAGGTTCCCGTTTCTCTTGTTTACCATCGCGATCATTTCAGCCCAGGTAAGAACCCGATACTGGTTTACGGCTACGGCGCTTATAGCCATAGCATGGATCCGGATTTTAGCGTTAGCCGTTTGAGCCTGCTGGACAGAGGGTTCGTCTTCGCCTTAACGCACATTCGTGGCGGAGGTGAACTGGGGCAACAGTGGTACGACGATGGTCGGTTGCTCAATAAAATGCACTCCTTCACGGATTTCATCGATGTGTCGCAGGCATTGATAGAAAAAGGTTATGGCGACAGGAAAAACATGTTCGCAATGGGGGGCAGTGCGGGAGGATTATTGATGGGCGCGGTAGTGAATATGGCGCCTGAACTGTTTAAAGGCGTTGTCGCTCAGGTACCTTTTGTTGATGTATTGACGACGATGCTGGATGAGTCTATCCCATTAACGACTGGCGAATATGACGAGTGGGGCGATCCGAATGAGCAAACCTACTATGACTACATCAAACAATACAGCCCCTATGACGGCGTTATCGCACAGTGTTATCCACATTTGCTGGTGACGACTGGGTTACACGATTCTCAGGTGCAGTATTGGGAACCTGCGAAATGGGTGGCGAAATTGCGGGAAGTCAAAACGGACGATCGTCTGGTGCTGTTGTACACCGACATGGATGCCGGGCACGGCGGAAAATCCGGTCGTTTCAAGCGTTATGATGACATCGCGTTGGAATATGCTTTTCTGCTGATGGTGCTTGAAATGCCTGAGGGCGATCGCGAATAAGGGATAAAATAGTTGCTATGAGGGTAAACCCATTTCGGGACCCTGTAAATAATTCTGTGTAATTGCCATCCGATTAAAGGTGGTCGCTCAGGC